>CAVQZU010000135.1:0-67959 GCA_963718485.1 uncultured Acidobacteriota bacterium
CTGCGGCGCCGGAGCAAGCTTTTGATTCCGCGATTTCGCGCTGTAGAATGATGGGATGCGGGTGCGCGTTTTGTTTTTTGGCCAGCTCAAAGAAATTGTCGGCGTCGAGCAGGATGACGCCGAGCTAGCGGAGGGAGCGCGCGTCGAGGATCTTTTTGAGCGCTACGGTAAGCGCTTTCCTAAGCTTGCCGAGTTTCGCCCTTCGATTGCCGCTTCGGTGAACCAGGAGTATGCGGGGTGGGGGGCGGCGCTGGCCGCTGAGGATGAGGTGGCGTTTCTGCCGCCGGTGAGTGGGGGCGAGCAGGATACGGTCGTGGCGGACGATATTTTTCAGATTGTTCGTCAGCCGATCAATCGGACGCGAAATCCTCGAAGGCCTCCCGGCGCCCGAGGATGGGGCGCTCGTGGTGTTTGACGGCTTCGTGCGCAACAATTTCAAGGGCCGGGTCACGCAGTATCTTGTGTATGAAGCTTATGAAGCGATGGCCATTGCCAAGATGCGGGAAATTGGCGCGCGGATGCGCGAGAAGATTTGACATTCATCGCCTCGCGATCGTCCACCGGCTGGGCAGGCTGGAGATAGGCGAAACCAGCGTTCTGATTGCGGTGAGTTCGCCGCATCGCGCGGCGGCCTTTGAGGCATGCCGCTACGGAATCGATACCCTGAAGAGGACCGTGCCCATCTGGAAAAAGGAGCATTTTGTGGGCGGGGCGGTGTGGGCGGAGGGCGAGAAAGCGTTCGAGGAAGCCCTTTTGCCTCCGGATGAATCTACCTCCAGATGACTCGATTGGTCGCCGTACTCGGCACGGTCCTGCTGGGCAGCGCGCTTGGAGGGCTGGCCGGCAGGGCGGCTCCTGCACTGGCTCAAAATCCGCCAGAACCAAAACGCTCGGGCGTCATTCGGGTGGAGACGAATCTGGTCAACATCCTGGTGAGCGTGATTGATGCCAAGGGCGAGCCTATTGCAGATCTGACCGAGGATGCTTTTGACCTTTCCGAGGAAGGCGTGCCGCAGAAAATCGCGCGGTTTGAGGCCCAGACGAATCGTCCTCTGGACCTTGCGCTGATGGTCGATGCCAGCATGAGCACCTTCAAGGACGCCAAGTTTGAGTTGGACGCGGCCGCGCATTTTATACGGCAAGTGGTGCGTCCCGGGGATACGCTCGGCGTGTTCGAGTTTGCCGAGCGGGTGACCGAGCTGGCGGGCTTCTCAGCAGATGTGCCCGAGCTCGAATCGGCCGTCAAGCGCGTGGTCCCTGGCAGCGGGACTTCCATGTATGACGCCGTGGTGCTCGGGTCGAATGGGCTGAGGCGGCGGCCTTCGGGGCGGCGGCGCGCGATCGTGCTGGTTACCGATGCGGGTGAGACGACCAGCTATTCGAAGTTCGAGGATGCCCGGCGGGCGGCGATCGCCTCCGATGCGCTGCTTTATTCGATTGTGATCCGGCCGATCAAGAGCGAGAGCGGACGCGAAACCGCGGGCGAACATGCCCTGATTACGATTACCGACAGCGCCGGCGGCGCGGTGTTTATTCTCGACAATCTCGGGCAGCTCGAGGCGATGTTCAGTCGCATCGATCGCGAGCTGCGCACGCAGTATTTGCTCGGATATTATCCGAATCCGGTGCCGCCCTCTGGAAGTGACCGGCACCTTCAAGTTAAAGTAGCAGCGGGCGATACGGTGCGTTACCGCAAGGAATATTTTACTTCGGGCGCGCCGCAGTAAATTGCCAGCGCTGCATGAAAAAATTCCTCGATACCGCTGTTGAAGCGGCCCGCGAAGCCGGGGCCATCCTGCGAACCGAATTCGGGCGTCCCCAGAAAATTGCCTATAAGAGCGAAGTGGATATTGTCACCGAATCTGACCGGCGCGCCGAGGCCTTGATCCTAGCGCGGCTGCGCGCGGAGTTCCCTGGGCACGGGATTGTCGCCGAAGAGGGCGGCAGGGGGGCGGCGGCCGGAGCGAAATATACCTGGCACGTCGATCCGCTCGATGGCACGACCAATTTCGCGCACGGCTATCCATGCTTTGCCGTGTCGATTGGGCTGCTCGAGGAGGGCCGGCCGATTGTGGCGGCGGTGCTGAACCCCACAAGCGATGAGCTGTTTACCGCGGTGCGCGGGGAAGGCGCGTATCGGAACGGGAAGCGCATGTATGTATCGCCGGTGGCCAAGCTGGCGGAAAGTTTGGTGTGCACCGGGTTTCCGCCCAAGCATCGGCGGAGCAGTGCCAATATGAGTTATTACTGGGAGTTTACGCTGCGCTCGCATGGCGTGCGACGGGATGGCTCGGCGGCGCTCGATTTATGTTCGGTGGCTTGCGGACGATTTGAGGCCTTCTGGGAGTTTGGACTGAACTCCTGGGACACGGCGGCGGGAATACTGCTGGTGACTGAGGCGGGGGGAATGGTCACCGACCTTGCGGGAAATCCCTATAAGCCGGGCGACAGTGAAATGCTTGCCAGCAATGGGCGAATCCATGCCGAGATGCGGCAGGTGATCAGCGAGATTGCAGGGAAATCCGCGCAGCAGTAGCCAGGCTGAAACTTCCACGGAAATTGGAGAGCAGGGGAATGCTGCTGGAGGGAAAAGTTGCGGTCGTAACGGGCGGCGGGCGGGGAATCGGTCGGGCGATCGCGCACCGTTTTGCGTCCGAAGGGGCGGCCATTGCCGTGGCGGCACGCAGCGCAGCGGAACTGCAGGGCGTGGCCGAGCAAGTGCAGCGACTGCCCGGGCGGGCCATTGCGATTACCGCCGATGTATCGCGCGAGGCGGACTGCGAAAAGATTGTGCGGGAGACGCGTCACGCGTTTGGAGCGATCGATATTCTGGTAAACAACGCCGGGGTTTACGGGCCGGTGCAGCCGGTCGAGAAGGTGGATCCCCGGGAGTGGGACCGGGTGATTGCGGTGAATCTGCGCGGGACGTTTCTGCTTTCGCGGCTGGTGCTGCCGGAAATGTATGAGCGCCGGTGCGGCGCTATTCTGAACATCGTGAGCATCGCGGCCAAGGCGGCGTTTGCTTTGAACAGCGCCTACGCTGCTTCCAAGGCGGGAGTGATTGGGCTGACGCATACGCTTGCGGCCGAGGCGGCGCGGAAGGGCGTGCGCGTCAATGCGCTGAGCCCGGGCCCGGTGCCGGAGACCAGGATGTCGCAGGAATTAGGAAGGAATTTGGCGAAGCATTTTCAGGCGGATCGCGACGAACTGTTTTCAAAGATGCTCGAGGGGATTTTGCAGGGCCGGCCGCAGACGGCGGATGAAATCGCGGCTGCGGCGCTGTTTCTGGTGTCCGATCAGGCCAGTGCGATTACTGGGCAGACTCTGAACGTGGATGGCGGAATGGCTTTTTACTGATCTCTTCAATCTTGGCGTATCCGCGGCGGGCGAAGGGCATCGCAGCGTGGGCGCCGCTTTCCACTATTTGAAAGCTTCGTTCGCCGAGGAAGCCGACCGCGTAGAAGATGGTGACCAAGGCCAACAGCACCAGGAACCCGAGGCCGAAGAGCAATTCGGCGGCGATCAATTCCCGCACAAAATAGAGTTGCAGGAATAAGAAGACGGCCAGCACGAAGGTTAAACCCTTGCGCAGCTTTGCCTGCCTTGCTGCTGCGCCGAGGAAGAACTTGATGCGGTCTAGTACAGGTTTCATGGATTCGCAACTACCCCTGTGGCCTTAGATGCAACGCGGCGTCCAAAGGAGTCGGATTCTAAGTTATTGAGGATCAGGAGCTTGCTGATTTTGGAAGCTGCTCGAGGGAAAAAGGTTAGCCAAAAGTAAAACTAACTTACTACTAGCTGGGTCGGAGCTAGCGAGATTCAAACGGGTAGCGATTTTGTGCCAGGACCGCGCCGGCGATACGGCGGCGAATGGCAACCGTATCGAGGGGCGAGTGCTTGGCGAAGCGGCGCAGGACGGCTAGCTGCGTGACCAGGGCATCGCCTTCGGCCACGGCGGCTAGAGCGGTGCGGGCTTGTTTTTCGATGCGGTCGAGGGCGTCGTAGAGGAAAACGCGGGAGGCCTCGATCAGGGTGGTAGCGGCCTGGCCTCGCACGGCTGAAGACTTTTGCGCGCGATGCAGAGACGATTCCATGGCGTAGACATCCATCACGATATTGGAGAGCGAGGCGACGATTTCCTGCTGCTCGGCCAACTGCTCGCGGAATTTCTGCACGGCGCTGCCTGCGGCGAGCAGGAATATCTTTTTTGCCTGGGCGAGCGAACGCTCTTCCTCTGCGAAGGGACCGCTCGCGGGCTCCTCGAATGAGGGGCCGGCCAGAACTTCCTCGCTGAGCTTCATGGCCGCGGGGATCAAGGGCAGGACGCCGGTCATGGCGCGCTTCATCAGCATCTGGATGATCAGCATGCGATTGATTTCGTTGGTGCCTTCAAAGATGCGGTTGATGCGGCTGTCGCGATAGGCGCGGGCCACGGGATAATCCTCGTGAAAGCCGTAGCCGCCAAAAATTTGGACGCTTTCATCCACGCAGAAGTCCAGAGTTTCGCTGCCGACGACCTTGCTGATCGAGCTTTCGATGGCGTATTCCTCAAGGACTTGCATGGCTTGCTTGGTTTTGTCGGCGGTGTCGCCGGGGCTGGCGACGGCGGCCTCGATCATGCCCGCGGAGCGGTAAATCATGGATTCGACCGCATAGATGCGGATGGCCATTTCGCCCAGTTTCGCTTGGATCAGGCCGAACTCGGCGAGTCGCTTGCCGAAAGCGGTGCGTTCCTGGGAATATTTCGCGGCGGCTTCGAGGACGTTTTTCGATCCGCCCAGGCAGTAGGCGCCCAGCGAGAAGCGGCCGACATTCAAAGTATTGAAAGCGACGATGTGGCCGCGGCCGATTTCGTGCAGGAGATTTTCGCTCGGCACCGGCGCGTTTTCAAAGAACAGGGGAACCGTCGAACTGCCGCGGATGCCCATCTTTTTCTCTTCCGCGCCCACCGAGAAGCCGGGGGTGCCGCGCTCGACGATGAAGCAAGAGAACTTTTCGCCATCGACCTTGGCGAAGACCACGTAGAGGTCGGCGAAACCACCGTTGGTGATCCACATCTTTTGACCGTTGAGGATCCAGTTCTTTCCGTCAGCAGACAATACGGCGCGGGTGCGGGCGGCGAGGGCGTCCGAGCCTGCTTGCGGCTCGGAGAGGCAGTAGCAGGAGAGCAGCTCGCCGGTGGCGATTTTGGGCAGGTATTTTTTCTTCTGCTCTTCGGTGCCGAAGTAAACGATGGGAACGGTGCCAATGCCTGCGTGGGCGCCGTGGGAGACGGCGAACGAAGCGTATCCGGCGAGTTTCTCCGCGAGGACCGTGGCGGAAATTTTGTCCAGGCCCGAGCCACCATAGGCTTCAGGGATTCCGCCGCCCAGAAGGCCGAGCTCGCCCGCCTTCTTGAGCGTCTGCGCCATCAGGCCCTGTTTGTGCAATTCGAGATCAGGAATCAGAGCAAGCACCTCTTTGGTGACGAATTCCTCGGCTGTTTGCCCGATCAGACGCTGGTCGTCGGTTAGATCGGCCGGGGTGAAAACGTCCTCAAGGGCGGTCGAGGAAATCAGAAATGCGCCACCGCGGTTCAGGGAGTGGGAAACGGGAGTCGCGGCCATCATTTTTTCCTTTCGAGCAAAGCCTCTAGCGCAACCCTTTGTCGGCCCGGCACTCCTAGGGTGTTCGGAAAATCATCCAAGTGCTTTGCTCGGGAGCCAAGCCCGCATTTGCGAGCACCCGAGGTCATACCCAGAGATTTGCCGGCTTCCCGAGGAAACCTCGGATCTTTTCCGCGGGCATGGTCACGCCAGGCGTTCGAAAATGCCGGCGGCACCCATGCCGCCGCCGATGCACATGGTGACCATGCCATAGCGCGCTTTGCGGCGCTCGAGTTCGCGCAGGATCGTCGCGGTGAGCTTGGCGCCGGTGCAGCCCAGCGGATGGCCCAGCGCAACCGCACCGCCATTTACATTTACACGGGCCGGATCGAGTCCCGCAAGCTTGATTACGCTCAGCGCTTGCGCTGCGAAGGCTTCGTTCAGTTCGATGACGTCGATCTGCTCGAGGTTGAGACCGGCTAGTTTGAGCACCTTGGGGATGGCAAACGCCGGGCCGATGCCCATTTCCTCGGGCGGGCAGCCCGCGGTGGCGAAGGCGACGAAACGGGCTTGCGGCGTCAATCCGAGCGAAGCGGCGCGGTCTGCGCTCATGACCACCGCAGCGGCGGCGCCGTCGCTCATCTGCGAACTGTTTCCGGCAGTCACCACGCCGCGCGCATGGAAAGCGGGCTTGAGCTTTGCTAACGCGGACAGAGACGTATCGGCGCGCGGGCCTTCGTCAGTTTGGAAGGTGGCTTTCACCGTTTTCGGCCTGCTGGCATTCAAAGAACCATTGGCGCCGGCTTCCAGCGCGGTGTAGGTGACTTCGACCGGAACAATTTCGTCCCGAAACTTCCCCGCCGCAATTGCGGCCAGAGCCTTTTGATGGCTGGCGAGCGAAAACTCGTCGGCTTGCTCGCGGGAGATACCGTATTTTTTCGAGACGTTTTCGGCGGTGAGGCCCATGCTGATGTAGGCGTCCGGGTAATGGTCCATGAGCCACGGGTTGGGGGACACTTTGTTTCCACCCATAGGAACCATGGACATCGACTCGGTGCCTCCGGCGACGGCCACGTTTCCCTGGCCGGCCATGATTCGCTCGGCGGCCAGGGCGATCGACTGAAGGCCGGAGGAACAGAAGCGGTTGATGGTCATGGCTGAGGTTTCAACCGGGAGTCCCGCGCGCAGCCAGGCGTTTCGGGCCACGTTCATGCCCTGCTCGGCTTCGGGCATGGCGCAACCAAGGATGACGTCCTCTACTTCCTTGACGTCGAGGGCTGGGACGCGGGCGAGCGCTTCCTTGATGACCAGGGCCGCCAGATCGTCGGGGCGGGTGGTGCGCAGGCTGCCCTTGGAGGCCCGTCCGACCGGTGTACGCACTGAACTTACGATCACAGCATCGCGCATGGCCAACCTCCCGCCTGACAGCGGATTGACAAAGATAGCGCCGCCAAAGGCGCCGCTGCGAAGAGCTTTACTATCGGCGGCTCCGGGGCCAGGACTTTTTCCGCAAGCAGGTAAGCTATTGGATGCCAGCCGGAGGCAAAAAGCAACACGGCTACAGGAGCCGTGCGGTGAAGCAAGGGTCACTGGGGGTGGAAAACGTTTGATCAGAGCTGGAAGCGCACCGTGACCAGCATTTGAACCATGATTGACTGGCCGTCCAAAGTAGGAGCCTCGTACTTCCAGCGGCGGACTGCGTCGAGGGCTGCTTGCCGCAAAGTCGGCGGGCCGGAGATTACTTTGCCGTCGGCAACGTTGCCCGATTTGTCGACCACGATCTGAAGCGTGACGTCGCCCTGGGTATGGGACTGCCTGGCGAGCATCGGATATTGGGGCAGGACGCGGGTGAGAAGCTGCGGTTCCTTTACGCGTCCGCCAGTGGGCAGCGGGATGTTTCCGTTGAAGGTGGGCGGCGGCAGCTCGCTGCTGCTGGCGCCAGCAGAGGCAATTCCCAGCAGGGGGTTTTCGACCGCGGCAGGCGCCGTCGCTTCGACGTTGGGGGCCGCGGCTGCGACGCTGTGATTGGTCGTGATCGGATGCGCGTTCAGAGTGCCAAAGACGCTCGGAACGCTGGTTCTGGCTGCCGGAGCGGACGGAGCGGTTGCCGGAACTGGGGCAGGGTCTGATGGAGCCGGCGGATTACTGACCGCGGGCGATTCGCGGACTACTGCCATTGTGCTGGACGCTTTGGCAGCGGACGTTGGAGTTTCGCGGACCGTAGGCGCGGGCGCCGGTTTCGACAAGAATGGCGTGACGGTGGCATTGGAGCTTGGCGTTCCAACCGGCTTTGCTTCCCGAGGGTGTGCCGCAGAGGCTGCAACCGAGGGCTCGAGCGACTTGTGATGGAACAGAAGCACACCACCACCGATCAGAAGGAGCAGCGCGGCGGCACCGGCGGCGATGAGCAGCCCGAGCTGATTGCCTTCTGAAGACTGTTCGTCGCCAGCGGGATTGAGTCGCGAGCCGAAAGCTTCGCCGGCCGTTTGCACCCGTGCGCTTGAGGATTCTGATGGAGCCTCTGCTTCCAAGTCGGCGATCGAAGCGCCCTCCTCGTGCTGCAAGCTCGTGGTCTCAGCCGACAACGAAGCGGCAACATTTGCCGGCACAGGCGCCAGGACTTTCAAGGACGCAACCTCAACGGCAACTGCGGGCTTGGCAGGCGGCGGTGGCGCAGCCGGCCGCGCGGCCTTGGCAGCAGAAGTGGAGGAAGCGGCCGGCTGCACTTCTTCTTGCGAGCCGAAGTGAATGAAGCTTGAATCGTCACTGACCGACTTTGCGGAATCCTGGGAGAGAGCACCCGCAGCGGGCGAGCTTGATTTGGAAGCTGCCTCGGCGGCGTCGGCTTCGAAATAGACGCCCCAGAATCCGGGTTGGCGATGCGTGAATTCGACTTCGACGTAGGAGGCGGAGTTCGAGTAGGTGCGAACTTTCACCACGCGGCAAATCGCATCCTGACGCGATTTCAGATTCGTCAGCACCAGCATTTGGCCGGCGCTGACCGAAGTCGACATCCGCAGAACGCCGCCGTGCGGGAAGACGATCATGGAGCTGGTTTGCTCTTCGAAGGGCTCGGTATGGGGTGCCACGCCGCGCACGACTTCGGTGACTTTCGAGCCGTGAACCTTCAGCGGAACTTCCAGAGAAACGGCGTCGGAGTGGAGCTGACCAGGCGCCGGTGGAGCAGAACTGCTGGCCTGGGAAACGGCGGAACTACTTCCGTTTTCGATCGTTTCCTTTGAAAGTGTGGACATCTTTTTTTATCAACGGCAGAGTTGCCGCCCCCGGGTGTGCTAACAGTGTCAGTTGCTTAGGGCATTTTCGCGGGGGTGACAATAAGCGACAATAGTACCAAAGTACCGCGGTCCTAAAAGTTACTAAGAAGAAAATAAAACGGGAAATAAGTGCCCGTGCGGCGTGGATCGATTCAGAGGACATCCCCGGGCGCCCGCTCCCGAATAAGCCAACCTTGCTTGAGCGGGCGGGGGTTTCAATACTGCTTAGAGATCACGCCTGTCGTCACGCGGGCGCCGTCGGTTTCGAGCAGAAGCACTCGACTGGCGTCAATCACGTAGTAGGACACGGCAAATGAGGCGATGCTCGTGGCGATGGTGGCGGTGCCGCGTCCCTTCGAAGTGGGGCTGACGATGGTGCTGTTGCTGGTAAGCGCCACATGAGGGGTGACGCTTCCAGTGGCCAGATTGTCGATGAAAAGATCGCCGCTAAAGGACGTGGCGCTGACCGTGGTTATCTGTCCCAGGGTGTCTTGCTCGAGGGCGCTGCTTTTGGGGCCGGAGGAGCCGGCCAGATTCAAGGCGTAGCTCCCCGGTGCCAGGCTGGAGGACGCCTGCGGGTAAGCGATGCCGGAAGCAATTGCTTTGGCATCGAGCTCGATGAGGATGATCAGGAGAACCGGATTGCTCGAACTGTCGAAGTAGGAAGCGGTGTATCCGGCAAAATTTGCGGTGGCGCCATTCACGTCAAGGGGCAGAGTGATCCGGCCAAAATTCGTGTCGACGGTGTATGTGGAGCCGGTGATGGTGCCGTTTAGCCGAATGTCGCTGATTCCGTTGTTGATGTCGAGCACCCCGTTGACGGTGCCGGAACTTCCGCCGCTGGTGGCGCCGCCGGTGGTTAAGATTCCGCCGACGGCGTAGGCTCCGTTGGTGCCGGTTCCGGCGAGGGTGAAAGCGTAGCCGCCGTTGGGAATCGCACCGGCGGAAGAGAAGGCACCATCCGCCGGAGTATTCACGGCGGAGTAAAAATCACCGGCGAGCGCGGCATTGTTGTCGGTCTCGACAACCTTCAGGTGAGTGGAGTCGACCAGGTAGAAAACGAATTGCAGCGTCGTGGCGGTTGTGAACACCGAGGTATTGGTGCTTGAGAATGTGAGCGTGCCGCGGCCGCTGCTGGGGACCGAGGCATCCATCTGGAAAGTTCCCTGCAGAGTTGTATCGGCGGTGGTTGTGGTGGTTGTGGTGGTGCCGGCGTTGAAGGTGCTTTTGCCGTTGTCGTTGATGTCTTGAACGGCGGAGCCGGGAGGGATGGTGCCGAGACCGTCGGCGAAAAATCTGCCGGCGAGCGCCAGGGGCAATCCGGCGCTGTCCACACCGGAAAGGCCGAAGGCGTAATTGCCGGAGAACGACGAGGCGCTGAGCTGGGTGGAATTTTGGGCCTCGATCGTGCCCGAGCCGGTCGAGCCAGTGTCGAAGCGGATCATACGCGCCTGGCGGGCGGCGCCGCCGACCGGATTGGCGACCAAGGCGAATTCCCAGGACACGCTGCCGGGCAAGGTGGCGGTGGCGGTTCCGTCAGGATTTACAGCAAAGGTTGCAGAGAATTGGGTCTTGGCAGGAGCCGCAGAGCCTGCAGTGTGGACGTCCTGCAGGCCATTGAAAATTTGACCCGACGATCCTTGGGCAATGAAGCTGCCGGCGACGGCGGTGAAACCGGAGGAATTGTTTCCTTTGTAGGAGTAGGCGTAGGGACCGTTGAACGAGGCGTTGGAAAAAACGACGGCGACCGTGGCCGTGCCGAATACTGCCGAGGCGCCCGTTCCGCTGATGGCGGTGATGGTGGTCGTGCCACCGGGAGGGGGACTGAGAGGGGCGCTGTAGTTACCGCTGGTGTCGATGGTGCCGTGAAGGCCGTCGCCGCCGACGGTGCCGTTCACTTCCCAGGTGGCGGTGGCGGCCACGCCGTTGACCGTGGCCGCGAATGCTTGCGTTGCACCGGCCGGGATGGCGATGGCGGAGGGGCTCAGTTGCACTCCCTGGGCCGCGGAGATGTTTAGGGTTGCTGTTCCGGTTAGCGTGGAACCGGCCGAAGAGGTTGCGGTGATGACGACGGTGGCGGGACTGGCTGGGGCAGTGTAGGCGCCGGTGTTGCTGATAGTGCCGCCGCCGCTCGTGACGCTCCAAGTGAAGGTGGAGGTGGGCGCGCTTGGCAGGAAGGCGGTGAATTGAACTTTTCCGTTGATGGGGACGCTGACCGAGCCAGGATAGACGATTACCGGGCCGGGCGTTGTGGAGGTGCTCGAAGAGCTGCTTGAACCACTCGATGAACTTGAACTGCTGCTCGAAGTGCCGGAGGTGCCGTTGCCTGTTTGGCATCCTGCCAGGAAGAGGATTCCGAGGACTACGGGGAGCCATGTCGCCGCCTGCCGGGCCGGTCGAAGCATCAAAGAACACCCCTGCCGATGTTCTGCTGCGAGCAGCGGATGGGCCGGGCCGTGTTCTTTCTAAAGATGCAGAGGATCGCCGCAGCTAGGTGCGCGGCTCCCGCGGGCAGCGGGCTTGCTTTCAGACTCAGCCTCAAGTTGCTCTCTCCGTTAAATTTTTTGCGGATAGCCAGCTGAAACTCGGTTGCTCTGGCGACAGGTCAAGAATATAGCATCTGCGCGGTTCGCCGTGTGTCCGAGCGGCCGCCTGAGCGATGAACCAAAGCGCTGCAATTGCTCGGGTACTAAGAGCTGGTCTTTGTCAAAACAGTTGCCCGCGCGCACTGGACTGGGCATCTGTTCAGTTGCGGAGGGGCTTGCCGGTTTTGAGCGTATGCGCGATGCGCTGCTGCGTTTTTCCTTCGCCACACAGGCTGACGAAGGCTTCGCGCTCAAGATCGAGCAGATACTGCTCGGAAACGGTTTGAGGCGCGGTGATCGCGCCGCCCGCCAGGGTGTAGGCGAGCTTTCTCGCGACCAAGGCGTCGTATTCGCTGGCATATTCGCCGCGAACCAGCAGGTGAATTGCGAGTTTCGCCGCGGCCAGGAATTCTTCGCCGAGCACGCGAATTTCAGGGGGCGCGGGCGGATGGTATCCGGCGCGAACCATGGCTAACGCGGTTTGCTTGGCGTCAGCGACCAGGCGATCGCGATTCATGGCGATTAAGTCGGCCGGGCGGAGGTAGCCGAGCCAGCGCGCCTGTTCGGCGCTGTCGGAAACCTTGGCCATGGCGACATTCTCGAAGATGGGCTTGAGCGCGTGGAACAGGTCCAGGCTTTCGGCCCCGGCGGCGTGTTCGTTTGCGCGGATGAGCATTTCTTTGGTGCCCCCGCCGCCGGGAATCAAACCCACGCCTACTTCGACAAGGCCCAGGTAGGCTTCGGCCGCGGCATGAATGCGCGCTGCGTGCAGGCTGATTTCGCATCCTCCGCCGAGGGCCATTCCTTGCGGGGCGGCTACGACCGGACGCGGGGCATACTTGATGGCCGTGGTGGCGCGCTGGAATTGGCGGACGGCGAGATGGATGTCGTCCCACTCTCCCTCCTGCGCGCTGATGAGCAGGAGCATAAGATTGGCGCCGACCGAAAAGTGGGGCGCTTGATTGGCGATGACCATAGCCTCGAATTCGGTTTCCAGCTTGGCGACGGCGGCCTGGAGCATGGCGACGATGTCGCCGCCGATGGCGTTCATTTTGGAATGGAATTCACAGCAGAGCACGCCGTCGCCCAAGTCGATCAGGCTGGCACCGGAATTCTCCGCGACGACCTTGCTGCGTTCCTTGAGGGACTTGAGGAGCAGCACGCCGGGAGGAACTTCTAGCGGCTGATATTTGCGCGAGGCCAAGTCGAAGTAGCGCGTCGTTCCTTGCTCTGACTGGTAGAACGATTTTTGAGGCGTGGCGAGCACTTCGGTGACGAGCGGCGGAAGTTGTTGGCCTTGGCGCTCCAGCGCCCGGGCCATTGGCTCGACGCCGACGGCGTCCCAGATTTCGAACGGGCCGAGCTCCCAGGCGAAGCCCCATTGCATGGCGCGGTCGACCTCGACGACGCGGTCGGAAATTTCAGGCACGCGGCGGGCGGCGTAAAGGCACGTTTCGCTGACCGTGGCCCACAGCAATTGATTGGCTTGGTCCCCGCTTTTTCCTGCCAGCGCGGGCGCGAGGAGCGAACGCAGCCGCTCGCGCGTATTCTCAATGGCTTTTCCCGCTTCAATCGAGGCGAATTTGGCCTTGGGGCGCGGGAGGTACTCCATTTTTTGCCAATCGAGGGTGAGGATTTCCGAGCCAGCGCTCTTCTTGACTCGCTGGTAGAATCCGCTGCCGGTCTTTTCACCGAGCCATCCGCGTTCGATCATGGATTCGACGAGCTGGGGGATGCGGTAGATTTCGCGCGATTCGTCATCGGGCGCGTTTTCGTGAATGTTGCGGATCACGTGAACGAGGACGTCCAGGCCGACCAGGTCCGCGGTGCGGAATGTGGCGGATTTCGGCCAGCCGACGGCAGGGCCGGTGCAGGCGTCGACTTGTTCAACGGTCATGCCGAGCGACTGCATTTGGCGGATGCTGGTCAGCATGGAAAATGTGCCGATGCGATTGGCGATGAAATTCGGAGTGTCTTTCGCTTTGACGATGCCTTTGCCCAGGCGAAAATCGCAAATCTCAGCAAGGGTCTCAAGGACGTCGGGGCGGGTCTGGGGACCGGCAATCAGTTCCAACAGCTTCATGTAGCGCGGCGGGTTGAAAAAGTGCGTGCCCGCCCAGTGCTGCTGAAAATCCTCGGAGCGGCCTGCGGCGATCAGATGAATGGGAAGGCCGGAAGTATTCGAGGTAACGATCGTGCCAGGTTTGCGGACGGCTTCGACGCGCTCGAAAAGCGTGCGCTTGATATCGAGATTTTCCGCAACCGCTTCGACGATCCAGTCGACCTGGCCGCACCAGGCCAGGTTGTCGTCAAAATTGCCTGGGGTGATCAGGCGAGCCGTTTCCGGAGTGAAGAACGCGGCGGGCCGGGATTTCTGGACTGCTGCCAGGCCCGCGAGCGCCAGGCGGTTGCGGACGCGTGGGTCCTGCAAAGTGAGCTTTTTTCGTTTTTCGTCCTCACTCAGTTCGGGCGGAACCATGTCCAGCAGGTAGCAGGGGATAGCGGCATTTGCGAAATGGGCGGCAATTCGCGAGCCCATGGTTCCCGCGCCAAGCACGGCTACTTTCTCTATCAGACGTTTCATGGGCCTCGTCTTATCGCCATGACTTCAAGGGCGCGACGTCATTGACATGGGTTTGCGGCATTGTTTGAACACGACATCGTTGCAAAAGGGATACGCGCGGGTCAACCGGAAAGACCGCTGCAAGGGAAATTTGCTAGGATTCAGTGTGGGTGAGCGATGGGTTGGTTGAAGAAAGCGGTCGCGGGAGTTCGAACCTTCGCGTATGCGCACGCGAGCGCCGAACAATCAGCGCACAACGGCGAATACCGGCGGCCGAAGATTGGCGTCGCCCTCGGAGGCGGGTTCGCGCGCGGGATCGCTCACATCGGCGTCCTGCGGGTGCTTGAGCAGCACCAGATTCCGGTCGATTTCATCGCCGGCACAAGTGTCGGCGCCTTGGTCGCGGCCACCTACGCGAGCGGGACGTCCCTGGATGAGATGGAGCGGCAAGGTACGGAAACGCACTTCCGCGATTTCGGGCGCTGGACCGTTTCCCGAATGGGAATGGCTTCCAACGAGCGCCTGGAAGATTACCTCCGCAAATTCACCCCGGCGCGATATTTCCACGAGCTCAAGCTGCCGCTCAGTATCGTGGCGACCGATCTGATAGCGGGCGAATCGGTTCATTTTACCGAAGGCGAGATCGCTCCGGCGTTGCGCGCTTCTTGTGCCTACCCGGGACTTTTTCTCCCGGTCGAATACCGCAGTCAGATTCTCGTTGACGGATTTCTGACCGAAACGGTTCCCGCGCCAGCGGTTCGCAAGATGGGCGCCGAGGTGGTGATTGCAGTTCATCTCGAGCCGGGGCTTCTCGATAGCAGGCCGCGAAACACCATTGAAGTGATCAGCCGGTCGTTTTCGATCATTCAAATCGCGGCGACGCAGACCTGGCGGTCGGCCAGCGATGTATTAATCGAACCCGATGTGCATCACATTCTGTGGGATGAATTTGTGAAGACGCCGCAGCTGGTGGCTGCCGGAGAGGACGCCACGCGGGCGGCCTTGCCGAAGATCAAAGCAGCCCTGGAAGGGCACATCGACAGGCGTGTTGCGGAGCGGCGAAGATCGCTGCTCGGGCGACCGCGGCGGCCAGTCCTTGAGGACCGCAGCGGGGTGCGCTAGCCTACCGGAGTTCCTGCAGTTTGACGACGACAGGTTTCCCGTTTGCTTTTCCGCGCTTGGTGAACCACTCGCCCAGGGCGGTTGCGAGTCGCGCCGCACTCACACCCAGGCCGGTCTCCAGTCGGCCTTCCCCGGTCGGCAACGTGTCATCGAACTCGCCCGAACCTGTGAAATTGCGCATGCAGAAGCTGTCGAGCCAAGCAAGCGGCACCGGCCTTACTTCGTCTCCGACCTGCATTTCCGCCGAGAATTTCCGGGCAAACATTTATCTCCTGAAAGTATAACATCTTGAACATTCTCTGAAAGTTACACTCGGCATCACCTTGCTTTTGAAGGTCGCGGTGGCCTAAGATATATGATTATTGTGGGCGTTTTTTCCTTCCGGGATGATTCGCTCATGCATCCATCCGTGTAGCACTTTTCCGTCGCGAGGGCCCGAGGAGGAGTCGGTTGGCAACGCCACTTGAAAGCTGGGTCAAGCAAACAGCAGAGCTGACGAAGCCGTCTAAAATTGTATGGTGCGACGGATCGCAGGCGGAAAATGATCGGCTCACCGAACAGATGCTTGGCGATGGAACCTACATCGACCTGAACCCGAGCACCTATCTGCGCAGCTATCTTCATCGCAGCAATCCGAACGACGTGGCTCGCACCGAGAACCTAACCTTTATTTGCACCCGGCTCAGGGCCGATGCCGGTCCGACCAACAACTGGATGGCCCCCGACGATGCCAAGGCGAAGGTGCGGCCGATTTTTGAGGGGGCGATGAAGGGCCGCACGATGTATGTAGTGCCCTACATCATGGGGCCGGAGAAGTCTGCCTACAGCAGGATTGGAGTTGAGATTACCGACAGCGCCTATGTTGTGGCCAGCATGCGGATCATGTCGCGCATGGGCGAGGTGGCTTTGCAGCGCCTGGGAGAATCGGCGGAGTTTGTTCCCGGGCTTCATTCGCTGGGCGATCTGGATCCCAACCGGCGGTTCATCCTGCATTTCCCAGAAGAAAGTTTGATTTGGAGCGTGGGGTCTGGCTACGGCGGAAACGCCCTGCTTGGAAAGAAGTGTCTGGCGCTGCGGATCGCAAGCTACATGGCGCGCAGCCAAGGCTGGATGGCCGAACACATGCTGATCCTCGGCCTGGAAGAGCCGTCGGGAAAAGTGACCTACATGGCGGCGGCCTTTCCGAGCGCCTGCGGGAAAACGAACTTGGCCATGATGGTTTCAGCGCTCGAGACGCAAGGTTATCGGGTATGGACCATTGGCGACGACATCGCCTGGATGCACATTGGGTCGGACGGGACGCTGCGTGCGATCAATCCGGAAGCGGGCTTTTTTGGCGTGGCCCCGGGGACCAACCAGAAGACCAATCCGAACATCATGGGCGCACTGCACACCAACACAATTTTTACCAACGTGGCGCTCACCGCTTCGCGCGAGCCCTGGTGGGAAGGAATCGGGGGGCCGACGCCTTCCGGGTTGATCAACTGGAAAGGCGAGACGCACAACGGCCACTCGGGCGCGGCAGCCCATCCGAACTCGCGGTACACGGTGCCGGCGGCACAGTCGCCTTCGATTTCGCCGCGATGGGACGATCCGGAAGGAGTGCCGATTTCCGCCCTGATTTTTGGCGGGCGGCGCGCTCGGTTGGCTCCTCTGGTTTTTGAATCGCGGGACTGGCAACACGGCGTTTTTGTCGGCGCGACGATGGCCTCTGAGACCACCGCGGCGGCCACCGGAGCAGTGGGCGTGACGCGGCGCGATCCCATGGCGATGCTGCCTTTTTGCGGATATAACATGGCGGATTATTTTGCGCACTGGTTTGAGATGGGCTCGAAACTGAAAAACCCGCCGAAGATATTTCATGTGAACTGGTTTCGGCGTGGAGCGGACGGGAAATTCCTGTGGCCCGGATACGGCGAGAACGTGCGCGTCCTCAGGTGGATGCTCGATCGCATCGAAGGGCGGGCCGATGCGCAGGAAACAGCCATCGGGAACGTGCCCACGCCCAACTCGCTGCCGCTTGACGGACTGGATATTTCTCAGCAGACTCTCGGCGAGCTGCTGCGCGTGGAGCCCACGGCGTGGGTGGAAGAATCCCAGGCCATTGACAAGTTTTTTGACAAGTTTGGCGACCGGCTGCCCGCAGTGCTGCGAACCGAGCTCCAGGCCCTGGCGGACCGGCTGCAGCGCTCCATCGTCCCGGTCAAGTAATCGGCGGCGTCTTGTTTCCGGTTTGCCATGCGCTTCGCCGTTTCGCGCGACCGAGCGGTGTCCTCCCAGAGTTGTTTCTCTGCCATGCAAACCTCGCTCCAGGGCCTTTCCAGCGCTATACTCCCGGACACGTTTTCCGGGGTTCTGCGGGGAGGAGGGGTATGTCGACGGTTCAAATTGTCGATCGTTCGTCGATGATAGAAAAACTCTACCAGGGTCTGGTTCTCGATCCTTGCGAAACGGCTGTGGTGACAATCGACATGCATCGGGGCCATCTTGATCCGGCCGTTGCGACGATGCCTACCTCGATCGAGGATTCCCAGCGCGTGATTGCGAACGCGCGTGACGTTCTGGGTTTTGCGCGCGGGCAGGGAGTCCCGGTGATTCACGTAAAGCTGGTTTTCCGGCGTATTCCCGGGGTTGGCAGCGAAGGCATGACCTCGCCCTTTTGGCGAGCGCTGCACGACCTGACCCGGGAACAGGACCGTCTTACGCCGAATCGCCGCAGCACGGTCGAGGGGCACAACCTGCAGGGATCGCCCGGAACCGAACTGATACCGGAGCTGTTCGATCCGCGGGATTACCTGATTGACAACAAGAAGAGGCTGGATTGTTTTTACGGGACAGATTTGCTGCGGTTGCTGCACACGCTGGGCGTGAAGAGCGTTTGCCTGATGGGCATCAACACGAACACCTGCGTTCTGAACACCGCCTTTACCGCGTTTAACTACGATTTTCGCGTGGTGGTGCTGTCTGATTGCGTGGCCAGCATGTACGGAGAAGATTTACATGTTCTGGGATTGCAGAACGTGGCGCGCTCGATCGGGTGGGTGATTACGAACGAACAGTTCCGCGAGCGTATTCTTGCCACCAAGGGAACTGTCCAGAAATTATCCGCCGCCAACGGCGTCGCGCGTCGCTGAGGTTCTGGTAGAGCTATCTCCCTCAGGCTTCGGCATGCGCCAGTTCCGACTCGCGAACTACGGGAGCCTGCTGGTTGCATGGCACGACCCAATTCTCATCCACCTCGACGGCTACTGCGCGCTGCATCAAGTCAATTCCCAAAATCAGCTGGGTGGAATTTTTGTGGCGCCAGAGGGTTCCGACGACTCCGCGCATGGGGCCTAGTTCGATCCGAACCCTGCTGCCTATCTCCAGGGTTGGCCATGGCTGAACCTTGCTCCCTGAAGCAAGCGCCAGACGTATGCTTTCTAGTTGCAGCGGGTCGACCGGGACCGGCACTGGCCCCTGGCCCACGATGTTGACGACTCCAGGGGTCCGCAGAATGGCCAGGCGCTTTTCAATGTCGAAGTGGCAGAATAGGTAGCCGGCAAAGAGCGGCAATTGCAGCACCTTCACGCGGTCCGACCACAATCGTCGGGACCAATACATGGGCAGAAACTGCTCATATCCTTTTTGCTGCAACTGCTCGGAAACCATTTTTTCGCAGCGGGATTTGACGCGGATTGCATACCACTCGTGATGGGCCTGATTGGAAACGGACAAAGGGCCTCCCTCGCAGCTTCCTGGTTCTGCCTTCCTAACCACAATAGCGGCGGGCGCCCGAAGCCACCAATGGCTCACTGGTAAGGAACCGCTAGTACGGTTGTACTTTGGCCCCCAAAGCAGGAATCGCTGGGACCCCGGCAGCTGTCAGTTCCAGATAAATGCCTTAGAATGAGTATCGCCTTGCTTGACCAAGCCGAACTTGACCGATTGCGGGTGGTTCTTGTAGCCTCGCGCAATCCACTGAATATTGGCGCCGCGGCGCGGGCCATGAGCAATTTTGGGTTTCGCCATTTGCGGGTGGTGAATCCCTATGCGCCGGCGTTTCGGGAGGCGCGGTCGGCGATGGGTGGCCTGGAATTGCTGGCCAAGGCCGAGGAGTTTGACGAGGTTGCTCGGGCCGTGGCGGATTGCTCGCTCGTGGTGGGAACGACGGCGGTGCGGCACCGGATATTGCAGCAGCGGCTGCATCGTCTGGAGCAAGGAGGGAGGCTGATCCGCAAAGGGCTCGGTTCAAGGCGCGTGGCGCTTTTGTTTGGATCCGAAAGGGTTGGATTATCAAATCGTGATTTGAGCCACTGTCATTGGCTGATGCGGATTCCCACCTGTGAAGAGAATATTTCGATGAATCTGGGGCAGGCGGTGGCGGTTTGTCTTTACGAGTTGGTGCGCGAGGCCAAAACGGCCACCGGCTCGGGGGCGAAAAATACTCTGACGAGCGGTGCCCAGGTGGAACGGATTACGGAGTTGCTCAATAGTGCGCTCCGCGAGAGCGGTTATCCGGGGCCGGCCGCTGCAAACGAGTTGAAGGTGCGGAGGCTGATTCGCAGGATGAGGCTTTCAGAGATCGATGCGGAAGTGTGGCAGGGAATCGTGCGCCAGATGCTTTGGAAGATCCGTTCCGGAAACAAGCCGACGCCGTGAGGTTTACAGATGCAACGCCGCGGCCTTCAGCTCCGAGTGGGACCTCTCTGCCCCGGGACAGGGCCCAGCACGAGCACTGCCGCCCCGGTTAGGGGAAGGGCGATTTTAGCCGCCCCCCGCCTTTTTCACCACGGCAACCGGTTACTGACAATCGGGGCTCGGTTGGGAGCGACGAGGATGGGGGTACATACTAGCGGACACAAAAATGACACTTGACGAATTCCCACAATTTGCTCTGGGTCTCAAACCAGGTCGTATAGAATCGTGCTTCTTCAGGAGAGGCGTATGCAGAAAAAGCTGCTGGGCAGAGCGAAGCAATTTCTTTTTGCGGTCGTGATTTGCGCGGGCGTGGCGGTGCCGTCGTTCTCGCAGACACTTGGGAGTATCCACTTTCCTACCTCGGGGGCGGCGGCTGCACAGCCGGCGTTTATCGAGGGCGCGAAAGACCTTTACAATTTCGAATTTGATGAAGCGGCGGTTGCGTTTCAGAAGGCGGAAGCAGCCGATCCGGGTTTTGCCATGGCCTACTGGGGCGAGGCGATGAGCTTCAATCATCCGCTGTGGGCTGAAGTGGATGTGGACAAGGCGAAGAAGGCACTCGAAAAGCTGGCTCCTGGCGCCGAGGAGCGGGTGGCGAAAGCGAAGACCGCTAAGGAAAAAGCATATCTCGACGCTGTCAATCAACTCTTCTACGCGCCGGGCGATAAGCTTGCGCGGGATGAAGCCTACTTGAAGGCCATGGAAGCGATGTACGACAAGTGGCAGGACGACCAGGAAGTCGAAGTGCTCTACGCGCTCGCGCTGCTCGGGACGGTGCGGCCCTCGGACACCGGATTTCGGCGGCAGGCGCTGGCGGCGGCGATTTGCATGAGGGTTTTTCAAGCGAATCCAGATCATCCGGGGGCGGTGCACTACATTATTCACGCCTTTGATGATCCAGACCACGCGATTCTGGCACTGCCGGCGGCTCGCGCGTATGCCAAGATTGCGCCCGCGGCTCCGCATGCCGTGCATATGCCGACGCATATCTTTTTGCGGCTGGGGCTTTGGGACGACGTAGTGAAGTCAAACATCGTTGCTTACGGCGCGGCTGTGGCTCTCAATGAGCGGATGCATCTGCCGGAGGGACGCGAGGATTTTCATACCCTGGGGTGGCTGGAATACGGGAATCTGATGCTTGGGAACTTTGAGGATGCGAGGAAAAATCTGGAGGCGGCGAAAGCGGCGGAGGCGCGCAATCCCAATGCACGGAACGTGCACGAAGGTTACCTGGGAATGCGCGCGCGCTACATGCTCGAAACCGGCACCTGGGAGAAAATCGAACTGCCGCCGGCGAACGTGGCTCCGGCGGGGATGGATGGCGGCGTTTATCCCGGGACGGGCGCCTGGACGTTTATCGCCGGGCTAAGCGCGGTCAAGCTGGGAGATTTGCCGGCGGCAGAGCAGGTCGTGGCCGAGCTTCATGCCATGCAGCAACAGGTGGAAAGCAGCAGGAATGCGTACGCCGCGAAGCCGTTTGTGATTATGGAAAAGGAGCTTGCTGCGGAGGTTCAGCTTGCCCGCGGCCAAAATGAGGAGGCCGTGAAGATTGCCAAGCAGGCCGCGGATATCGACGCCACGCTTGCACCGCCCTCGGGGCCGCCCGAGCCGATCAAACCTGCCACCGAGCTATATGCTGACATTCTGATGGCCACCGGGCATGCCAAGGAAGCGGCGGCGGCTTACGAACAGCAATTGCTGCGCACACCCAATCGCACCCCGACGGTGAAGAGCTTCGGCGGCAGCCAAGGGCAGCCTGCCGGCGATGGCCATGGCTGGCGAGCGATAGATCCGCACTACATTTTACTGCTGATAAACGCCGGCGCTGTTGTTTTGTTCCCCGGCCTTCGGCGGGCGGATGCATAAATCTCAGGCCCGCCTCGGTGCATTGGTAGACCTGAGAGATGGGCAGGTCGGCGGGCTGCACCAGGTAGGTTCCGTCTTCGGTGTCGGTTCGGTTTCGTAGTCGGGCAGCACGTAGGGATTCCCCGGGCTTGCGCGGACTCGAAAGACCGCTGAGCCGGGTTCGTAGTTCCCATAGCTGAAGCAATGGCCGATGCAGGCCAGGTCGATACTGTGCTGGATGAGGATGCGGGAGTCATCGAGCTGGAATATCGAGGCCAGCACACGTTGATTGGGGGGCAAAGTCTTTACCAGGTTTTCGGCTTGAGCTTCGATTCGGTTGACCGTTGCGGTGTCCTGATAGAGGAAGGAAGCGAACACCACCAAGATTGCCAGGGAGGTCGCAAGATGCCACCTGCTTGGCCGCATCGCCGCGAGAAGGCAGCAGCCAACCACGGCGGATATGGATGTGAGGCGCTCGGTGATGAGCGCGATTGCAACCCGATGCGGAAACTGAATGCCTCTCGGGAAAAAAAATACGGCTAGTTCCACGACGATGTAGAACTGCAGGGGGAGGCTGTAGGTCTTCCAAAATCCGGGCTCGTGCCTTTTGCGGATCGCGTCTACGGCGAGTGCGACCAGCGCAAAAGCGAGCACGGCTCGCTTGATGAGCCGGTACCTGGTGCCAAAAAGGATCAGCTGATCGAGGCCTGTGAACCAGTACCAGGGATCGGGCTCCATCTCGGTGATGGTGTGCTGGTTGAAATAGTAGCGAACTCCCCAGATGGCGCCGCCTATGGCCAGCAGGAGAACGGTTTGGTATCGCAGGGGCAGGCGTTCGGTTACTGCGATATACAGGTAGGCGCACACAAGCCAGATCAGGCCAAACGGGTGAGCCACCGCCGTCAGGGCAGCGAGCGGAATGATGGCCACGCGCTCCCAGTTCCTACCGCGCCACAAGACAGCCAGCCCGAAGAAGGATAGGCCGATTGAGAGATAGTAGTTGAACAGGCCGAGGTGGAACGTCCAGCCGTAGGCGAACAGAGCGAGCAGAGGACATAGAAACCACGGCGGCCGGCACGTGGCCGCGGACAGAAGAGCGAAGGCGCCCCAGAAGAACGCCAGGACGCAGAGGGAGACGGCGATTTTTTCGGCGGCGAACAGGCCGAAGATCGATCCGAACCCGCTGAGCATCAGGTCAAACAGCACGTTAGTCCGCTGGCCGGACAGCCAAAGTCCAGGGGCTTGTCCGTGCTGAATGAGTTGCGCTAGCCAGGCGTTGTAGAGATGGCTGCCGAGGTCCGAAGCGACGATGTGGCGGTGCCAGAAGCAGGGCACCAGAAGAAGGGCGGAAACCGCCACGAGCCGCAGCCTATCCTGCCATAGGAATGTTGCGGCGATTAGAAAAACAGGCCGATTGGCGAGCGGAGACGGCTCGGTTTCGAGTACTTCGGTTTGTGCTGGGGTCGTTTTCAGGTCCGTACTACCTGCCAAAGTTCGCCTCGGCGGGGCAAGCAATGGGCTTGCGCCTGAGCAAACATACCATGACTCGAGAAGCGCCTATGGCAGACGGTTTCAGTTGGAAGTGCGTTTCTGAAAACTCCGCAAAATCGGCCGGAGTGGGAATTGTGAGCGTAACCTAGAAGCGCTCGCGCATTGCTGGCTGGCCATCCCGGTCTTGCGGTAATTAGAAAATAATCGGGAAGATGCATCGACGCTATATCGTCCGGTCACCTATCGCTTTGGCGAGAATCACAAACGGCATCTCCTGAACCCTTGTTAGGGTTGCGTCGGACCTGTGTAGGGGTTAGCGAAGGGTGAAAACTCGCCAGGAACAGGGTGCGACAGCAAGGCGCTGGCCCCTGATCGGGCCGAACCAGGATTCGCTATTAAGCGGGCAGGGTAGATGGGAGGCCGGTACACTCTTGTGGGGACCATGCCGCGCTGAAGAGCAGGGCCTCAAATTTGAACCTCGAAACCTTCCTGGCCAGGAACATGCTAGAGGCAAAAAAAAGCGGGCCAGCTTTCGCCGGCCCGCCTTTGCTTCGACTAGAGGCTAGTGACGTTCGCCGCCTGCAGACCCTTCGGTCCGCGGGTAACTTCGAATTCAACCGCCTGGCCTTCGTTCAGCGATTTGTACCCCTCCGCTTGAATTGCGGAGAAGTGGACGAAAACGTCCTCGCCGGACTGGCGCTGGATGAATCCAAAACCCTTACTGGCGTTGAACCACTTCACTGTTCCTTGTTCTCTCACTTATTTACTCACTTTTCATTTAAGCTATTTGTGCTTCTCGACCGCCTCCAGCCGCAAAGCAAAGGCGCTGGCAAGTGTGAACTCGCAGCCCCTTTGACGAATCTAAAGGTGTTACGGGAGCAACAAACGCAGCCTTACCCTAACATTTTTCGTTATAAGCACCTAACGAAATCTTCGCCGGCGGCGCTCAAGTTCTGACGAGAGAATCGCCGCCAACCTGATGCTGGTAATCAAAATCCCGCGCAAGGTCGATGGGGCGTGACCGGGCCTAGGTCACAGACTTTAAGGATGTGGCTGGTGCCAAAGACGAGCAATACATAGCGAGCGGAAGCCCACAACCCAGGGCGCTGTGTTTTCGCCATGCAACCCTGGTTTGAGTGCTGCCGACGCTTGCAAAAATGGACGGGCCAAGGGCCTGGTCAATTTAAGCCGAAGCCGATGACCCCGACGCGAGTCGCGCTCGAAAGGCTGCTACGGCGGTTGTAGAGAATTGAACGAGCGCACAGGCGCGCCGATCACGGCGGCGGAGGACCTGGGAATTAGCCCCCTGGCTTATTACGGAGACAAATTGCCGCACGGTCTGCACGGGAGTATGATGGCCTTCTCCTGAAGGCTCGGGACGCCCAATCCGCCTGAGAGTTTCCCGCTCGGAGGTTCACTGTGAAGAAGACACTCATCATCATCGGAGTCGTAGTTCTGCTGCTGCTGGTCGTCGCGCTCGCGCTGCCGTTTCTCATCGACGTGAACCGGTTCAAGCCCACACTCGAGGGCGATCTTTCAACCGCGCTCGGTCGCAAGGTGCAGATCGGGAATATTCAGCTGGCGCTGCTTTCCGGGGCGGTGAAGGTCGATAACGTCTCGATCGCCGACGATCCGGCCTTTAGCCCGGCGCCGTTTCTGCGGGCCAAGGAATTGGCTGCCGGAGTGGCGTTGTGGCCGCTGATCTTCTCGAAGAAGCTGGAGGTGAGCTCGTTTACGATCACCGAGCCTCAGGTTACGCTGCTGCACAATCCTTCGGGAGCCTGGAATTTTTCGAGCCTGGGCGGTGCTTCCAAGGCGAAGAGCGACAGCAACCCGTCTACTGCCGCGGACTTTTCGGTGCAGAGAATTTCGATCGTGAATGGCACGGTCACGGTGGGGAGGATTGGGCCGGGCGGGAAAACGCAGACCTATCAGAACGTCGATGTGGACGCTTCGGATTTGTCTTACACCGTGCAATTTCCTTTGAAGCTCACGGCCAAGACTCCCGGTGGCGGGTCGATCAAAATTGACGGAAAGGCCGGACCGATCGATCAGGCGGATGCGTCGCTGACGCCGCTTTCGGCGCAGATCGACGTGCAGAATCTCGATCTTGCATCGACCGGATTCGTCGATCCTTCTTCGGGACTTGCCGGGCTTTTGAGTTTCAACGGGCAGCTGGCCTCCGACGGCAAGCAGATGACCTCCAAGGGGACGGTCAAGGCTGAGAAGATCAAAGTTGTGGCCAATGGCTCGGCTTCTCGCGTGCCGCTCAATGTTGATTACGATACCGACTACGACCTCAAAAGCGAAACGGGGAACCTGAAGCGAGGGGATGTACATATCGGCAAGGCGCTCGCGCAACTCGGCGGTACATTCAACAGCTCCGGGGCGACCGCATCGATTCAAATGAAACTGGCGGGGCAGGCAATGCCGGTGAGCGATCTTGAAGGAATACTGCCAGCCGTGGGGATTACGCTGCCGTCGGGCGCATCGCTATCGAGCGGGAGTTTGAATGCGAGTCTCGCGCTCAGTGGGCCGGTGGACAAGCTGGTGATCGTCGGGCCGGTGAATCTTTCGAATGCGAAGCTGACGGGGTTCAATTTGAAGCAGAAGTTGGGGGCGCTTTCCTCGCTTACCGGATTGGGCGGCGCCAGCGGCTCAGATACCGATATACAAACTTTGAGCGCGAATGTTCGCGTCGACCAGCAAGGGGAGCGAGCGGACAACCTGAATCTGGTGGTGCCTTCGATCGGCACGATTACCGGGAATGGAACGGTGAGCGCGAATCAACAGCTCGACTGCAAGATGGTGGCGAAGGTTAGCGCTTCTGGTGGCGCGGTGGGGGCCCTCTCTTCGCTGACCGGTGGAAGCTCGAAGGGAGGTCTCACAGTGCCGTTCACGGTCAAAGGCACCACGTCGAATCCTCAGTTCATTCCTGATGTGTCGGGCGCGGTCAATAACCTGGTCAAGAGCAATATGGGGAACGCGAGCGGCGCAGCATCGGCTGCGTCGGGTATTTTGGGTGGGTTTTTGAAAAAGAAGCCCTAGGCGAAAGCCCCGGGCGCGGGACACCGCGACAGGGACGTGCCGCGCCCAAGCCCACGGCGCTAGATTCAAACCTTTTCAATGGATCGGTCGGGAGGGTTTCGCGAGGGCTCCTTGGGTATCGCGGAAGAGATTTTTGAGGGCGACAACCACCACGCGGGCCAACCAGCCAATCAGAATGAGCGCGAACCCGACGATTGCTGCCGCGACGAACGGGTGATGCGTGGCATACCAGAGCAGAAAGGCAACCACGACGTCTTCGCTGAGGCTTAGGGCGATATTCGAGAAGGGCTCGGGCGAATGAGTTACGGCGGCGCGTGTCGCGGTTTTTCCTCCGTGGGCGGCTACGGCGATCAGTGCACCAAGCAATGTTGCCAGCAGCCGCTGCCATTCGGGCATCTGTGAGGTTGCCGCATAGGCGAGCACTGCTGCGACCGGCACGCGCACGAAGGTCTGCAGGGCGTTCCACAGCAGATCAAACAGGGGAATCTTGTCGCCAACGAATTCGACTACGAACAACACACCGCAAACCCCAATCAGGTACCAATTATCCAAGACCTGGAGTCCTGCAGGTAAGGCGAGTATGTGGGCGTGCGCGAGCAGGCCTAGCGTGACCATCGTGGCGTAAACGTTCAGGCCCGCGGAGAAGCAAGCCACGACTAAGAACGCGGCGAGCTCGTTTGCGGTTAGAAGTTGCGGAATCAGCGATGAGGCAAGCATGGGTGGGTGCTCAACGGGAACCCCCGGCTCGTTTTCGGCCGGCAATCGTCAACATGTCTGTTGGCCCATGGACGGTGTGTTACTTAACTCATCGGACATCAAAGGTCCGACTGGCAACGGGTATCAAGGGCGACTTCCATGATAATGAAAATTACCACAGACGTAACGGTTCGCTCGGCTGTTTGGCTTTCTGGGCCGTTCGGCAGCAGAGGCCCGAAGTCACGCGTTTGACAACGTGCCATCTCCGGGCGGTCGGTTTGCGCGGCCAGGATTGACCGGGCGCGTTGGTCCAAAAAAGACAATCGGAGCGGGAATGAAGCGCATCTTGTTTGTAGACGACGAGCCACAGGCGTTCGAAGGGTTGCAGCGGATGCTCGCGCCGCAGCGCGCGGACTGGGAGATATCCTTTGCGCCCGATGGAGACACGGCGTTGCTGCTTCTTTCTGCCACGCCGTTCGACGTAGTAGTTTCCGATTTGCGCATGCCCCAGATGGATGGGGCGAGCCTGCTGAAAAAAGTGTGCGAACAGTGGCCCAGCGTCGTGCGCATCGTTCTTTCCGGCCACCAGGAAATGGAAGATGCCTTGCGCGCCGTGTCGGTAGCGCACCAATGCCTTTTGAAGCCCTGCGATCTGGAAACGCTGCTCGCCGCCATCGAGCGCGCCACCAGCCTGGCAGTGCTGCTGAACAACAAGCTGCTCGCCGGCATTGTTGGGTCGGTGCAAGATTTGCCGGTTATGCCGCGCGCCTATCTGGAATTGCGGGAAACGCTTCAGGATCCCGACTATTCGCTGAAGAAGGTCGTGCGGATCGTGGAACAGGACCTGGGCATCTCATCGAAGCTTCTTCAGCTGGTGAACTCCGCGTTCTTTGGATTGCCGAGAGATGTTTCCAGCATCCCGATGGCGGTGTCTTATATTGGTGCGGACATGCTGCAGAATCTGGTGCTGTCGGCGGAAGTGTTTCATGTATTCGAGAAGGGCGAGGCGGTCAAGAACTTCTCGTTTGAGGACCTTCATCTGCACTCGCAACTAACCGCGAAGATCGCCGCGCGGCTGCTGCCGCCTTCTCCGGCGCGCGATGCGGCTATTATTGCCGGGCTGCTTCACGATGTGGGAAAACTGGTGCTGGCCACGCGGTCGCCGCAGCACTTTGCGCGGGCGATCGACGGCGCGCGGGTCGAAAAGATGCCGCTCTATGTGATCGAACAGCAGCTCATCGGAATTTCGCATGGAGAAGTGGGCGCCTACCTGCTGTCGCTGTGGGGATTGCCTTCGCCCGTGGTCGAGGCGGTGGCGCACCACCATGTTCCGGGGAGGATTCCGAACCGCAAGCTCGATGCGGTGGGGACCGTACACATCGCAAACGTGCTGGCGCACCAGCACCCGGTGTATCCCCCGGCGATAGAGCCGCTGACACCGCAAGACCTCGACGGGGAATTTGTGAGCGCCCTGGGACTGGCGGAGCAAACCACCGAGTGGGCAGCGTCGGCGAAGGAAGCGGCCAACGGGTTGCGCCGTCCTGCAAACGTCGCTCCGTAAATTTCAGCCAGACCGCCCGGCGAAAATTCGCGGGAAACAGACCGCCAGCGGAAGCTTGCTTGGCAGAGGCTGTTTCTGTGGCCGGAAGGAAAAAAGGGTGGTGCGAGCCCGGGCAGGCGCCCCTGGGCGCAATACCTGCGCCCCGGGGCAAGGAATTTAGACCGCTTCTTAGAGCATCTGCCGCAGGACGTACTGCAAAATGCCCGCCGTGCTGGTAGTAGGCCGCTTCGAAGGGCGTATCGACACGCGCGAGGGCGGTGAAGGTTTTCGCCTTGCCGTTTGCGTCGCGCGCGGTGACCTGGATTTTCTTCCGCGGTTCGAAGTTCTGGGCCAAACCTTCGAAGTCGAAAACCTCCAAGCCCGTCAGGCCGAGTGATTTGGCGTTCTCTCCGGGTAGAAATTCGAGTGGCAGTACACCCATGCCCACCAGGTTGCTGCGATGGATGCGCTCGAAGCTTTCCGCCAGAACGGCGCGGACGCCGAGCAGGATCGTGCCTTTGGCGGCCCAGTCGCGCGAGGAACCTGAGCCGTATTCTTTTCCAGCAAGGATCAATAGCGGCACCTGCTCGCCGCGATATTTCATGGCGGCGTCATAGATAAACATTTTTTCGCCCCCGGGCTGATGGATGGTCCAGCCGCCTTCGGTGCCGGGAGCTAGCTGGTTCTTCAGGCGGATGTTCGCGAAGGTGCCGCGCATCATCACTTCGTGGTTGCCGCGGCGGGCGCCGTAGGAGTTGAACTCCTTGGGTTGGACGCCGTTGGCGATCAGATATTCTCCTGCCGGGCTGTCGGCGGGAATCGATCCAGCAGGGGAAATGTGGTCGGTCGTGATGCTGTCGCCGAGAACGGCGAGCGCGCGCAGGCCGCGCAGATCAGACAGGGCGCCGGGTTTGAGCGGCATGCCTTCGAAGTAGGGTGGATTCTTGATGTAGGTCGATTTGCTGTCCCAGGCGTAGAGGTCACCTTCGGGAATCGGCAGCGCTTGCCAGTGGGCGTCGCCGGTGAAAACGTCAGCGTATTCCTTGCGGAACATTTCGCTGGTCACCGAACTGCGCATGGTGGATTCGACTTCCTGCGGGGTCGGCCAAATGTCGCGGAGGTAGACGGGCTTGCCGGCTTTGTCGTTGCCGAGCGGCTCGTTGACGATATCGAAATCCATCCGGCCGGCGATCGCGTAGGCCACGACCAGGGGAGGCGAGGCAAGATAGTTTGCGCGGCATTGCGGATTGATACGGCCTTCGAAGTTGCGGTTTCCGCTAAGCACCGAGACGGCGACCAGATTGTTGTCCTTGATGGCTTTGCTGATGATTTCCGGAAGCGGTCCGCTGTTGCCGATGCAGGTGGTGCAGCCGTAGCCCACCAGATGGAAGCGCAGCGATTCAAGATAGGGCCACAGGCCCGCCTTTTCGAGGTAGTCGGTGACAACCTTTGAACCGGGAGCGAAGCTGGTCTTCACCCAGGGCTTCGAGCTGAGGCCGCGCTCGACGGCTTTCTTGGCAAGTAGGCCAGCGCCCAGCATCAGCGATGGGTTCGAGGTGTTCGTGCAGCTGGTGATGGCGGCGATTACGACCGAGCCGTCGGCTAGATCGAAGGAATCCCCATTGTTTCGCACGCTCGCGTGTTTTCGCGCTTCGGTGAGCGATTTCTCGAAAGCGGATTTTGCGTCGCTGAGCGGCACGCTGTCTTGCGGGCGCTTAGGGCCAGCCATCGTGGGGACGACGGTGGCAAGATCGAGTTCGAGCCGCTCGGAGAAAACCGGGTCAGGCGTCTGATCGGTGCGGAAGATGCCCTGTTCCTTGCTGTAGGCCTCGACGAGCTTGACTTGCGCTTCGCGGCGATCGGTGAAGCGGAGGTAGTTGAGCACCTCGGCGTCGACCGGGAAGAAGCCCATGGTGGCGCCGTATTCAGGAGCCATGTTCGCGATGGTGGCGCGGTCAGGAAGCGTGAGGCTGGAAAGGCCGGTGCCGTAGAATTCGACGAATTTTCCGACCACGCCTTTTTTGCGAAGCATCTGCGTGACGGTGAGGACCAGATCGGTGGCCGTGGCGCCTTCCGGCAGGCGGCCGTGCAGCTTGAAGCCAACGACGGCCGGGATCAGCATCGACAGAGGTTGGCCAAGCATGGCGGCTTCGGCCTCGATGCCGCCGACGCCCCAGCCCAATACCCCGAGGCCGTTGACCATGGTGGTGTGCGAATCGGTGCCCACCAGAGAATCGGGGAAGGCGAAGCGCTTGCCGTCCTGTTCGGCGCTGAAGACTACTCGCGCGAGATACTCGAGATTCACCTGATGGCAGATTCCCGTGTCCGGTGGAACGACCTTGAAATTTTTGAGCGCCTTTTGTCCCCAGCGCAGGAAGGCATAGCGCTCGATGTTGCGCTCCATTTCGAGCCCGGCGTTGAAGGCGAAGGCGTCCGAGGAGCCAAATTTGTCGACTTGCACGGAATGGTCGATCACCAGTTCGGCGGGGAGCAGGGGATTGATCTTCTTCGGATCACCGCCAAGCTGGCGGATTGCGTCGCGCATGGCAGCGAGGTCGACGACGGCCGGCACGCCGGTAAAATCCTGAAGCAGCACGCGCGCGGGCATAAAGGAAACTTCTTTTTCGCCGTTCGATGGCTGCCATGAGGCCAAGGCAGGGATGTCGTCGGTCTGCACGAAGCGGCCATCTTCGTGGCGCAGCAAGTTCTCGAGCAGCACTTTCAGCGAAAAGGGCAGCTGGTCGACGTGGCCGACACTGGCTTTAGCAAGTGCGTCCAGACGGTAAATTTCAAACGAATCGTTGCCGACACGCAGAGCGGCGCGAGAGGAGTAGGAATTCTTAGAGGCTGTCATTGGGTTCGAATTTCTCCCGGGATTTGAAACAATATTTTAGCGCAGTCTGTAGGCCGGGGCTGATGGTTTTTTCGAAGCCCGATGGGCTGGCTCTTGATTGCTTGTAGGTGTAGTTTGAGGCGCGCTTGAGTAAGCCGCGCCTTCTTGAAAACCGATTAGTTCGAGGCGTTGTGGATTGTGTCGCCCAGGGGCTGGATGTAGCGGCCCAGGAAAATGAGGGCGAAGCACAAGAACAGGGAGCTGCCTGCGACCAGCTTGGCGAAAACCGGGGCATCCTGGCCGGGGCCGACATCCTGCAGATTCTCGAAAACGTCGGTCAGGTAGAAGACCGCGGCGTTCAGACCGAGCAGCATCAGAGCGCTCATCTTGAGCCAGAACGCTCCGCTGTAAATGTAGTTTTCAGACTGGCCGATGAAGGCCAGCATGCCGGTGACGATGTTGACGCCCAAGCCGGCGATTGCGAAGGGCACGAAACGATGCACGGGCGCCACGGGGAGCTGCCTAAACAATCCCATGATGCGCAGATCGAGCAGTCCGACGGTGCCCACGATCAGCGCGAGTCCCATAAAATGCAGGGCCATCATGAAACCCCACCACCATTCGTTGATCAGCATGAGCTGGGAAAACTTTTCGGGGTTGGGTTCAAAGGTGGCGATGATGGCGCTGATGGGATCTTCAACGATTTTGCCGTGGTTCATTTCGTAAACTTCAGGATGACGAATGTCGCCGCCGGTGTTGCCGGTTCTGGCCATCAGGCCTACCGTGAACAGGGAGAAAAACAGGACCATGGCGACGGTCCAGTTGGCGGCCCGCTCCCGGTGATGCGACTGCCATAGCGCCACAAGCGAGAAAGCGCCGGTGGCGAACATGAACCACAAGGAGAGCATCGCCGAGCCTTCGTGCCTCGAGACGAGTTCGTCGGAAACGCCGGGCTTGCCCTGAATACCTAACTGCGCGCCGAAGCCGCTCAGGAATGTGGGGATGGTTAACAGCGCGATGCCGGCGAAAATGATGTAGCTCGCGCGCCGCAGGTCCTGGTTTTTCCCCACGAAGGACACCAGAAACAGCGCCAGAGCGACCATGGTGCCGATAATCGGAAAATGATTCAGCAGAAGATGGAGGTGCGCGAAATTCAAACTCATGAGTGACTCCTTGGTTGCCTGCAGCGATTATCGCGCATATTTATGGCCATAGGTAATGTAGGTATAGGTCTCAGACAGCATGCGACCGGCCCAAATGGCACAGATCCAGAAGGCCAGTGAAAATTTCGCGAGCGTCTTGCCTTTGCCGATCATGTCGGCTTCGCTCATATTGGGGTCTGAGAACACGCGCTTATGTATCCGGAACAAGGTAATGACGGCCAGCGTGATCAGGCTCATTTTGACGTAAAAGTCGTAGTCGGTGAGCGCTTTGGTCGGGTAGCCGGTCAACAGAAGCAATCCGGTGGTGATGTTGATTGCGAGGCCCGTCCACATAAAGCGGAACAGGTGCTTCATGGGCCTCAGAGGAAGGCCCTCGCCCACGCCCAAAATGCGCAAATCGATGATCGCATTGGCTCCGACCAGCAGAGAAAGACCGATCGTGTGGCACAAAAGAATGAAATAGAAGCCAAAAATGGATGGTGAGTAGCGGATCCACTTGCTCAGGCTGGTCTGCTCGATGGTGTTGAAAATCTCAGGTACGGCCAAAGGTATCTCCTTAATCTGTCAGCAAATCCCGGAATTCTCTTGCCCAAAGAAAGTATCGAGGAGAGAGAGCCGCACCACGGAAGCGACGGGATCCTCCTTGCAAGCGCGGAAGTGTTATCACGGGCGCGACGGACTCGTCAAGTAAGAATCTTTGGGCTGATCGCTATTAGGATGCTTGGCGAGGGGGAAATAGGTACCTCGGGGGACCCGCTAGCTCTTTTCTTCTTCCCAGCCTTTGACCGGGTGGCCGACGACCTCTTCGAGGCTGACCGGTTTGCGGCGCCAGGGACGGCCGTAATTCTTGTCGATCTCGTCGCGGTAGCTCATGACCGGCCCGGGATAGCCGATCAGCTGCCAGCCGATCAGGTTGGCATTGCCACCGTGCATGGGGTCGCTGAACATGCCCTCGATGGTATGGGTGCGAAGCAGGTGGAAGAACAACGTGGTTTCGAGGGACTTCAAGTGGTCCTCCTGCTGCGCTACGGGCAGGTCGGCAAAATTGGGGCCGAGCCTCTGCAGGCCTGCGCGATAGATCTGCTGCGGGTTCTCTGGCCCCTGATAGCCGTGTTCGGGGACCGATTCGACAAAGGGAGGTTTGGTATAGCGGTAACGGTCGCGGCCATAGGGGCCTGCCAGCTGGCGGTCAATGTAGATGACTACGCCGGCTTCTTTGGCGCCGGGGCCCGATTCATCACTTGGGAAAATGCGTTCGCAGGCCACGGCGACGATCGTTGCTTCCGAGGCGGTGAAAAAACGCAAAGGCAGGCGAATGGTTTCCTCACCGCCTTGCAGGTGAATCGGTTCGCCAGCGAGCGTGTAAATGAGAAGTCCGCCCAGGCATTTCGCGGGCAGGGTGATGAATTCTCGGCGTCTCATGCGAGTGCTCCCGGATTCTTGAGGTAGCGGTCGACGAAGGCATCGGCGGCGCGGTAGGTAACGGCTAGGATCGTCAGAGTCGGATTGGCGGACTCGTTTTGTGGGAAGGTGCAGCCGCCGGTTATCCACAGGTTGGGCATCTGCCAATGCTGCAACCAGGTGTTTACCGCGCTGCGTTCGGGAGAATCGCCCATGATGATTCCGCCCTGGACGTGGGTGCTCTGGTAATAGGTGACCGCATAGTGGCCCTCGGAGCCGTGCAGCACGGGGCCGATGCGGGCCCCCATGGCTTTGCCGAGACCGTCATGTGCTTGGCGAGGAATTGTTTCTGGCGCTTTTCGTGGTCGGTCCAGTCGAGAGTGAAGCCGCAGGAGAGGATCGCCGAAGTTGTCGGTGTAGGTGGGGTCGAAGATCCATGTAGTTTTGGCGGTAGGCTAGGTGCGCGGCTTCGCAGGTTAGCAGGCCCACTTTGTCATGCCACTGCAGCGCCTGCTTTTTCCATTCCGAGCCCCATTCCGATTTGGTTTCGCCCGGGGGAATTTTTCCAAAAGACGAGATGGGGCCTTCGCCGCTGGTGGCCGCTCTGATTTCGCGCCGCGGAGAATACCGGAGGATGGCTCAAGGCCCACGGGATCGCCCGCAAATTCGCCCACCGCGTACCCGAGGCCGCCGGTTCCCATGAAAAGATTCAGAGGCTTATCGAAAAACAGCTCGATTTGTTGATTGACCTGGTGCGTCAGGTTCTTGCCCAGCGTGCCCTGGCCGGTCGACGGATTATAGGGCTCGCCAATTTTCGAAAGCAGCAGTAGGCGCAGGTTGTTGGCGGTCCAAGAGGAGAGGACCACGACGCTTGCGGGCTGCATCTTCTGCTGGCCTGATGAGTCGATATACGTGACGCCCTCGGCCTTACCGTCGCGATGAATCACGCGGCGGACCGAGCAGCCACTCCGCATGGTGAAATTCTTTTTGTCCCTCAGTAGGGGAAGCAGCGTATTGCTCGGCTGGGCCTTCGCACCGATCATGCAGCCGAAGCGGCCGCAGTAGCCGCAGTACATGCACGCCGGGCGCTCGATGCCGTCGGGATTGCGATAACCCCGGCTGAGCGTGGCGGTGGGAATGGGAAACGGCTTATAGCCGAGATCGAGAGCGGCTTGGCGGAACAGGGTTGGGAAGTAGCTCATCTTATGCGGGGGATTGGGGAAGTCGTGCGAGCGCGGGCCTTCGAAAGGGTCGCCGCCTTCGATTCGAGTGCCGTTGAGGTTGCCGGCCTTGCCGCTGACCCCGAGCATCTGCTCGGCGCGCCAGTAATAGGGCTCAAGATCGTCGTAGGTGATGCCCCAATCCTGGACGGCGAGATTTTCCGGCAGGCGCTCGCGGCCATATTTCTCGCGCAAGTGAGTGGCGAGTGTGAACTGATCGCTACGATAGCGGTTCGAAACGGCGCCCCAATGTTCGCCTGCGCCACCGACGCCTGTGCCGGGATTGAATGAGCCGTATTGCCGCACGGGCACTGCGCGATCGTTACTCGAGTGACGGTGGGTGATGGTCTCTTCAGAAAGCTTCTGCATCATGCGCAGGCGGATGACGTAGTCGAGTTCGTCCATCTTGTCGGAATAGTCGCGAGCAGGAGCGCCGCGTTCGAGAACCAGGACTGAATGCGAGGTGCGGGTGGCGATTTCTTTGGCCATGAGGAGGCCGGTGAAGCCCCCGCCGACGATCACGACGTCTACGGGCTTAAGACGATCCATGCGCGGAAGCCCTCCTCAGGGATGTTTATTCTCTGCCTTACCCCGCCGAATTTGCGTGGGAATATACATCCCGGGACGCTCTTGGACAACGGGTAATCTAATCCCGGTGGTGGAACGTGTTCGTCGAGTGTGACCGAATCCGCGGGAATCCAGGCGGCTTAGGTTGGCTCGCTTCAAAAAAGCAGGGCCGAACAGGGCAGGTTCGGCCCTTCGAGATATCACCTGTGGGAATGACATCTTCGGTCCTCCTGGGTCAGGCCGTTGATGGATGCCTTGAGCGAGCCGGTCTCGGAACCGGAAGCCTCAGGTAGGGGCAAGCTGGCATGGGTGTTCCGGTTTACAAGAGCGGTGATCGTGCCGCCGGGCTAGCGACGGATTCTACTAGCAGGTTGTGGCATCGGAGCGAGAAATGAAGTCCCGACCGAAGATTTTGTGGCGGCCTGTGCACGCCAGCAAGGCTAAAGAAAACGTTCGGGAGCCTTCGAGCTAGGGTTGGTTAATCATGAATGCGGACATTTGCTCAAAGAAGGCTCGCAGGAGCTGCTCGGCTTCGAGCGGAAGGGCAGCTTCAGCCAAGGCGTTATTCATGAGTTGCATCCAACGATCGCGTGCGGCGCGATTGATGTGAAAAGGAAGGTGGCGGGCGCGCAGGCGGGGATGTCCTCGCTCGGTGATGTATTTTTCCGAGCCACCGAAGCGATAGATCAGGAAGTCACGGAGGCGCTGCTCGGCCGCCTGCCGCTCCTGCTCGGGATACATGGGGCCGAGAATGTCATCGTGCGGGACCTGACGATAAAATGCGGCCACCAGACGCCCAAAACCTTCTTCGCCGACGATCGGGAAAAGGCTGCCTTCATCCATGATTTTCGAATCTCATTTTAGCACCGGCGCCAATCGAAACGCTCGATCAACCAAGGAAAACGCTGGCGAGGCAGAGGGTTTGATCGAGATTGACTCAACCTGCTCAAGTCGCGTAAGTTTACGCGCGACGAGAGACTAGTGTTCGCATCTAAGCTTTAGTCGCTGGCCAATGGTGGGGTGCAGAGGTACGGGTCAAGGGAGGCAAGCTAATGATCGCCGATAGGACCAAGGTGGGCCGGCGGGAACTGCTTCGCTATGGTTCACTTGCGGCCGCCGGGGTAGCCGTCCGAGGGCTTTTCGGGGGCAGCCTTCGGGCGCAGACGCCGCCGGGCGCGACAATTGACGTGCACGGGCACGTGTGGAGCAATGAATACCTCGATATGATGGACAAGTTCGGGAAGAAAGATACCTGGGTGCAGCGCAACAAAGGCGCGGGCACGGGCGATGACGAGATGGCGAAGCATCTGGAGATGATGGATTCGGTGGGCATCGGGATTCAGGCGCTTTCGATTTGTCCGCAAGCGCCGCATTTCGCAAACAAGGAAAACGCCGTGACTGCGGCCCGGAAGGCGAACGACGATTACGCCGAAGTGGTGCAGAAGTGGCCGACGCGGTTTTTGGCTTACGTGGCGCTGCCGCTGCCGCACGTGGACGAATCGCTCAAGGAAATGGAGCGGATGCTCAGCCACAAAGGATTCGTCGGCGCGACGATCGCCACTTCGATTCTGGATAGGTCCATTGCCGATGAAGCGTTCCTGCCGGTGTATCAGGAGCTCAACCGGCGCGCCAGTGTTTTGTTTATCCATCCCGGCGGGTACGGCGCTTATTCGCCGCTGATCAGCGACTACCATCTCACGTGGATGATCGGGGCACCGATTGAAGACACCATTGCGGTGATGCATCTGATCACCCGCGGAATTCCGCAGAAATTCCCAAAGCTGAAGATCATCAACACGCATCTGGGCGGGTCGCTGCCGGTGTTGATGCAGCGGCTCGACAATATCTCGACGTGGGAATACCCCTCGACACCGGAGAAACCCAGCATCACGGCGCGCAAGATGTGGTACGACACGGTGGGGCACGGATACGATCCGGCGCTGAAGGCGGCAGTGGATTCAATCGGCGCCGACCGGCTGGTGTTTGGAACCGATTATCCCTACGAGCCGGGGCCGCTTTTCAAGCGCGCCGCCGACTACATCCATGAAGTGGGATTGAACAAAGAAGAGGTGGACCGCATTTTGCACGGGAATCCGGCCAAGCTATTGGCCGTGAGCTGATTTCCGGCGCGCGCAAATCAGCTGGCGCGAGGGCGTTTTTGATGCGGGTATTAAATCGGTGTTAAGAAGTTTTAACTCTGATTTTACGCAAGAGCTTTGGTCATTAGCCTTATGCTTGACGGCGTAGCGGGCGCCCTAGGTTGCGCCCTGGGAGCAACACTCTGGGTGCTTGGAGGAGATATGAGGCTTCGATCGATGGGGTTGTTAGCGGCTGCATTTTTATTTTCCGCAGCGGCCCCCCTGTTCGCCCACCACGGTAATGCCGCTTATGATGAAACCAAGGAAGTTACCCTCAAGGGAACCGTCACCGAATTCGAGTGGGCCAATCCCCATGCGCAGATTTATTTCGACGTGAAGGATGTGAAAGGAAATGTGGTGCACTGGGGTTGCGAGACGCTGAGCCCCGGCAAACTGGTTCGCGCCGGCTGGGGCAAAGAAGCCGTGAGACCGGGTGATCAGATCACGATCACGTTGGTTGCGGCCAAGAATGGCGCGCCGGTAGGTTTTCTGCACAAGCTGGTGTTCGATAACTCAGGTAAGCAGCTGGGCATTCAGGAATTACCGCAGTAAGGCTTGCAGCGCACATAAGTTTTGGGATAGAAAGTCATTGGGCGAAGACCGCGACACGTCTTCGCCCGTTTTTTTGGGCTTGAAAGCTCGCGTCCTGCGAGGGCCGCGCTTTTCCGAATCTACCGAGAGGGGCCAAGATCGGCCGGGGGCTCGGTATTGATTGTGCGCTCCGGACCGCTTTTTTCTGGTACAACATGACGGTTGAAGGAGGTGCTTTTTGGGCCACAATTTCGGTGAATGGGTGGAGCACTTCGGTTGGGTGGTATATCTGGCAAATACGGCGTGGCTTTACTCGAGCGTTTCGGTCGTCCACTACTTCACATTATTCATCATGGTGGGCGCAAGCGTGATCCTGGACTTGCGGGTGCTGGGACTTGCGGCCACAGGGAAGCCGGTCGTGAAATTCGCCGAGCAAGTCTATCCCTGGATGTGGGGAGCATTCTGGCTGGCGGTGCTATCGGGCGCGCTGATGGCGGCAACCGATGCGGGCGACTACCTTCCGGACACCGTTTTTCGCGTCAAAATGAGCGTGATCGTGCTGGCCACCCTTTTCACGATTCTGGTGCAGCGCAGCATTCCCAAGTGGGGTGACGCGCCGTCGATTCCCACGGGCGGGAAACTTCTGGCGGTTCTTTCGCTGCTGTTTTGGGTGGGGTCGATTCTTGCGGGCGTGGAGATTGCGGCGATCTCGGGTCTTGGCTAGTCAGCTTTGCAGCGGAGAACATTGGTGGCGAGGAGGGGTGGACGCGTATGCAAGAGCATATTCAGACTTCTTTGATGCCGCTTTCCAGGTACCTGCAAATGACCTCATGGGCGACAGCGATCCGCACCTCGCTGTGGGCATATCCGTTTATCCAACTCATCCATTTTTCCGGTTTGTCGCTCTGGCTTGGGACCAACGTGGCAGGAGACTTGCGCTTGCTGGGCGTGGGACGAAAAACGCAAACGGCCGCCGAAGTACGCGACGAACTCTTTGCCTGGAATTGGATCGGCTTCTGCATCACGATCCTCGGAGGATTTCTTCTTTTCTCGGCGCGTGCCACAATGTACATCATCAACCCCGCGTTTCGCATGAAGCTTCTGATGCTGGTTCCTGTGGCCATCCTGTGGCACATCTTCGTGCAGGCCAAGACCCGCCGGTGGGGGCAGGTGGCGGAAACGCCGGGCGTGGCGAAGCTTGCGGGGCTGATCGAATTGCTGCTGTGGATCAGTGTGGTAACTGCGGCGGTGGAAATTCCCAACTACTAACCGCCTAATCGCCGGCATCCCGCGATAGGGTTGTAGATCGTCTCACCCTTGAGAGCGAGAACGCTCTTCATGGCCACAGCCGGATTGGGCGAACCGTTCGCGGCCTCTCCGCGATCCTGAATTTCTCCGCAGGGCTTCATTGAGAGATGCCACGCTATGCTGTTACCATGCTGCGTTCCCTCGCCCGATGGTCGCCGGAGGTTTTGGTGAATCGCCGCGCCTTTACCCGAAAAACTGAACTGCGCTTGCGGGAAAGCAATAAGCTGCAAAAGCTTCGGCGCATCAAGTCGGCCGCCGCGGCGCTGTTCACCGAAAAAGGCTTTGATGCGGCGACCACGCGCGACATTGCCAGGCGGGCGCGCGTCGCCAAAGGCACCCTTTTTCTGTACGCTGGGAAAACGGGCGCTGGTATTCCTGCTGTGGAACGATCAAGCTGACGTAATTTCCGCGAAGGTCAAGGCTCGTTTCAGGGCGGGAGCGCCGCTCTCGAAACAGCTTATTTCGATGTTCTCGGTTTATTACCAGGAACTTTCCAGGAACTTGACGATGTCTCGAATTATGATGAAGGAACTGCTCTTTTATCAGGCGCTCGGCGAAGAGAAGAACAAACCTCACTCCATGCACCTGGTGCTAGAAGTAAAGGATCTGGTAGCAGCGGCCCAGCGCTCCGGCTCGATCAGTTCCGACGAAGACCCCTTTTTGATCGCGCGCTACATCTACATGACCCATCTGGCCGCCTTGCGATTCTGGCTGTCGATGGACAAGCCCGAGGTGGCAGAGGGGATCGCCAGTCTGCGGCGAATTGTGAAACTGATCTTTCGCGGCCTGCACGAAGCCGGCGCACAGACCTAGCCGGCAAGATAGGGGATCCCCCGCATTGCCCGGGTACAAGTCAGCGAATTTGGAATCCGTGGCAAGAAACTTTCCCTTGACAAATTTATGGGCATGGTCATAAATACCTCAGTTTCTAAAGTGGGGTGTGGTGAGTGCGTCACAAGAAGTTCTCTGCTGCGGGTGTTGGTGTGTCTAAAAAGTCCGATTGCCGGGTTTTCCCTTGGCGGGAGTTGTGTTCGCTCTCGAGCGCCTGGTTGGCAGGATTGTCACCTCACTTTTCACGCTATCTTGAGTCAAACACGAGGTCGAAAATGAGCCATGGGAAGGTTCTCCTGTTCTTCTGTCGTTTCACGTGTGGCCCTTGCAAGAAAATGAGCCGGCCGTTGCTTGCGGGCCTGGCATTGGTGGCCTTGCTGCTGAGCGCGCCCGCGTTTTCACAGGTGAACCTGGGCCGGATTGGCGGAACGGTTACTGATCAAACCGGAGGCGCGATCCTGGGCGCCACCGTGACGGTAACCGACGTGGAACGCGGCGTCACGCGAACGCTGGCAACCGACAGCACCGGCTCATACGCTGCTCCGAACCTGACGCCCGGCACCTATACGGTGCGCGCCGAGTTCAAAGGATTCAAGAGCATTGACCGGCAAGATGTGGCTGTGCAGGTCGGACAGGATGTGCGTATCGATCTTTCGCTGCAACCCGGCGAGCAGACGCAGACGGTTACGGTGACCGGAGAACAGCCTGAGCTCAATACCACCAACGCTCAGCTCGGCGGAACGATCACCAACGAAACCGCTACCGACTTGCCGATTGCCGGACGTACCTTCCTTTACCTGCTGAACTATCGGCCGGGAATTGCCACCAAGCCCGGCGCCGGCGGTGGCCTGATTCAGTATTCCAACGGCATGCGGCCGGACTACAACATCTACGTCTTCGACGGCCTGGCGGACGTGAACTCGTGGGGAACGGCGGGTCCGCTGAACATCGGTTTCCAGGCGGGCGGCCCCGACGAATCGGTGATTCTGTCGGTCGACGCGGTGCAGGAAATGAACCTGGTGGAGAATCCCAAGGCGGAATATGGATGGAGGCCCGGGGCGCAGATCAGCATCGGGCTGAAATCGGGCACCAACACCACACACGGAACGGCATTCGCCCTTGGCCGCGATACCAGCCTGGACACGGCGAACCCGTTTACGCGTCAGGTGGCTCCGACCATCTTCGAACAGTTCGGCGGCACGCTAGGCGGCGCGATCAAGAAGGACAGAATCTTCTATTACACCGGATACGAAGCACAGCGCTATAACGTAGGAAACCCGAAAAATATTACCATTCCCTCGGTGGCCTCCGGCCCTGGAGCGACAGGCAGCTTTCCCGATGCCATCAATGACATGATCAAGAACCACGGCTACACGCCGGCCTCGTTCAGCCCGCTTAGCTTGAACCTGGCAGGCTGCAGTGTGACCGGAGCGGCAGCGCCCTATACCGTGGCCTGCACGCCGAACGCGGGGCTGTTCGCAAATAATACGGCCAGCACAGCCTTCCCCACCGACTTCGCCGACAACGGCGGGTCCGATAACGGCGTGGCCAAGCTCGACTACCACCTGAATGACAAGAACAGCTTAAATCTGGACTTCTTCCGCGGCATTGGATACGTGAACGCGCCGGTCGGCAGCGTCACGCAGCCTTACTGGAACTCGAATATCCTGGGGTCGGTGACCGTGGGCCGAGTCGTTTGGGCCTGGATTCCGAATTCCGCATGGGTCAACGAAGTAAGGGCCGGGTGGGATTATTCGCTGCAGACGGCGAACCCCGGCGCTGACTGCGTCACCAATCCGAATCATCCCAACTATGCGGCTCTGGGCTTTGTTTCCGGCGCGCAGATTTGTGGATTCCCAAACGTGACCATCAGCGGATTTGGCTCTTCACCCACGGCTCCCACGCTAGGGGACCCCGAAGGAATCTGGAATAAGTCACTCATCTATCGCGCCTCGGACAACGTTTCCTATACGCATGGAAACCACATCTTCAAGTTCGGCTTCGAATACGCTCACGACATTTTTGACGGCAAGATCAACGAGTATTTGAGCAAAGGGGTGATCGCATTCGGGACCGTTGCGACTGGTCCTTCCGTCGCTTTCGCTGGCGCGACGCCGCTCGAAGACTTCCTCAATGGCGTGCCCTCGGCGGAGTCGATTCAGACCGGCAGCCTTCAGCGGACAGTTACCTTCGAGCAGATCGCCACCTATATTCAGGACGACTGGCGCTTGACGCCGCGGATAACCTTGAACCTCGGCGTGCGTTATGAGTATGAGACGCCGCTAAAGGAAGCCAAAAATCTTCTCGGGAACTTTGCCCCGAACACCGCATCCGGGCTCATCCAGGCCAATGGCCGCAATCTCTATCGCGGATATCCCTGGATGTTCGAGCCGCGGCTAGGTCTGGCCTGGGATGTGACGGGCAAAGGCCGGACCGTTGTGCATAGCGGTTTCAACATTTCGTATTATCTGCCTACGGCTGCGGAATTCTTCAATCCGACGACGCTGCAGAACACCCCCACAGCGTTCAATTTGATCGCTGGCAGCACCACCCGGAACGCTGGCGGCACGATCAATCTTGGTACGGTTTCGGTGGCCACCCCGGCGAAATGGCAATCAAACCAGTCAATCTTCGGAGGCCTGGTGGGGCAGACCGCGAGTTGCTCGAATACCGCTCCTTGCAAGATTGCCGCAGTGGATCCGCACCTCACCGATGCCCAATTCTTCCTCTGGAACTTCGGCATCCAGCACGCCTTTTCGAACAGTCTCACCATGGATATTTCATACGTCGGCAATCACGGCCAGCATATTCTTGATCCCGTGGATATCAACCAGCCCGCGCCGGGCGTTAGCGGCGGTCCTGCCGAGAATGCTCGCCGGCCTTACACCGTGGGCGGACAGTTCCCATATTTCTCGAACATTCTGCTGCTCTCCGACTGGCAGAGGTCGAATTACAACGGCTTGCAAGCGACGCTGAATGAGAGAGTGACGCACGGTCTGACATTTACCGCCGGATACACCTATTCTCATTCGTTCGACATGGCGCCGGGAGAGATCAACGAGATCATTCCCCAAAACAGTACCAACCGGAATGCCGAATACGGCAGCGGCGTGCTCGACGTGCGTCACAGATTTACACTGGAAGGGAGCTACGCTCTGCCCGGCAAAAAGTCACCAGGGCAGATGTTGCAGGGATGGGTGGTGAGTTCCGCGACGCAAATCTGGAGCCCGCTGCCGTGGAGTCCTTTGGATCCCACTGACGACATCAGCGGAACCGGTGAAGCTCAGGACCGTTGGGATCTGCTAGGGAATCCGGCAGACTTCAGCGGTTATGGGCGGCGGACAGGTATTCCTTGCTTTGGCGCTCCCGGTAGCAGCTTTGCCAAAGTAACACGATGTTCCCAGGCCGTGCCGGCAGCTTGCACGAGCGCAGCCGCCGGGTTGCCGAACGGACCAGGTGGTTCTACGGGAACGGCCAGCCTTGCCAAGTACGGGTGCTACATGTCGGGTAGCTCGGTGATCCTTCCTCCCGCGCAAGGAACCTTCGGCACCATGCAACGTGATGAGCTTCGCGGGCAGGGCTTCCGGGTTTGGGACATGACCATCATGAAAAATTGGACGTTTAAGGAACGTCTCGATACCCAATTCCGTGTCGAGTTTTACAATTTGCTCAATAGCACTCAGTTCGCTCAGCTGGGTATCTCGGGTGGATCCAACGGATCAAATCTGGCGTCGCCGGCTTCGTTCGGCGCATCCACCGGGACGCCCAACGTTATCGCCAACAGCCCGATTATCGGAAACGGCGATACGCGTCGCATCCAACTGGGATTGCGGTTCCAGTTCTGATATATAGACAGGTTAAGAAACGGAGGGGAACGTGAGGATTCGGCTGACTATGTTTCTGGCGCTGCTCGCGAGCGTCTTGACGATGGGCGGACCGCTGGCGGCGCATCACGGCGGAGCGATTTACGACACCAAGAATCCGGTCACTTTGAAGGGCGTGATCACCGATTTCGAGTGGACCAATCCTCACGTGCAAATCTATTTTGACGTCAAGGATGACAAAGGAAACCTGGTGCACTGGGCTTGCGAAACGTTGAGCCCGGGCAAGCTGGCGCGCGGTGCGGGCTGGACCAAGGATTCTCTCAAAGTTGGTGACCAGGTAACGATCACGCTCAACCCGGCCAAAGTTGGCTCGGCTGTCGGTAATCTCCGGAAGGTTGTTCTGGCCGATGGCAAGGTGCTGACGCCGCAAGAACTGGCGCCTGAGGATCAGTAGACGCAGTCGGGGGGGACGGCGGAAGATGGCACCTGTTCACTCACTCGAGCTACATGGCGTTTCCGAAAACGGGAGCACAGCATGCCTAATCGCGTTTTGACTATGGTTGTGGCGGTGGTCGCAGTGGCGGGCGCATCCTCCCTGATCCTGGCCCAAACGCAGACCGGCGGCAGCAAGGTCCCGGCGGCCTCGGCTCCTTTCAATGCTCACGACTTGTCGGGCTATTGGGAATTTTTCAACAACATTCCGGGGCAAGGGATCTACGCGACGCCGAGCAAACAGGGCCCGCCAGGGTTTACCGCGTGGGGCCAGGCGCAATTCGACGCCAACAAGCCGAGCTACGGGCCAAGAACCGTTCCGCTAGACAACGATCCGATTCAACATTGCCGGCCAACGGGCATTCCGCGGATTCTGTTCTACCCGCAGCCTTTCGAGATCGTGCAGGACCCTGGCCGCACGTTCATGTTCTTTGAACGGGAGCATGCCTGGCGCGGGATTTGGACCGATGGCCGCGCACATCCCGAGGAGCCCGACCCGACCTTCATGGGCGATTCGATCGGCAAGTGGGACGGCGACACGTTCGTGGTCGACTCAGTGGGCTTCAACGACCGCACCTGGCTTGATTTTTACGGCTATCCGCGAAGCGACGCCTTGCACCTGATCGAGCGCTATAAGCGCGTTAACGGCAACACCATGTCTCTGCAATTCACGGTAGAGGATCCGAAGGCCTATAGCGGGCCATGGGAGAGCGATACCAAGCTGTATAAGCTGCTCACCGGCAAGCGCGCGGTGATGGACGAGCTTTTCTGCGTGGCCGAAGACGAAGAAGCTTTCACCAGAAGGCTGCGCAATCCGGCCCGCGGCGTCACCGGAGACAGCAGTAAGTAAATCCGAAGTTTATAGATAGAGTCACCAGTTCTGATGGCGAGGATGTGGTTTCCGCTCCCGGCCACTGCCAACCGCTCGACTCCTTGAGCCACCTCTGAAACGACCTCGCAATCTCCAGCATAGATTTTTGTCCGCAGAAAACCGGAGTACAATGGCCGGCGTTCTCCGAGACTGGGAACGCTGTGAGCTGCCTAGAGCGCGGAAATGCCGTTTTGAACTTGTTCTTTCGAGGAGGCTTTATGGCCGAAGCCAGGGACTCAAGGGCAGAAGAGTTGAGCCGGCGCGAATGGATGGAGCGCACGGCGTGGGCTGGGCTGGGTGTTGCGGCCGGCGTAGCGGGCGCCGGTAGCCTGGAAGGGATTTGGGGCCAAGGGCAACAGCGCGTCGATGAATCGTCGGCTCGCATGGGATGGCCAGCGGTTGCGCCGCTTCCTCCGGTGGACAATCACTACCCCTTGATGCCCAGGTGGAAAACCGAGATGCGCCAGCTTGCACCCAACGTTTACGTCTACCAGCAGCAGGGAGGGACGGGGCTGCCGAACGCAGGAATTTCGAATGCCGGGCTTTTCGTGGGCGATGATTGGGCGGTGGCCTTCGACGCCTTGGGATTTCCGCTACAGACCAAAGCATTCCTGGCGGAGGCCAAGCACGCTGCCGGAGGCAAGCCGATCGCGCAACTGATCAATTCCCATCATCACGGCGATCATGTGGCCGGGAACCAGTTCTTTTTGCCCGCGCAGATTTTGAGTCATCCCTACTGCCGGCAAGAAGTGATCAAGGCGGCGGCGAACACGCCCAAGTCGTGGCCGAAGCAGGAAGGCCTGGCCGACGGCACCGAGGTGCGCAAGCTGGCGCCGCCCAGTGTGACCTTTGAAGACAACCTGATCTACAACATCGGCGGAAATGTTGTCGAATTCCGCTTCGCCGGGCCGGCCCACACCTGGGGCGACGTGATGGCCTATCTGCCGCAGCACAAAATCCTCTTCGCCGCCGATCTCGCGTTCTTCAACCTGGTGCCTTACGCGCACAACGGCTACGTGTCGAAGTGGATGGATTCGGTGGACAAGATTTTGAAGATGGATGTTGACCTCATCGTGCCGGGGCATGGTCCGGTAGGGGGCAAGAAAGAGCTGGCGGAGATGAACGAATATTTCCGCGTGCTGAAAACCGAGGCCAAGAAGCGATATGACGCCGGCATGAGCGCAGGGCGCGCGGCAGCGGACATCAACCTAGGCAAGTTCACCAACTGGATGGGGCCGGAGCGAATCGTGATGAACACCGTGCGGCTCTATGATGAGTTCAAGGGCACGCTCAAGCCGGATGTCGATAATGACGGAACCAAGGTGGCGATTGAGGAGTACGATTCGATCAAGGCCGGCAAGAAGTCAGCCTAGCGGTTGTCCCTGCGCAGGATCGCAAGGTTAACGTCTGGCTAACTGATCTCCGTCGCCAGAATCGAATACCCGCGGGAGGAGCAGCGCGAAAGAACGGGCGCTGTGGCCGGGCACCCGGAACCGCCGGCCCCTGAAAACCTGCGCTCCCGATTCCCATCCTCCATCGCCGCTCAATGGCCCGGCACCGCAGCGATCGGCGCAAGAGAAAGCTACTTTTTCGCCAGGTAGAAATAGCCGACTTTGTTGTTGGCCGGCGTCGCATACCACATCCGCCCCTGGGAATCGAGGAAATACTCCCGTGAAGTAATTTCGTTATGCGGGAAAGGATATTCGACCACCTTGCCGGTTGCCGGATCGAGCCGGCCGACTTCGTCAAGGTACTCCGAGGAATACCAGACCTGATGCTCGCGGTCGAGGTTCATCGCATACGGACTGGGATTCGGGCCCGGCAGTTGATATTGCTTGAAGGTTTCGGTCTTGGGGTCGAACTGGCCGATCTGGCCGCCGTCTGATTCGCTGAACCAGACGGTTCCGTCGGCAGCCACCTGAATGCGGCGCGAGTAGATTTTCCGGCCGTCAGTCGGAGGCGTCCAGGTCTGTTCCTTCAACGTTTTCGCATCGATGCGGCCGATTTTTCCTGCGGCGGAATATTCGGTGAACCAGGCGTTGTTGTCCTTGTCGAGCGTGACGCCGTAAGTGCCGTCCTGGAAATGGTCGAACTTGCCGGTCTGGGGATCAAAACGGCTAATGGGGAATCCGCTCGACCAGGCGATTCCGTCGCTGCCGACGCGCACGGTGTGCTTGCTGCCTCCCTGGATGGTGCCTTCCTTGCCGGGTAGATAAGCGTCCTGAAATTCGGTGATTTCCCCGGTATGGGAATCCAGGCGGGCGAGTTTATTGGCGCCAAATTCGGCGCCCCACACGCTGCCGTCCGAGGCAGGGAATGCCGAGTGGACTAGAGCCGTATCCTGATTGGGGACAGTGAATTCCTTGGTTTCTGCGGTGCGAGGATCGAGGCGGCCAATTTTGTTTTGCTTTCCATAGAAAGGCATCCACACGATGTCGTTCTTGTCGGGCGCGGCGCTCCAGGGCATGCGGTTGGGGCCTTCGAGGTCATACTCGACGTAGACAATGTTCATGGCGTCTTCGTTGTAGTTGCGGACCAGATCCTTATATTCGGGCAGGTCGGCGGGAGAGTTCGGGAGCACCGAATTTTCGCTGAACAGAGCGGTCAGGAACGAGACCATCCGGTTTTCCTGCTCATCGGTGATGCGCAGTTGCGCATGCATCGCAGAGCGCATGTAGTCGACGCGATCGCGCCAGCCCGCTTGGTCGCGTACCGTGGAAGCCATGCGCGACTGGAAGCCGTGGCAAATCTGGCAGGGTGCGTCACGGCCGCCTGTGGCGGTGGGGCCAAACATCATTTCCTTACCAACGATGTTGGGGATTAAATGCTCGCCCTGATAAAGCGTCAGATCGCGCCAGCGCACCGTGCCCTTTTGCAGCTGCCAATCCGAGGAGAGTTCCTGCTGGGCCTTCAAACTGACGCCCAGGCGGGCGTCGGCTTGGTAGCCGATGGCCCGGATGCGGAGTTCGTAGTCTCCGGCGGGCAGATCGTCGATGCGATATTTGCCGTCCTGGTGCGACAGCACGTTCACCGTGATTTTGGTTTTGGTGTTCTGCGCCTCGACAAACGCGCCCATGAACGGAGCACCCGCGGGCCCCTTGACGGTGCCTGTGATGCTGGCTCCCTGCGCAACACAGGCAAGCAACAAGATCACGCCTGCCAAACCGAAGTTCATTCGAAGTTGCCGCACGATCATGCTCCTCCGAGGATTCTAAACACTTCGGCGAGGCTATCAGACGGGCCGATCCGCTGTCTAGTTGAGCGCCGCAAAGTCTTAGGTGCATTGAACAGAACCCAGGAAACAAGCCGAAAGCGAGAATTTCTCGATCGGCGCTTGCGAAGCCAAGAAGGAGGGCATGGCCGTTCCGGTGTGCCTGCATTGCCAGCCGGGGCCAATTTGGCGACCTCTGGAATCCTTGTCTGTACCCACCGAATGTGATACTTAGATCCGCATTGCCCGCTTGCGAGGTAACCTGACAGAGAACCCTTTCGTCTGAAACCACAGGGTGGTGCATGGGGAAGCGAGTAGCGATTATTGGGGGATTGTTGGCATCCGCGATGGCCTGTGGCGGGCCGACCATGGCGCACCACGGCAACAGTGCGTACGATGAAGAAAAGCCGATTACGCTACGGGGCACTGTAACCGAGTTTGACTGGGCTAATCCGCATGCGCAGATTTATTTCGACGTGAAGGGCGAAAAAGGCCACGTGGCGCACTGGGGTTGCGAAACACTGAGTCCGGGGAAGCTGATCCGGTCGGGGTGGAGCAAGGATTCAGTGAAGCCCGGCGATCAGATCACGATCACGCTGGTGGCGGCGAAAAATGGAGCACCGGTCGGATTTCTGAGGAAGCTGGTGTTGGGCGACGGGCGTCAATTGGGGATTACCGAAGCTCCGCAGCAATAACCGCTTTGGGAAAGAATCAGTTTTTCAACGAGAGGGGTGACGCATGCAAAAGGCGGCTACCTTATTTGCCCTGGCTCTGGGAGTTTTGGCGATTGGCAGTCCGATGTTCGCGCATCATGGGACGGGTTTGTATTACGGAAAGGATTCCATCACTTTGAAGGGGACGGTGACTGATTTCGAGTGGGCCAATCCGCACGTGCAAATTTATTTTGACGTGAAGGATGACCGGGGCGAGATCGTGCACTGGGCCTGCGAAACGCTGAGTCCCGGGAAGCTGGCGCGGAACGGTTGGAGCCGCGAGATTATGAAGTCCGGCGACCCCATTACGATTACGCTGAATCCTTCGCGCAGCGGAGCCCCGGTGGGAAATCTGGTGAAACTGGTGCTGGCGAACGGGACCGTGCTGGGCAGCAAAGATGATGCGCCCGGTGGTGGCGCCGCTGGGCAGCAGTAATAACCAAGCGTGAAATTTGAGTACCGGGGCCTGGCGCCGCAGCGTCCGGCCGGCGCGGTTTTGCTCGGTGCACCGGCAATCCACGGCAGCCCCCGGTTTTCCTGGGCATCTCGCGAGATCTACCTGCACGGTTCGGCGATCAGCTCGCACTAACCTGACAGCGCAGAAATATCAGCCGCCACCACGACAACTTCCTTACAAAATTTTTCATCCGTGCTAACGTGACCCCGGAAGAAAACATCGCGAGATCAAGGAAGCGAGGGGAATGGTCCCTCTTACCCGAGGCCCAATTTCATAGGTGAGCATTCCTGCTGGGGACTCGCAGAAACGGGCCGATTCGCTCCGGGACGGTGAGCAAGCAGCCGCCGTGATCATTGTAGATTTGGCCGAGCGGGCCTGGTGCCGCCTTGGACCTCGCAACATTTTATGAAGTGGACCAAAAGATCGGTGCGGGAATTGATTGCCGTGATCGCCATGACCGCGGTGGTGCTGACGCTGGGGATCCTGCAATATCGCTGGACGGCGGAAGTAAGCGAAGTGGAACAGGCGCGGATGGAGGGGGCGCTCGATACCAGCGTGAAAAATTTCGACCAGGAATTTTCTTATGATTTTGACCGGCTATGCGAGAGCTTTGAGATCAATGCCCAGAGCTCTGGCGCGACGGCCGAGGCGCAGGTTCTGAGCCGCTATGCCACCTGGATCAAGACGACGTCACGCTCTGGGTTTGTAAGCGGCGTGTATGTCTGGGAATTGGGGGAGCGCGAAAAGCAGCAGCTTGATTCGCTCGATTTTGACGCGAAGCGATTTCAGCAGGCGGCCTGGCCCGCGCGCCTCGAACCGCTGCACCTGTTCATGGAGCGGTCGGCGAAATCGTCCGCTCCATTTGTCGCTCCCCTCCCTGATCGCGATGCCGCTTACTATCCGTGGACGTTTTATGAAGAAACGCCCGCGTTGATTCGGCCGATTTTCGAGAGTTTTTCAGGGGCTGCGGCGCCAGACGGGAACGTGCGAGCCATTGGATTTGTGCTCCTGGAGCTGAATGGAAGTTTTCTGCGCCGGGTGTATTTGCCGGAGTTGGCGGATCGGCACTTCGGGCAAATGGATTTTGGGATTGGAATTCGCACCGCGAAACCGCCATACCAGCCGCTGTATTTGTCGAGTAACGACTTTCCGATTGCCAGCGCGACGCCCGACGCGGAAGTCAATTTGGTTGATTCCGTGGCCGAGGAGGCGCGGCGCCGGGGGCATCCGACGGTGCAAGCGAGCAATCCGGACCGGCAATGGCAATTGGTCGCGCAGCATCCTTCAGGGTCGATGGGCACCGCGGTGGGTTCCTGGCGCAGGCGAAACCTGGCGATCAGCCTGGGCTTGTTGTCGGTGCTGGCGGGGAGCTTGATTTTGGTTTTCACCGTGGCGCGGCGGGCGGAGCGGTTCGCCAAGCTTCAGATGGAATTTGTGGCCGGCGTGTCGCATGAGTTGTGCACGCCGCTTGCGGTGATCAGTTCTGCGGTGGAAAATCTGGCTGACGGCGTGGTCGATAATCCGCGGCAGATTGAAGAGTACGCGGGAATCTTGCGGGATCAGGGAGGGCGGCTCGAACGGCTGCTGGACCAGGTGCTGCTGCTGGCGTCTGGGAAAGTGGAGCGCTCCGAATATGAGCTGCGGCCGATTGGGGTTGGGCCCATCGTTGAGCAAAGCGTGGCGACTTCCGAGCCGATGCTACGGGACGCTGGATTCGAGTTGGAAAAAACAATCGGCGATCAGTTGCCAGCGGTGAAGGCCGACGCGCAGGCAGTCAGCAAGTGCCTGGAAAACCTGATCAGCAATGCGATCAAGTACGCGGACCAAAGGCATTGGCTCGGGGTGCGCGCAGTGGCCGTCAATGGGGACGAGAGTGCGGAAGTGCAGGTGAGCGTCGAGGATAAGGGGACCGGAATTCCGGCCGAGGATCTGCCGCACATCTTCGAACCGTTTTACAGGGTGCAAGCAGTTCGGGACGGGCAAACTCGCGGGGTCGGGTTGGGGCTCCATTTGGTGAAGCGGATGATGGAGGGAATGGGCGGACGCGTGAGCGTTACGAGCGAAGTGGGGCGGGGGACGCGATTCGTGCTGCATTTTCCCATCGCGAGGACAAACGAAAGCGGAGCGCGGAGCTGAAACGACGCGATTCACGACGGGGCCAGCGGGCCTTGGCGGCCGAGGGATTTTGCGGGGGGAATGGGATCTCGGGATGGATGCGAAGATTTTGATTGTTGAGGATGAGCCCGGGCTGGTGACCGCGCTGCGCGACCGTCTGCGGAAGGAAGGCTATGCCGTGAGCGCCGCAAAAGACGGCGTGCAAGGTTTTGAACTGGCCACGCGCGAGCCATTCGATTTGATTCTTCTCGATTTGATGTTGCCGGGACAAAGCGGATTGACGGTGTGCCAGAAGCTGCGGCAGCAGGGGATGAACACGCCCATCCTAATGCTTACGGCGCGGCGCCAGACGATGGACAAGGTGGTGGGGTTGAGGACCGGCGCCGACGACTATCTGACCAAACCTTTCAAGATGGCCGAGTTGCTTGCGCGGATTGATGCGTTGTTGCGGCGTGCCGGGCGTGAAACCGAGAACAAGAGCGACCGCTACGAACTGGGAAAAGTGCAGGTGGATTTGCGGCGCACGGAAGTGACGCGCGACGGTCGGGTGATCTCCTTGTCGGCGAAGGAATTTCAGCTGCTGCGTTATTTTCTGGAACACCGCGGGACGACGCTCTCGCGGGAGACGTTGCTGCACGAAGTGTGGGGCTACGACGCGACGCCTTCCACGCGCACCGTTGACGTGCACGTGGCTTGGCTGCGGCAGAAGCTCGAGGAAGACCCGAAGAATCCGCAGCTGATTCACACCGTAGTGGGCCTAGGCTACAAATTCGCGGGGTGACCCGCGGGTAGCTCCGCAGCCAGGGAAAAGGGAGCCTCGAAGGGTGGCCGTCAGCAAGGCTGTTGCCGCGCATTAAATCCGTGTTAAGAAGATTTAACTCCTATTTTACCTGGCTCCTGCTTTTTCTGGAACATCATCGGGCTACCGTTCGGGTGCGGGAATCACCGAGACGCTACAATAGCTGCGACTTGAAAAGCCGGGCCCCCATAATTTTGAAATTACCAGGAGGCTGCCAATGAAGAAGAGTGTGCTGAACTTTGCTGGGGTGGCGGTTCTTAGCATGGCGGGTGCCACGATGGCGCAGGCGCCCGGTTTCCAGCCCGTAGGAACGGTGCGGCAAATCATGCTGGGCATCGTAGCGCCGAGCTCCGACGTGATTTTCAAGGTTGCCAACCAAGCCCCGAAAGATGACAAGGAGTGGAAGACCGTCCAGGACAGCGCTTTGATGCTTGCCGAGACCGGGAATCTTCTGCTCATGGCTGGCCGGGCCAAGGATCAAGGTGACTGGAACAAGTTCTCTAAGTCGCTGATCGATCAGGGATCGAAGGCCTTCAAAGCGGCGAATGCCAAGGACGCGAAGGCGCTCGAAGATATTGGTAACGACATCGACGACGTCTGCGAAACCTGCCATGCGAAGTATTTGCCGAAGCCTGCGCAATAGGGTCTGTAGCGCGGTGTTGACCATAGGGAGGAGCACATGTCAACGCAGCATCTCAGCAAGGGGGCGCGGCTCTGGATTGTTCCGCTTTTTGCGATCGCGCTGCCGTGGGCTGCGGCGGCCAGCCCGCACCATGGCAGTGTGGGGTACAGTTTTTCGAGAACCATCACGTTGCATGGGATGGTGACTACCTTTGACTGGTCCAATCCGCATTGCCTGCTTCACCTGGATGTGAAAGATGAGAGCGGCGAAGTGGAGCGTTGGACGATTGAAATGTCGTCACCGACTCGATTGGCACGGCTTGGGTGGACCAAGCAGGCGTTTAAAGCCGGAGACCAAGTCGCCATCGATGTTCATCCCGCGAAAAATGGCATACTGCTCGGAATCAACTCGAGCAACGCTTTCATTCTGAAAACTGTGGTGAACGGGAAGGCTCTTCCCGTCCAGTGAAAGTTCCCTTGGCAATTCGCTTGTTTGGCGCAGCGCTGCGTGGCAGCCGCACGATTTTAACCGGGTTATTGCTTGCCTGTCTGGCGAGCCCGGGGCATGCAGCCGTGGGCGGCAGCTTGTCGGGTACCGTGAAGGATCCGAGCGGAGGAGCTGTTCCGGGGGCCGGGGTCGTTCTGGTGAATCTGGACCTCACGACCGAATACAAGACGACGACCGATGAGCTGGGAGCATATTCCTTCCCCAGCCTTCCGGTCGGGCGGTACGAAGTTACGGTGACGGCTGCTGGATTTAAGGCCCTGCGAAGAACCGGCCTAGTGATCGATACCGACGCGGCCGTTAGGACCGACCTTACGCTGGCATTAGGCGAACAATCAGACACCGTAACCGTGGCCGCGACCGAGGCGGCGACAGAAGTGCAAGTGGATACGATTGCCACGCACTTAGGAGAAGTGGTAACCGACAAGCAGATGACGTCGCTGCCCCTAAACGGCCGCAGCTACACTGATTTGTTGCCGATTCAGCCGGGCGTCGTACCGGTGACGACCTTGCAGACAAACTCGGTGATCATGGCGGGAGTGACAGGTACGATTTCTCCTTCCGGCGACCTGAACCCGGGAAATTTGTCGATCGACGGACAGCGGGAATCTTCCAATGGGTTCATGGTGAACGGAACCGATGTGCAAGAGCACATGAATGGAGGCACCTCGATTGTGCCCAATCTGGATTCCATCGATGAGTTCCGCGTGTTGACCAATAACTTCGATCCAGAATACGGCAACTATAACGGCGGCATGGTAACCGTGGTAACGAAATCGGGCAGCGATTCATTTCATGGAAAGGCCTTTGAATTCCTGCGGAATACGGTACTCGACGCCCGTGGCTACTTCGATCCGACCCGGCCGGATTTTCGACAGAATCAATTCGGAGGAACTCTGGGCGGTCCCATCAAGCACCAGAGGGTGTATTTTTTTGGGGACTATCAAGGCACCCGGACGGTCCAGGGCGTGCCGACCGGCCTCATCTCGGTGCCATCGCTTGCCGATCGTTCGGGAGACCTCATCGATCAGGCGAGCTCCTTGACGGGAACTGTGGGTGGTCCTTACCTGGCGAATTTGCTCTCGCAGAAGCTCGGATATGGAGTCTTTTCCGCGGAGCCTTACTACACGGCCGGGTGCACGACGACCGCCGCTTGCGTTTTTCCGAATGCGGTGATTCCGCAGAACGCTTGGTCGACTCCGGCGATCAATTTGCTGAAATATATTCCCGCGCCCAATTCCGGCGTCAATCAGTTTTCCACTTCCGCTTTTGCTCAAACCGTGCGAGACGACAAGTTTGCGGGGCGCCTCGATGCCAACAGCCGCTGGGGACAGCTTTCGGCTTACTATTTCTTTGATGACTACCGTCTGGACAATCCCTACCCCGGGGCTCAAGGCGGTGCGAGCATACCTGGATTTGACGCGCTGACGACTGGACGAGCGCAGCTGATCACGCTGGGAGACGCCAAAGTGTTTGGCACCAACACCGTCAACGAATTCCATCTTGGCTTTCTGCGCAATGCGAATGTGATTGGCGAGCCGCATGGCGGCACGGGAGTTAGCCTGGCGTCGCAGGGATTTGTCACCGGGCCAGGAACGCCGGGAATCGTGGTGCAAGCGCCGCAATTCGAAGGTGTGGAAAACATCACCTTTCCAACCTTCATCATGGGCGTGACGATCACCGGAGTGAATCAAATCAATAACACGCTCTATTTGAACGACACGGTGTCGAGGGTGATTGGGGCGCACACCATCAAGTTCGGAGCGCAGTTGCATGTGGACCAGGTGAACGAACGTCCGAATGCCACATTCAACGGGACGTTTAATATCAATGGAACGGAAACGGGCTCGGCTCTCGCGGATTTCTTGATCGGAGTGCCCAGCAACTACACGCAGTCGTCCGGGCAGCCTTTCTACCTGCGCAACCGCTACCTGGGATTGTTTGGGCAGGACAGCTGGCGGATGCGCAGCGATCTGACACTGAATTTTGGGGTGCGCTGGGACTACATCATGCCGTTCTGGGAAAAGTACAACCAGCTGCAAACGATCGTTCCGGGGCGGCAATCGGTTGTCTACCCTGGTGCTCCCGAAGGGCTGCTCGTTCCTGGGGATCCAGGAATACCCAGCACGATTTCGGCGTCGAAGGCGAAAAATTTTGCTCCGCGGCTGGGTCTTGCGTACTCGCCGAAATTCGATGACCGAATCCTGGCGAAGATCTTTGGCGCGCCAGGGAAGAGCAGCGTGCGAGCGAGCTATGGAATTTTCTATACGGCGTTTCCAGGTTTGTCGGCGGGAATCATGTATGCCGTGCCGCCGTTTGGATACAACTATTTGAGTCCGGCGCCGCCACTTTTCGCCACGCCCTTTATCAATGCGGCCGATGGCTCGAACAATGGGCAGCGGTTTCCGCTGACCTTCCCGCCACACAACGTGTCGGCGAGGAATCCCGACGCGGCAGTAAATTTTGCGGACGTGATTCCAGTGAGCGCCGACCCCTATTTTTACTACCGCAACGATGTTCCGTATACCGAAAATTATATGCTCTCGATAGAGCGGCAGATCACTCCGAGCACGCTGCTCACGATGAGCTACGTGGGCAACCAAGGTCATAGGCTGCTGATGCTCGAGTCTGCAAATCCAGGAAACGCCGCTCTTTGTTTGAGCTTGAGCGAGCCGAGCGAAGTGGCTCCCGGGAGCCCGACCTGTGGACCCTTTGGTGAAGATGGCGTTTACACGAGCCAGACTGGCCGGGTTGTTCACGGCACGCGCTCAGGTTTGGGCTCCAACTACGGGGAAGACACCGCGCAGAAAACCATTGGGAACTCGAATTACAATGCGCTCGAGACGAATCTTCGCTATGTCGGTAAAAGGTCTGATTTCCTGTTCGGCTACACGTATTCGAAATCCATCGATCAGGGGTCGAATCTCGGCGAGCAGCTAAATCCTTTCAACACCACCCTGACCCGGGCGATTTCCGCTTTCGATCTGCGGCATAACTTTGTGGCGAGCTACAAGCTTGACCTGCCCGTCGAGCAGCTTTTCAAACGAAATGACCGACTGACGGAAGGTTGGAGCATTTCCGGGACGACTCGTTTCAGCAGCGGCTTTCCGGTGACGCTGTATGATGATTCGGATAACTCTTTGCTGGGAACGCTCGGGAATGGCGCCAACAACTATCTACTGGATACCCCCAACTACGATGGCGGTGCGTTGCAGATCAACACAAATCCAAGAAACGGACGGCCGGAGTTCGATATTTCGGCGTTTGGTCCCGAAGTGCTGGGCCAGCTGGGAAATGCGCGTCGTCGATTCTTCTATGGACCGGGCATCAATAATTTCGACATGACACTTACGAAAGTGACCCGCTTGGCGGAATCGAAGTCTCTGGAGTTTCGGCTGGAAGGATTCAACATGTTCAATCACGCTCAGTTTTATGGGCCCGGTGCGGTGGACGGCGAAATCCACGATCCGCACTTTGGCGAGATTGTAAGCGCGGCGGCTCCGCGCCTGGTGCAGCTGGCCACCAAGTTCACTTTCTAGAAAGGTGACCGCTGACCAGTGGTTGCGATTCGTGAGCGGTTCACGACCGAGCTCTGCAGGCACCGGCCCTCAGGCGGGCGACGGGTGCTTGTTCGAGGAAACCAAATAGCCTGACTCTCCGTCCAACTGGCAACGCAAGCCCCGGGAAAATGAATCTCCAGGCGTGTTTGGGGAAGGTTTCGGCGAAGCTTGTGTTCAGTACCTTGCTGTGATAACTACGGGGGCCGGAACGGTGTGGATTTGGAGGCGAGTCTGGATGTCGAATCTCCCGCGAAGCTGGATGGGTCTTGCCGCAGCTCTGGCGCTGCGGTGCGGGAGAGGGAGTGAACTTACAACAGGAGCGTCCGCGATGCGAACCGGCTCTAAAACTTTGATGGTGGCAGTGGCGGCGGCGCTGGCGGTGCCGGCAGTGATGGTGGCGCAGATGCCGACCGACTCGGGTGCCGCAAAATCCAAGGCGGCGGCGCAGTTTGACCCGCACGATTTGTCAGGCATGTGGGATTTCTACAATAGGATTCCAGGGCAGGGAATTTACGCGACCCCGAGCAAAGATCATCCGCCGTTTACGGCTTGGGCGCAGGCGCGGTATGACCAGGCAAAACCCGGCTACGGTCCGAAAGCACAGCCGGGCGGGAACGATCCGATTCTGCAGTGCGACCCTTCCGGGATTCCGCGCATTTTGTTTTTCCCGCAACCGCATGAGATCGTCCAGACGCCGGACAGAATGTTCATGTTCTTTGAGAGGGAGCACGCATTCCGCCAGGTGTGGACCGATGGCCGGCCGCATCCCAAGGATCCCGAACCGACCTGGATGGGCGATTCCATCGGCCACTGGGAAGCAGACACGTTCATCATCGATACGGTCGGATTCAACGACAAGAGCTGGCTCGATTTTTACGGCGATCCGCACAGCGACGAGCTGCACCTGACCGAACGCTACAAGCGCGTGGACCACGACACCTTGACGATGCAGCTGATCGTCGATGACCCGAAGGCCTACACCAAGACGTGGGTGGGCGATACGAAAATCTATAAGCTGCTCTCCGGAAAGGATGCGTCGATGGAAGAATTGTTCTGCGTCTATTCCGAGGAGAACGCCTTTACGAACCGCATTCGCATGCCGGCGGCCGGCAAGGATGTGAAGAAGTAGCCCGTGGCATAAAGTGCGTTGCCGCCCGGGCCTTTTGGGTTCGGGCGGCCACAGGATTGGGCCCCTCCCCAAGAATAAACCCACACGAGCCGCAGTCCCTCGTTTGGCGTGGAATCCGTTGGCACATCCCATAAAACGAACCTCGCAGAACGGCTTTCCATAGATAATCCAGTTTGGAGGTGACGATGGCTCATCCCTGGCATGACTTGAGTCCCGGCGAATACTTGCCGAAAGAATTCCGGGCAGTGATCGAGATACCACTCGGGTCGAATGTGAAGTACGAGCTCGACAAGGACAGCGGAATGCTCAGGGTGGACCGGGTGCTCTATTCGGCGGTGTATTATCCCGCCAATTACGGGTTCATTCCGCGAACGTTGGGGGCGGATAAGGATCCGCTGGATGTGCTGATTCTCTGCCAGGAGGCGGTGGCGCCGTTGACGATTGTCCAGGCGCGAACGATCGGCATGATGACCATGATCGATGCGGGCGAGGAAGACCATAAGATCATCGCGGTCGCGACCGGCGACCCTGAATATGACCACTACTGGGAAGCGAGCGAGCTGCCGCCTCATAAACTGGCGATGGTGAAGAGATTCTTCCTCGACTACAAGAAGCTCGAAGGCAAGCAAGTGAAGGTGGAAAAGGTCGAACCGGCGAAGACGGCTTATCCGTTCATCGAACAGGCGGTGGCGGAATACGCAAAAAAGATGAAGAAATCCAAGCGCGGCGAGATAAAGCCGGGGCGATGATGGCCGAAGAGCTCTGCTGAAAACCGTCCGGCATTGCTCAGGAAATGCGGAAAAAGGCTATCGGGTTCTGTAATCACGGGCGAAAGGGCGTCATGTCGGTGGAGCTGCTCTACGTTTTCTCGGAACGGGAACCCGCCTCGGCTTATCGGCGGGATTTGCGGGTGCGCAGGGAATCGCGGATGAGGCGCAAGAGGCTTGACATTTGCCCGATGCGGGCCTGGTGGCCGCCGAAACGCGCCGATTGATACAGCTCGGTGAGCTGCGCGACCGGGGCCGTCAATTCCGGGGTGGGAAGTGCGGCGGCGAATTCCAAGGGAGTCTCGGAGGCGGATTTTTTCCAGCCGTAATGTTCGAGCAGGCGCAGCATCTCGTTGTATTCCAGGGCCGCAAGCGACGCGGTCAGGTTGCCACCGCGGCGCGCGCGCAGGCTCCAGCGCGCAACCAGGTAGCCAATCATCAAGCGCCCGCGCAGGCAAAACAGCAGCGCGGTCAAAAACAGCAGCAGAGCGGGCAGGAAATAGGGTGAGGCTTCGGCTTGGCGATCGAAATCAAGAAGGACCTGCATCAGGCGATCCCTTCGATCGTGGTAATAATCGCGGGCCCGCTCGCCGAAGCTGCGCGAAGACTGCTCCGCATTCTGTGCCAGCGTCAGCTGATGCGAAAAATCATAATTCACCACCCACTCGCTCCAAGCGAACTGGAATGAATCCCAATACATATCAATTCGATCAAACAGGCCGGCGCGACGAATGTTTCCGCCCGGCGTGGGGTCAAAGGTGATCCAGCCATAGCCGGGGAAATAGACTTCCACCCAGGCGTGCGCGTCGCTCTCGCGAAGGATATAGTCGCCGCCAACGTTGTTATATTCGCCGGAGGAAAAGCCGGTCACGTAGCGCGCGGGAATGCCTTCGGCGCGGAGCATGATGGTCATGGCGGAAGCGAAATATTCGCAATGACCGGCACGGCGGACAAAAAGGAAGTCGGCCAGAGGATCTTCGCCGCGTGTGCCGCTTAGGTCAAGCGTGTAGGCGTAGCGCGTTTTCAGATAGCGTTCAATGTTCGCCGCCTTATCATAAGGATTCGCGGAGCCGGCGACGATGCGATCGGCGAGGGCTTGGACTCGCGGATCAAGCTGCGGCAGCTGCAAATACGTGGGGAGAACTAGGTTTGGATACGCCGGCGACGCGAGCCGCAGATCGGAAGGTGTGACCGCCGGGAGATTCGAAACGCCCTCATAACGGATCTTGGAGCTGTTGTGTGAAGGGTTGAAGATAGAGCCGGTCGCGTCCTGCAGCAGGTAGCCGCGGCCCAGCAATCCCCCGGCGTGAGCGGTCTCGTTCTGGAATCGGCCGCGGAGCAGGTGGGCGCGTGGTGCGATGAACACGGCATCGGTAGCGAGCGGCTCCATCAGCACGGTGTAGCGAAACTGCACCGACTTGCCGGGGGGCAGGAGACCGGGGTCGAGCAGATATTCTCCTTGTCCATTGGAAGCGATCACGCGTTCATCGTGCTCGGGAGTAAACCACCGGTGGCCGTCAAACTTCGTGAGGACGATGCCGCGCCAGTGCATATCCTGGGCGAGTGCGGGGTCGCCGTCGACGCGAATACGCATCACGACGGAACTGTTCTGCTGGATTTTGCCGATGTCGCCAAGAGCGGAGTTGTCGCTGAAGCCGGTCATCAGGTTGGGCTGGAGATTGAGCGCGCTCAGATAGCCGGTGGTGAAGCGCGGGATCAGGAAAAAAATCACCGTACCGATCCCGAGAGCGCTTACGGCGACCAGGACCGACATGATCCCCAGTGCGCGATTCAACTGCTGCGCGACCGGCGAACCGGGGACAAAAGGAGGCGAAACGGCGCCCACTGAACTGCGGCGCATTTCCAGGGCGACGAAGGTCGAGACCGCCAAGACCAGGAATATTGCCAGCGCGACCAGAAAGCCTGTCTCTACGGTGAGGATTGCCGAGGCCAGCATCGAGGTGACCGCGAGCACGGTGAGGAATGCGTAGTCGCGGTTCGTTGTGGCGGAATAGAGACGGACGATGGTGGCGAAGAGCAGCAAATGAATTGCCGAAAGCAAGCCGGCGTAGAGGGCTGGGTTGGGGGCGCCTTCGGCGAGGCTACGCGAAAAAAACCACAGGTCAGCCGGAAAGAAAAGGAAATAGACGAGCACCAGCCACGTGGCTAGCCGGGCGGATAGTTCGGATCCCTGTCCGCGCCAGAGACGATAGCCTTTGTAGATCACCGCCACGGCGGGAGCGAAGGTGGAGAGGGGGTCGAGTTTCCCGGTGGATACGATGGCCAAAACGCCGGTCGCCACGAGGAAATAGAGCGAAATTTCGAAATATCGTTGCACCGCTGGGAGGGGCGGCAGGCTCGGTCGGGCGGCGGAGGCCATGGTGTATGGTCAATTTTAGCATCGGTCGCGGGTTGCCGGCGGCAGGCGACGCCAATCCGCTACTGATCCTCGAGCGCGCTCTGCTTGGCGCGCAGCTTTGCTGCTGCGGCGATTTTATGCGTGGCGCTCGACAGGGGCAGTTCGCGCAGGCGGTTGAGGGCGACGATTCTGGTGCGGTGACGCTTCGGCAGTTGGGGGACCGGCGCGAGAAAGGGCAACAGAGTGATATTGCGGAAGGTTACGGCGTGACGCGCGGTGGCTAGCGGCTTGAGTGAAAGAAGTTCGATGCCCAGGGTTGCGCGGATGTGCTTTGTCAGTTCGGTCTCGGCCGATGCCACGACCTGGACGGCGGGGAATTGCCACAGGCGGGAGAACAGTACGCCGTCGTGCGCGCCAGGATCTTTCACCACGAGCGTGCGGCCTTGCGGATCGCAAAGGATGGCCGCCGCAATTTGAACCTGGACGGGGGCGCGTTTCTTCCGCGGCGCTGGGATTTCTCCGGTGAGGTTTTTGACAAATGCGCGGCACCCGCATGATACGGGACATTCCCCGCAGCGCGGGATTTGTGGCCTGCAGACGATTTCGCCCAATTCCATGAGGGCCTGGTTCCAATCCGCGGGAGAGTGGCGGGCGAGCAAGGCGCCTGCCCTGCGCTTTAGCGCTTGCCACCGGCGCGGTTGGCGGAGATCGCCGCGAACCGCGCCGAGCCGCGCAAGTACGCGGGCGACGTTCCCATCGAGAACGGCAAGCGGGAGGTCGTAGGCGATGCTGAGGACTGCGGCCGCGGTGTAGTCGCCGACGCCGGGCAGGCCGAGGGCTTCGTCGAGCGAGCCGGGAAATTTCCCCGCGTGACTCGCAACGATTTGCTTGGCAGCGTCGTGCAGATTTCTGGCGCGGCTGTAGTAGCCCAGTCCCGACCAGTGCTGCAGAATCTCGGAGGAGCGCGCTGCGGCGAGCGACTCGACCGTGGGGAAGCGGCCGAGGAAACGATGGTAGTAGGGGATGACGGCGGCGATCCGCGTTTGCTGGAGCATTACTTCCGCGACCCAAATGCGGTAAGGGTCGCGGGTTGCGCGCCAAGGCAGATCGCGGCGGTGGTGCCGGAACCAGGCCAGCAGCTTCTGCTGCAAATTGGCGACCCCTCGCGCGCTAACTGCTGCTTTCATCGGCGAATATTTATATCATCTCGCGCACAAGTCCAGGTCGTCGGTGTGCTAAGAGGATCCGAGAAACGAAGCTTGCACCCTAGATCCAAGCGCAGTAATATTCGGCTATGGCACTGGAATTCTCGACCTCGCACTTGTCTGACTCCATCTCCCTGTTTCGCTACTATAAAAAATTGGGAGAGCGGGCGCTCGCGCAGGTCGCCGACGATCAATTGTTTTATGCGCAGGATGAGGAGTGCAACTCTCTTGCCATTATCGTGAAACACCTGGCCGGAAACATGCGCTCGCGGTGGACGGACTTTCTGACTTCCGACGGTGAAAAATCAACTCGGAATCGGGACACGGAGTTCGAGGGTCCTCCGGAGAACCGCGAGGAATTGATGCGGCTGTGGGAGGACGGGTGGGCTTGCCTGCTCAAGACGCTCGAATCGCTCAGTGATGCGGACTTGAACAAGCGCATTTTCATCCGTGGAGAAGCGCATTCGGTGATGCAGGCGATTAATCGCCAGCTGTGCCACTATTCCTACCACGTGGGTCAAATGGTTTTTCTGGCGAAGCAGAGACGCAAGGGCGATTGGACTTCGCTGAGCGTGCCTCGCAACAAATCGGCGGACTTCAATCGCCGGGTATTGAACAAAGAGCTAAGCCAGCGGTAAGCGGCGCCCGCCTCGGCCTCGCATAGCTTTGGAGCGGCCACTTGGGATTCTAGCGTCTAGCCTCCCGCCTCCCGAATGATGTATGTTACCCGCCAGCCGGAATGACCGCCCGCGCGTTTGCTCCGACACAAATAGCGGGAAAAGAGGTGCCCAACCATGGCTGAATCCGCGAAAGCAGCAGTCGATCGCAGGAATTTCCTCAAAAGCGCCGCGGCTGGAGCGGCGGTTCTGGTTGCGACGAGCCCCGGCACTACTCAGGCACAGCGTTCCAAAGAGGCTGCCGGCGCATCGGCTTCGGCGGCTCCGGGCGAGGCGGACATCGTAAAGATGAAGGAACGGATCGCGCTCGCGACGCGCCTGCTGGCAAGCGAGGGCATCGTCGGCTCCTCCGGACATGTGAGCATGCGTATCCCGGGCACCGATCGCGTGCTGGTGGGGCCTTCCGATGTAAGCCGCGACGTGATCACAGCGCAGGACGTGGTGCTAGTGGATCTTGATTCGAAGCAACTCGAAGGCAATCGGAAGCGACCGGATGAAACAGAAATTCACACCGGGATTTACCGGGCGCGTGCCGACGTGATGTCCATCGTGCATACTCATCCCACCTATTCGGTGGTTTTTCCATCACCAAAAAGCCGATCCTGCCGGTGCATATGCACGGGGCGATCTTTGCCGATGGCGTGCCGGTATTCGATAGCGTTGGGCACATCAACACGCGGGAATTGGGCGATGGGCTGGCGGGGCGCTCGGCAACCGGCGCGCTGTGCTGATCAAGATGCACGGGGCGGCGATTGTGGGGCCCTCGCTTGAGGAGGCGTTTGTGGCCTCGTTTCAGCTGGAGGAGAACGCCCAGCAGCAATTGCTTGCCGAGCAGGCCGGAGCCACCGTCGAACCGATGACGGCAGACGACGTGGCACGTTGCGTCCAGCAATCCTGGAGCCCGTTCAGCATTCAAAAGCGCTGGCAGTATTATATTGATAAGCAGTCATTGAAGGCCTGATGGTCTAGGCCGCACGAGAATTTCCGGAAGGACTGGAAAGGGCGGATGGCGCAAACCAGCCAGGCAATTGATGTTGCCAACCTGATCGAGAACCGCAAGGTGGGCGCGTTCCAGTTGACCGTGATCGCCTGGGCCTGCGCGATCATGTTCCTGGAAGGCTATGACATGCAGGTGCTGCCCTTTGCCGCGCCGGCAATCATCAAAGCATGGCATGTCAAGCGGGCCTATTTCGGCCCGGTGTTCGGATTCGGTTTGTTCGGCTACATGCTGGGCGCGACACTGCTCAGCAACCTGGGCGATAGGTTCGGGCGCAAAAAAATCATCGTAAGCGGCGGGCTGCTTTTTGGGGTATTTACGCTCGGGGCGGCGTTTTGCTCGACGCTTCGCGAATTGCTGGTGCTGCGGTTTATTGCCGGTATCGGGCTGGGTGCGTCGATTCCGAGCGCGATCGCGCTGGCGGCGGAATACGCGCCGTCGCGAACGCGGGCCACGACGATCAGCATCCTTTTTATCGGATACAACCTCGGCTCAACCGCCGGCGGGTTGATCGCTGCGAAGTTCATTCCTATGCTTGGCTGGCCGGTGGTGTTCTACGTCGGCGGCATCGTGCCGATTCTACTGAGCCTCGCGCTGATTGTTGCGCTGCCGGAGTCGGTGCGATTTCTGGCCTTAAAGCCCGAAAACAGCGAACCGGTACTGGCGATCATGAGCAGGCTTGCTCCTGAGCGAACTTTTGACGCCGGAACCAAGTTCGTGCTGCGCGAGGAGAATCGTGCCGGCGTGCCGGTAAAACATCTTTTCACCGAGGGCCGAGCGTTCATGACCGTGCTGCTGTGGTTCGCCTTCGTGTCGAGTTTGCTGGGGCACACGTTTCTGACGAGTTGGCTGCCCACGGTTCTTTCAGGCGATGGCATGTCGATGTCGCACGCGGTGGTTTCCGGGGCGTTGCTGCAGTTCGGCGGCGCGTTTGGGAGTTTGCTGATCGGATGGCTGCTCGACAAGCGCGGAATCGTCACCATTGCGGTGGCGTTTGCGTTGTCGGCGCCGCTGATCATATTTATCGGATCGGCGCACATTACCGACGCGGTGCTGATGACGGCGGTATTCCTGACCGGGATTGGCATGCTGGGCGGCCAGGTGGGATTGAACGCCATTTCCGGGTCGATTTACCCGACCTATATTCGCTCGACCGGCGCTGGGTGGGCGTTTGGCGTGGGACGCGTGGGATCGATCCTCGGGCCGGTGGTTGGCGGCGTGCTGATCGGTTGGGGACAGCCCGCGTCACTGCTGTTTATTTATGCGGCGATTCCCTTTCTGTGCTGCGCGGGCGCAACCTATTTGCTGGGACGCGCGCCGGAAGCGCAACGCGCCGAAGGGTCGCCGGTGGTGCCGCAGGTTACGACAGAAATCCTTCGCTAGCCCCTCAAATATGAAAAATGCGGATTCGCCCGGGATGGCAGGCCGGCTGAATCTGTGAAGGGTCAGACGCGGAAGCGCTTCTGCACTTGTGGCGCGAATAATTCTTCGGGTTGCAGGAGCCGGTGGCAGACTCCCTGCTCGTGAGCGTATTGCAGAAAGGCGTTAAGCGTCGTACGGTTGGCGTCGATCCCGTAAGGCCAAAAATCCTTGCCGATTAGCTCCTGCGCCTGGCGAGCATATTCATAGGTCCAGGGAAGGGGATAGCGCGATCCAACGAAAAGGGCTCGCTGGAGGCTGCGATTCTTGGCTTCCTCGAAGGCGCTGAAAAGGTTCATCGCGATCCAGGGATTCCGGTCCAGCAGTTCGTTCTTGATCGCGATGATGTGCATGATCGGAAAAATGCCCGTTTCCTGAATATAGTGCTTCTCGACCTCGACGAAATTCTCGAACAGTCGGCGGATGTTGGGGTGATTCTGCAAGAAGCAGTCGGGCGGGTGCGCGGTCAAGGCGGCGTCAATTTCGCCGCAGACCAGCATTTCGCTGAGGCTTTTTTCCGGCATGGTTGTGAGTTTCAGGCCCGAGGGCAGCTTCAGCTTTACTTTTTCGACGCGACCGGGCTGATTGACCCCGGCTTGGAACCAGTCGATTTGGGAAAGATCCAGCCCGTATTGATGTACCAGGAAGCCGCGGCTATACACCGAGGCGGTTTGCGCCCATTCCGGGATGCCGATGCGGCGTCCGGCGAGATCAGCCGGTTTTTGCACCGGGCCGTCGCGACGGATGTAGATCGACGAGTGTCGCGCCATTCGCAAGGGAAACACCGGAATCGCGGTGAGAGACTGGTCGCCTTGCGAGACGAGCGAGGCATACTTGCCGAAGGAAAGCTCGGAAACATCGAATTCCCGGAAAGCCATGGCCCGGAAATGAGTTTCCTCAATCTGGAGATTCAGGCACCTCAGCTCGATGCCTTGTGCGAGGACGCGGCCGTTGACCAGGTCCGCGACGTGGTCGTAATCGCTAATCGCGAGTGTGAGAGGTAACCGAGTCAAATCCAGCTCCGTTTTCGCGCCCAAAAGCACTGCGCCAGTGTTCTGCGACGCGCCATTGTACACGATACCCGTGGGCACTTCCTCGGCTGAAAATTTGATTTGCGCATCGGCCCCGGCGGCGCATGGGTGTATATTCTCGGCTAAGAATTGGGATACCCAGGGTGAACCCGACAGGAGGTCACGATGAGCGAGCACGATGCGAGCCGGCGCAAATTCTTGGTAAACGCGGCGGTGGGTGCCGGTGCAGTGGCGGGAGCAGGCCTGGTACCTCGGGCGCTTGGCCAGGATCAAGAAACCCCCGGAAGCGCCGCAACCACAGCCACATCCTCCATGGCGCACATGGATGGCGAGCGACGCGGAGCTTTCTTCAATGCCGATGACGCCGCTACCGTCGCCGCTTTCACCGAACGTATCATGCCTGGTGCGCCGGGCAAGGCCGGGGCGCGCGACGCCGGAGTGCTCAACTACATCGACCTGACCTGGAGCTGAATGCCTTCGGCCAGGCGGAATTCTGGAAAGTCCCCGCTCTGGCCTCAGGTCAACAACACGACTTCACCGGTTGGTTCCAGCTAACTTACTACCCCAAGTTAAGCTGGCAGCGCTACTACCAACTCCCACCGGCCGCTTCCTCCTTTTACTGAGCTAGGGGGCAGTACCAGTTCCCTGGACAGTAAGGATTGGCACGCCGCTGTTGTAGGCATCGCTATCGACCGTGATCTGTTCCGTGGTATGGCCGATAGCCGTTGGTGAAAAGGTGACATTGATAGAGCACGCATTCGTGGGCTGCAATACCAAGCCGTTGG
>CAVQZU010000136.1:0-45615 GCA_963718485.1 uncultured Acidobacteriota bacterium
CTGCACCACCCAAGGCTTCATCGCCGGCCGCAACGCACATGCGGAGAAGGCGCGGACGTGAGGATTTTCCGCGCGTGATCTGAACGAGGGCTGCGGTTCCGGCACGGCCTGGCCGCGATCGCTGCACGGATGAGGTGCCCATCATCGCGGGACTTTTTCGTGGGTGCGGGGCGGTCGCATGCGATGAAACCAGCGCGCTCTGCGCCTTACCTCCCCCTGCTCATTGCGGCAGCCGCGTGGCGATGGGGCGAACACGGAGTTCGCGTAGTCCCCCGCCCGACGCAACGTCCGCAGTTGAATTCCAGCCAAAGCCATCGCACACTAAACCAATGACCAACGCTCACGACGTGATCTGCATCGGCGCCGGCCCCACCGGCCTGGCATGCGCCATCGAAGCCAAGCGCGCCGGCATTGACCTCGCTTGTCATCGACAAAGGCTGCCTCTGCAACTCGCTCTATCACTACCCGACGAACATGAATTTCTTCACCACGCCCGAACGCATGGAGATCGGCGACATTCCCATGACCATCTCCGGCGGCAAGCCCACGCGGACCGAGGCGTTGAAGTATTACCGCCGCGGCGGTTGAACATTACCGCATTGACCTGCGCCTCTATGAGCGCGTCGAGCGCATCGATGGTCAGGACGGCAATTTCGTCGTGCACGCCAGAACGATTCAGGCGATCATCAGTATCACGGCAAGAAAATCGTGATCGCCACCGGCTACTACGACTTTGCCGAACCCGCTGAACGTTCCCGGCGAAGATCTCCCAAATGTTTCGCACTATTTCACCGACCCGCACCCGTATTGGCACCAGGATGTGGTCGTCATCGGAGGCAAAGAATTCCGCAGCCGAGGCAGCTCTCGAGCTCTTCCGTGGTGGAGCTCAGCGTGACTCTAGTTCATCGCGGCGCCGAAATGGGCAAAAGCCTCAAATACTGGGTCAAGCCGGACATCGAAAATCGCATCCGTGCCGGCGAAATCCGCGCGTTGTTCCATACGCAGGTAACGCGAATCGAGCCGCATCGCGTTTGGATCAAAAATTCGGGCGCGGAAACGTCGATTCAGGCCGAGCAAGTTTTCGCATTAACCGGCTATCATCCTGACTTCAGCTTTCTCGAACGGCAGGGGATTGGCCTCGATCCCGAAACCTCCGGCCCCAGACGAACTCTGAAACTCTCGAAACCAATCGTGCCGGTATTTACGTGGCTGGCGTGGTGGTCGGCGGTAAAAATACTTCCGACATCTTCATCGAAAACGGACGCTTTCACGGACGCCAAATCGCCGCCGCGATCACCGGGAAGGGCAAGGTGCAAGAGCGCCGCCGGTCGCCCCGCCCGGAGAATGACGATGCGCTCGCTTCGCTTGGTTACCGGTTTTCGATCCTCGATACACGAAGCGGTTTGCCTGCGATACAGAACTTTGCTACAGTGACCCTCAATGGCATCTATCGTTCGGGAAGTTGGCGAGACATTCGTGACGCTTTTCAAGGGCTTCAGCGTCACCCTGCGGACCATGTTCCGCAAAACCACCACGGAAAGCTTTCCGGACGTTCCTCCGAGCGTCCAACCACGCTACCGCGGAATCCACGTCCTGCAACGCGACGAACACGGCTTCGAGAAGTGCGTCGCCTGTTTTCTTTGCGCCGCGGCCTGTCCCGCAAACTGCATCTACATCGAAGCTGCGGAAAACACCGAGGCGCAGAGAATCTCTGCGGGGGAACGGTACGCCAAAGCCTACAACATCGATTATTCGCGGTGCATTCTTCTGTGGCTACTGCGTGGAGGCCTGCCCGACCGATGCCATCACTCACGGCCACAGCATCGAACTAGCCCCCTATGACATCAACGCCCTCATCTTCCGCAAAGAGCAGTTGCTTGAGCCCTGGCCCCCTCGCAACCCCAGTTCGTAATTCTCGATTTAGTGCGCTTTCCTCTTCTTCCTTGCATATTCCTTGCTCCGCCTGGCCCGTGCTCTGCCCGTCGGATACGTATTTCCCGCCAAGCTGATTACGCCGCATCCGTAGCAATGAATTCACTGCGACAGGCGACTAGTTACTCTTTTGCCTGCAGCCATGTTGCGGATCTGACCGTTTTGGAGCAAAGCTTGAGCAGCCCGAGAGTCTATAGCAGGTCTTGCGAGAGCCACGATCTTGAAAAAAAGTATTCTTCTTACCTGCGGATTGTGGACTGGTTGCCTTTTGATTGTTCTAAGCATATTAATCATGAAAGGTTGGTAACTCTCCGACGCTGGGATTACGCACCGGAAATGCCGACTTCGCCGCGCCGCTTTCAGGAAAAACGTGGCACTATGATGTCAGTTTCCCAGTTCATAATGCGGCGATCATCGCCAGGCTGATCGAATGCGAATCCAAGGGGCAAAACGATGGACGGCCAGATTCCAACGGCCAAATGAGTTGGGGAATTCTTCAATTCAATGGTACGTCGACCTGGCACGAGATGGAGAGGCGCTTTCACTTTTATGGCGATCCCCGGAATCCTGCTGACGCGATCCATATGGCGGACATGATGATCTCGAGCGGGATGGTGGAGAGATGGTCCTGTGCGCGCTCACTAGGAATCACAAAATAGGTCGCCGTATGAAGGTTTTAAGAACCGCAGGCCGGTAGGGGATCGCCCCAAAAGGCCGGACCTGGATTGCTCCGGCCTCCAAGTCAGTTCGGCGTGCTCCCGCGATTCCTCAGGCAACACAACTTCTCGCACACACAACGCAGCATCGCCCTCGAATTGTTTCAGTCATGCTTTCGGTTGCGCGAGCCGATCAATAGATCGCGAAGAAGAGGAATGCCAAGCGTGAAGGGCGTCATTATAACGTTTTTTAAGAGATTCGAACGTTGCTCGATGCGCTCATGTTCAACGTCGGCTTCCGCCTTTTTGCCGGCGACGATAGCGCTGACGTACTTAATAAAGTCGACGCCGCATTTCTCGCAATTGCCACCCTGCCTTTGTTCGTGCTGACAGCAGGGGCAGCGATAGCGCAGCGTGGCATGGCATCGTTGGCAGAATCGGGCTACGTCGCGAGCCTCTGTGCCGCATCTCGGACATTTCATATCGCCATTCTATCTGGATGGCGGGCGGTTTGCGCGATCACCGGTACCGCCATCTGTCATATTGATAACGGTTCGACCAGCGGGGGCTCAGCGGCCCGGAAGGAGCTTCTTCGCGGAATCTTGGACGCTGTTTTCCATGGCCTGCATCGCGGGTGAATCATCAAATGTCTTTACCTGAGTAAACATGATGCTTGGGCTCGCTTTTAGGGAGCCGGTGTTGCCCAAGAAGAATGCTTGACGTGCTGCTTCAAATGCGTCCATGGATTTGGCCTCTTGGTTCATGATTTCCTCCCGAAGCGGAACCTGCGATTGGCGTTCGACAAAGGGGTTTTTGCCGGAGCGCCGTTCGCCACATGGCGACGAGAAGGGTCGGCAGTGTGTGGCGGCACAGCGGTCTCCCTGGCGTTTGGCGGCGGCGCCAGCAGCTTGACGACATGTCCCAGACGTTCTTGGCGGTACGGCTTAGCCATGCACACGACCGCGCCCAGCGAATGAGCACTGGCGTAATCACTCGGATATGCGGAACTGGTCGTGAGCATCACGGGCATGCTCTGCAAGCGCGGAGTCGCCTTGCAGTGCGCGCAGATGTCATATCCGGGCATTCCTTCGCCCTCGATTTCTGCGATCAGCAAAGCGGGCGTGCACTGATTCAAAACATCGCGAGCTTCCTGGGCATTGTCACGGTAATGACGTCGTACCCTTCATTGGCCAGGTAGCTTTTCAGAGACTCGCGAACATTTGCTTCACCATCGAGTGCCAAAACCAGGGGCCTGACCGAGTCGGGATCGCGCTGCACGGTGATTTTTGTCGGCCGGCGCTTCCGCCCGCACTTTTTGCCCACTGGACTGGATGAAATCCTCATCATGGTGGGTGACACCCAGGGCAATTGCCACGAGCCCGGCGGCCGTCAGGTAGTTCGCCGACGCGCAGGACGCGGCCAGGCTGCTCGGTTTGCATCGCGTCAGGAGCCTTACTATGCGGAAAGGTCACCATCACGTCCATACTGCGGTAGTACATGGCGCTAGTGCTGACCAGCAGGATGCCCATGCGGGAAACATTCAGCGTCGTGGTGATCTCATCAAGTTCGTTGTGTGTCAGGTCGATGCTGCGGACGCGAACCGGCGCGGAGATCAGGGCGCGGCGCTTTCGATCGGCGCTCGGAGGGGCCGGTTGAACGATGTTCGCCTGTGTTGAAACGGGACCGTCTTGACTGGCCGCGCTCGAATTCGGGGACCAGGACCGTGTGCTGGCTTTAGCGGATTCTCCGAAGGGAAATAGGCCTCGATCTGGTCAACGGTCAAATGCTCTGAATGCACGGCTTCAGACGCGGGAACAGCTGCCTCGTCTTGAGAATCTCCTCCTGCCGTTCCTCCACCGGAGGTTCGTTTACAGGCACAGGGTTATTGGTCGGCTTTTTTCCGAAGATCGAGAACTCTGATAAATCACTCATTGCTGGACTCCTGTTTTTCTGTTCCGTGTGCCGCAGACATAAGATAACAACGGGCGTGTTCTGGGGCATTAGAGGGAAGGATACATTTGCGCAGTACCGAGGAGTCTCACCGTGCAGGACGAAAGTACCAACAGCCAGAGCTCTAACCAGCCTGTTTTCTGCGATGGAGCGCTTCCGGGTACTGCAGGTACCCCGACCTTGGGAAGAGCTTTCAGGACCGGGCCCCCGGAGGAGGGCCTAGCGACAAACCAACTTGATCTCCGCACCGGATATTCGCGTTTTCCTTCCACCATCGAGGTTTTCCTCTCGCAAGTGGAGTTCTCGGTAAATCTCATGTCAGAATCGAAAGCAACCCCAGCGAAAGGGAAGGGAATGGTTGCTGGCAGTGAAACATACCGATTGTCGGTCTTGGATTTATCGCCGGTCCTGTCTGGTGCCACCAGTCGCGAGGCTCTGCACAACACCCTCGATCTTGCGAAGCTGACCGACGACCTTGGCTTCACACGCTACTGGCTGGCGGAACATCACAACACTCCCCTGATTGCTAGTTCGGCGCCGGAGATTATGATCGGCCATGTGGCCGACGTGACAAGCCATATTCGGGTCGGTTCCGGCGGTATCATGCTGCCAAACCATTCTCCGCTGAAGGTTGCCGAGACATTTCGCGTGCTTGAGGCGTTGCATCCGGGCCGGGTCGACCTCGGGCTGGGACGGGCGCCAGGCACGGACCCGATGACCGCCCTTGCGCTACGACGTTCCCGCGAGGCCGTCAGCGCCGACGATTTTCCGCTACAACTCGACGAGCTCTTGGCATATCTCCGTGGCGAGCAGCCCAAGAGCGCCCTCTTTCAACACATTCGAGCCATGCCTGACGACGTCCCCCCGCCCGACATCTGGATCCTCGGATCAAGCGATTACAGTGCCCGATTGTCCGCACAGCTGGGTTTGCGCTTTGCCTTCGCTCATCACATCCAACCCTGGCCCGCGGTTGAAGCGCTGCGCTTCTATCATGCGAATTTCAAACCGTCGGCTTGGCTAGAGAAGCCGGAATCGCTGATTGCCGTTTCCGTAGTGTGTGCGGAAACTGAGGAGCACGCCCGGGAAATCGCGCGCCCGCTGGAACTCACGCTTCTTCGTTTTAGGCTGGGAAAGCGAGGACGCTTGCCGAGTGTCGCGGAGGCCACCGATTATCCCTACACCCCCGAAGAACGCGTCATGATGCGCGAAAATCACGAACGCATCTTCATCGGCTCGCCTGCCACTGTCGGCTCAAAGCTGGTAAACCTGCTCAACCAGACCGGCGCTGGCGAAATCATGATTAGCACCATGATTTATGACCACGCCGAGCGCCGCCGTTCCTACCAATTACTGGCCGAGGCCTTTAACCTAGTCTCATCGTCGCAACTAAAATCTGCGTAACAGCTGAATCCTCCGCTCCGATGTTCATCCCAGGCTCCATTTCTTCGCTCCATCCTTCTTTCTACTAGTCCCACTATACAATTCACTTTGTGGTAACCACAAATTACGGTACTCTCCCCAGCAACCCTGTGTCGGCCCTCGGTTCCTTCACTGTGAAGCGGGATTTTCTGTCCTTGAGGATGTCGAAATGCGATCGCAACCTGACCGCGACGCGCTTGTAGAGGGAGCGCTCCTCGCCGCAATCTTTATTCTGGGATTGTTGGCGATTGCTCTGCACTTCCGGCGCTAGCGCCTTGTTCAATAAGTGTGAGCTGCTTCCAAGAAACCCGCCCCCACCAGCCCACCCGGAAGATGCCTGTCCGGTCGCCCTAGACCCCAGCGCAAGTCCGCTGCTGTGATATGATTTTTGAACCACCTGGAGTTGCTCCGACCGAGTTAGTGGCGTCCCCGGATACATGCTGAACTATCTCGAAAGCCAAACGAAACTTACCGGTAACCAGCGCCGGATCATCCTGGCGGCGATTCTCGGAGACATGCTCGAGTTCTTCGACTATTTCCTCATTGGTTTCGTGGTAGCCTTCATCGCCTCTCCCTGGAAGCTAACCTTCGGTGAGTCCGCAGTCGTACTGCTTGCTTCGGGTTTCGGCGCCATGTTCGGCTCGGTTTTCTATGGCTGGCTGGCGGACAAGATCGGACGCCGAAAAACATTCATTCTGACAGTCGTTAATTTCTCGTTGGCCACAGGCATTTTGACGTTCACTCCTGACGGCGCGTGGCTGTTCCTCGCGATTTTTCGGTTCATCATCGGATTCGGAACAGGGGGACTCTATTGCGTCGACCTGCCGCTTGTTCAGGAATTCGTGCCTTCCTCCAAACGGGGCATGGTTGGCGGCCTGGTCACCTCATCGGTTCCACTGGGCATCCTGATCGGCGCTTTCCTTGGCGCTACGGCAACGCCGTATGTTGGCTGGCGCGGGCTGTTTGCGATTGGAGTCGTACCCGGGCTCCTCACACTCTTGATTCGAGCCTGGGTTCCTGAATCTCCGCGATGGCTGATTCAAATGGGGCGCTTCGAGGAGGCTCGAAAATCGCTAGCCTGGGCCCTCGAGATGGATGCTGCCCAGATTCCAGCAATGACGCAGTACCGCGAAACACCGCAGACCAGCCGTCTATGGGACATCTTCCGCTACCCGAAGAGTGTGGCTGTTTCTTTCTCGGTGAACTTATTTTCGCAAGTCGGCTACTACGGAATGCAGCTTTGGGCGCCGACACTGCTCGTGCAGCTCTTACCGGTGACGCCTGCGCGAGCGGCAATGTTGATGATCTTTGTCAATATCGGCGGTTTCGCGGGCAAGGTCACCATGTCCTTTCTTTCCGACATTATAGGGCGCAAAGCTTCGGGAGGCATCGTTGGCTTCGGCTCGGCGATCTTTCTGATGGCCGGCGCGATCTGGCATGGCGTCTTCCTGGGCAGGGTTTCGCTATTCTGGATCCTGTTGATCGCAGCAGACGTTTTTGTGGAAGGCGGATTTGCAATTGTCGGCCCGTATTCTGCAGAGGTGTGGCCGTCGTCGATTCGCAGCACCGGCATGGGTGCCGCTTACGGCTTTGGAGGACTCGGAAAAATTGTCGGCCCGCTCGGTCTGGCTCTTATCGTGGGATCATCAAACATCATCACGCCGGCGGCATCGGTTGCCGCACTCCTACCCGCGTACTCATTTCTCGCGGCCTGCTTCGTTGCATCCGGCCTGATTTTTATTCTGTTCGGAATTGAGACCAAGGGTCGATCTTTGGAGACGATTGAAGACGAGATCGGCTTGCAGCGTTCTTCCTCGATCCCGGCGGCTGGGGCCGAGAAAGTTTCTGAGTAGGCAGGCATCGCCAGGGCCCATATTCCGTTCGTTCCGCAACAACTCAGGCTTGATACTCCCACGGAACTCGGTATAGACTCCCTGCCTGCCGCAAACAGGCAAATCTGGGAACAGCAAAAGGGGAGGGAATGAGCATGCGAAAGAGCGCGAGTTTGTCGCTGGGACTTTTCGGCCTGATCGTGGCTGGCGGCGCCGGTTTGGCAGTCGGACGACAAGGTGGTGCGCCAGCGACTCCCCCCCGCCACCGCTCTCGCTTAAGACCTCCGCCTTTAGCGACGGAGGCGACGTCCCCTCGAAATACGGGTGTGACGTGGCACAAGGCGCTCCCATGGTATCGCCCGCGCTTACCTGGACGAACGTCCCCAAGGCCGCCGTCACTCTGACGCTGATCATGCATGACACTGATGCCAACCCGCAGAAGGGCATACTGGATGTCACCCACTGGACGGTTTTCAATATCCCCGCCTCTGCCAGTTCTCTTGCCGAAGGCATCGCGCCTGACACCGCTGTTGGCGACGGAGGCATGCAGGGTAAAAACATCCGCGGTGTAAACGGCTACCAGGCCCCCTGCCCGCCGAAAGGCGGCCCCGCTCATCACTACGTCTTCGAGCTCTACGCCCTGGACACAAAACTCGATCTGCCGGCCGGAACGCCCCGCGCCGATATCCTGAAAGCTATGGATGGCCACATCGTAGGCAAAAGCAGCTACGTTGGTTTGTTTCATCACTAGACCTACGTTTGTTCGCCAGTTCCCGGTTCGATGGGGGCGTCGATGGCCGAAACTGACGCCCCATTCTCAACTCTCGCTGCTCATTCAGCCCTCTCGTTTTTCCACGGTCCCGGTCTGTCATTGGACATTTGGTGACTAGGGAAAATCCCCTCCGTGATTACGCAAGCCGCCCGATGGCAAGCACCGGGGTATTCGCGTACAAGACGACTCATATACTGGCTAGCACGGCTGGTGGCTGGGGCGTAACCATCACCGGGGCGGCGGAAACGAAAAATGCTCTGATATTCTTCTCGGAGGCTGACTTATGAAATACGGCTATGACATTTACAAACGACTTCCTGAAGAACGGTTATTGTGGGTCAAGCGCGTCCAAGATCTCGAGGCAGCCAGGAGATTAGTTGCTTCGCTGCAGGCTGTGTCGATAGATCGCTACGTCGCTTACGACTGTCGTGAACGAACTGCAGCATCCATTTTTGGAACTCGGGAAACGGGACCGAGCGAGATTGCGGCGTAACACCTTGGCTTCTCCACGCCACTCATCGAGCGCGGCTTTAAACTGTTAGGGCAGCGGTCAGTCTGCTCAGGTCCGGCAAAGCTTCGAGCGATTTTACGATCTCGATGACCGATTCCGCCTTCTGGCCCGGCCACTTCGCAAATTCAGCGTTTTCCCGGAACTTTTCGGCGACCTCTTTATAGCTCATGGGGTTTTCCGGACTGCCCTTGGCAAATGTACTCTTGCCGGTGATAACCCTGCCATCCTTCATGTAGACCCTGATGAAATTCCCTTCCACGAGCGTCGACTGAAGCGATTCACGGTGCGTTCCTCGATTGTCATACTGCTGGTCCACGTAGAAACGCGAACGCCCGATCATATCCTGGACCTCAGGTCGAAGCACGACGGCATCAGTAAACTCACCCAGCCCCGCCCGGCCTTCCACCAGCAGAATGCTCACCGCATACTCCATGCTGAACTTTGCCTCCAGGCCCGTCTTCGGGTGGTGGTGAAACAGCGTGTTCACGTTGTTGGCGTTCCCCCCAATCTCTACCTTTTCAACCCCCGTTGCGTTGATGCTATTCGCTTTGATGAGGCTCAGCATCTCATCCATCACCGCTTGTTGAATTGTGCCACACGGAAAGCGCTTGATCAGGTCACCGGGCGACGCGAACATCCACGGCGCCCCAAGACGTCCCGCAATCTGGCCCGGATCATAGGTGCCGCCTTCGGCCTGATAGAAACCAAGCGGCGCTTCCAGAATGTCTTCGGCGGCCGTCCAGCCAAGAAGCGCAAGATCCGCGGATATAACGCCGGCCTCTGCTGCGTGTCCGGCGTGAAAGGGCTTGGTCATCGTGCCAAAATTGTCACGCAATCCGCTGGCCTGCGATCCCCCCAGCCCAAAGGCCCTCGCGGTTTGGGCTGGAGTTAGCCCTCGCAGCTTGGCGCACCCAGCAACGCTTCCGAAGCAGCCGACGGTTCCCGTCGTGTGGAACCCATCGCCATTGTGACGTTGCGAAATCGCATCCCCGACCTTGTTTTCCACCTCAACACCCACGTGATAGGCCAGCATGAAATCCTTCCCGGAGCGCCGTTCCACCTCGCACAACGCGAAAGTTGGCGGCAGGGCCGGAGCATTCACGTGCAGCGCAGAGCCGGTATCGTCATAATCATCGGCGTGAATCGCGATTCCATTGGCGAGGGCGGCAAACCGCGCGGGCACTTTCAGCTTCGTCCCAATTACGCTCGCGTTGCCGGGCTTGAGTCCAACCGCTTCGAGGTATCCTCGGATGATTGGCCCGCTGACTGCAACCGAGCCAGCCAACGCCAGGCCGAATCCATCGAGAATCGTCTTCTTGCCAAGCTCGATCACATTGGCCGGTATGTCCTCATACCGGGTGTTCACGACGAAGTCTGTCACGTATTTGGTTAGGCCCGGCGACTTTGGAAATTCCCCCGGTTCGCACGGCAAGGGCGCGGCGCTGGACGCCCCAGAAGTACCTAGAAACCCACGTGCGGGAAGAACGGCCGCCGCGATTAGCGAATCCTTGAAAAATTGACGCCGGATCATCTTCCACCTCCTTAGCCGTTCAGGGCACCGGGTGCCTTATTTCGCCGACGAGACCACGGGAAGCGCACGATTCGGATATTCCGCCTCATGAAAATTGCTGATGTACCAGGTCCCATTTTCCTTGGTCATGACTACGATCATCAATCCCCGGCGAACTGGCCCCGCCGATCCATCTGCTTCTTTGGTGCCGCTAATCACCGTATCTGCGTCGACAAACGCCACATTGGGCCCATAAAAGTGTATGTTTCGGACCGTATCGGTCCGATTTGTGCCCTTGAGGTTGCCGGCAAAGAGCGCCGCGAATCGCTTTTCGATCGCTTCGCGACCATGCACGTGGATCCCAAACATGTTAGTGAAATCGCCCTCCGCTGCAAAGGTCATTGCTGTGGCATGCGCATCCTGCCTGCTGAAAGCCTCATAGAAATTCGCGAAAACCTGCTTAATCGCCGCCGCGTCGGCGTCAGAAGGCTTTGACTCATCCTGGGCCCGCAACAGCGGCGACGCCAAGACGAGCAACAGCACGACGGCCAGCGTACGCATTCTAAAAGTTGAAAACATCGAATTTCCCCTCCGCAGAAAATCCCCAGACATACCCGTTCAAGCCCGCCGCCATCATACGACATCCCCAGGCGGAGAGCGCTTTTGTCGCGCAATTATAGAATCGAATGTTTATTGATTCGGGTTCGAAAAACGACGCAGCAACTGGACCACAAACCCGATGTTGAAGGCAACGAACCCGACAACGACCATCCAAATCGGCCCTGTGGAGAGCCGCGGAGGAGGATTGAGGTTCGCTTGAATGGCCAACCCCATCGCGAGCACTTCAACCAGCAGAAAAACGCAACCATACCATGCAAAATACTCTTCAAAACAAGCCAACGTTTCGGCGCGGCGTTCAGGCGCCAGCCAGTATTCTTTGTTCGGAAGATGGATTCGCGAAGGTGATTTCGCGATCGAACGGGCGGGGTAAACTTCGATGAGCGCCGCGAGCAGGACCATCGCACCGTAAACCATAAAGAACGCCTGCTTGGTCATCCATCCGTTAGGCAAACCAGAGGCAGCAAAATGCGACGCGACCCGATCGGGCATAACCGAAAAACTGGTGGCGCATTGCCACAGCGCCACGAGCGCGACCAGGAGGAAAACCGCCTTAGGAAGCCAGCTCTTGGGCATAGGGTTTTGCACATCAGATTACCAATCCCCCCTCCTGGTGGACAGCGGCCCGCGGCGTTCCTGTGTCTCAGAGGTAAGACCCAGATGGCCCAAAGGCCAACCGTGTAAGTGAGCGGTGCGTTTTGAAAGACAAAGAAGCTGACTCGTAGGAAGTCAGCTTCTTTTCGACCGAAGGAGAAGTAAGGACTGAAATTACTCGGCCAGGCCCGGGGCAAAGTTCCGCCGACGGCCTAGCAAGAACAGGCCAGCCAGCCCAATGCCGAGCATCGCCAGCATTCCAGGTTCGGGCGTCGAGACCGTCCCCGCATAATCCAGACCGAACGAAGCACCGGCTTCTTGATACACCTGAAAGGAAATCGTGTTCAGCCCGGTGTTAAAGTCGTTCAGGAAAGCACTGAGATCGATCGTCGCAGCCGTGCTGGTCAAGCATCCGATCGGTTGGCTCGAGCAGGTCGGATAGGAACCTCCGAGAGCTGCCGCATAGATCGTGACGTTATTCAGAATTACAGACGTGGTGTCATCGGCCATCACCGACAACGTACCGCCGGTGGCTGGGCTGTCAAGGTTGAAGGTCTGGGAGAAGGTGACCGAAGTCCCGTTGGGCACCACATAGTAATTGGAAAGCGATGGATCACCGGTGACAGCGTAGGAAATCCAGCTCGACCCAGGCAAAGGCGCCGCCCAAGCCGGATGCTGCGCAATGTCTTGCGTCGGTCCAGCGTTGACAAGCCCTTGCGTCCCCGAGTCATTGGTCGTGTTCGCTGCGTCGCTTGCGATAAACGTATCCGCGTTTGCGGTCAGTGCGAAACTCACTGCAATAGCCAGTAGTGCCAACTTCTTAAGCATTGTCCCTCCCAAGTGCGATTCCGACATAGCTAGTAGCAACTCCGGAGCCGAATATGGGAGCTGAAATAGAGGTACTTAAGACCTTGGGCGGCACCTGCCATAGGAAAAGTGCTTCCGGGACGGGAAGACCTCTGGACACGTCCATCAGCCCATCTCACATTGAGACGCCTTGCGCCGCAGGTCCGACGGCATTTTGAAATGTAACTAGATTTGCTACGCTAGGCGGCCCACAAAGAAGGAAGGTTATGTCTCTCGATCCCCAAAGAACACTTGCCGACCTCAAAGAACTCCGCGAATTGACCGGCGACGCCCAGGGCGCACAGCGCGTTGCATGGACCGACACCTGGTTGAAGGCACGCGAGTGGTTTGCTGGTAAGCTGGCGAAACTGCCGGTGCAGACTCACCAAGACGCGGCGGGGAACAACTGGACAACCCTGCCGGGCAGATCAGAGAAGGCCCTGCTCATCGGTGGGCACCTTGATTCGGTGCCCAACGGCGGTTGGCTGGACGGCGCTTTAAACGTCCTCGCTGCACTTGAAGTGCTGCGACGGATCAACGATGAATATCACGGCCATCCTCCGGTCACGATTCGCCTTGTCGATTGGGCAGATGAGGAAGGCGCCCGTTTCGGCCGCAGCTTGCTCGGCTCTTCTGCGTTCGCCGGTACTGCGACAGTCGCTGCCGACCGAGTTCGCGCTGACCGCGAAGGAATCCTGATGTCCGAGGCTCTTCGGCGCTGCGGCGTTGAAATGGATCGGTTCTCCGAAGCCACAATCGAGCAGAAAAATGCCGCCGCATACATCGAACTGCACATCGAACAAGGCCCGGTGCTCGAGCGCATGGGGCTTCCGCTCGCGGCGGTGCTCGGCACGAAAGGCGTCGAGCGCCACGCCATCACCTTTCACGGACAGGAGGCCCACTCCGGCTCGACGCCCATGAACGCCCGCCAGGACGCCTTGGCCGCCTGCGCCAAACTTGCTTTGGAAATTCGTCCGATCGCGGCCAAGCACTCCGACGCGGTTTGTACCATGGGAAGCGTCAAGACTTTCCCTGGTATCGTCACCGCCGTCGTGGGGCGCTGTGAAGCCACACTTGACCAGCGGGATCTGGATCCGGCCGTCCTCGCAGCAATGCTCGGTGAGGCTCGCGAAGCGAGCGAACGTTTTGCCCGCGAAGAACATTGCACGGTCGCATGGTCGCCAATCTGGCAAATCGAACCGATTGCTTTTCATCCCACAATGCTCGATCTATGCGATCAAGCCATCGGCGAAGTTGCCGGCAGATCCCATCGCATGCCATCCGGCCCGCTTCACGACGCAGCCGAAGTGGCACGCTCTGGTATCCCCACGGTTATGATGTTTGTGCAATCGGTCGGTGGCATTAGCCACAACAAGATCGAAGACACGCGGGAAGAACATCTGGAACTATCTGTACGAGCCTTCGACCGGCTGGCGTCCAAAGCCATGGACTTCATTCCATAGGCTTAAATCCGCGGATCGCCATGGTTCGCTTCCCCGGGGATTCAAAAAGATCGCGAAGCTTCCATCAAGCCCGCTATATAATGCTCGCTCCGCAAAAACACGATTCCTGCTCCCATCATCAGGAGGATGCCATGTACGACATGAAGAATCTCGCCAAGCTCAAGATCATCGAGGCTAACGCTCCCGACGCAATGAAGGCCTTCTGGGCTTTTGACAAGGCGACCATGGCGGACGGAGCAGTTCCCGTCAAATACAAGGAACTTATGGCCCTGGCGGTAGCGTTCACAACCCAGTGTCCGTATTGCATTGAGATCCATTCCCATCGCGCGCGCGAGGCGGGTGCTACCGACCCCGAAATCTCCGAAGTCGTGCTGATCGCAGCAGCTCTGCGTGCCGGTGCCGCGGTCACACATGGCACCCACGCCTTGAAAGGACACGAATAGCAATCCCGGAGCATTGACAATGACTCTACCGGAGCAGCCGAAGGCCCTCAGGCCGTATCGACTCTTGAAGCGTTGGCGGCAGAAGCATGGAGCAATCGTCTTCGCCATGCGTTCTGCATTGGTGGCGACGACCTGTGGGTAAAATTGTGCCTGTCGAAGGCCAGCATCTGTTTGAAATCGGTCCGATGCGGACCGGCCCAGGTGCAACCGAGCTTGCGAGCCTCGCGGTACCCGCCACAGCTTCCCAATCTCGGCAGCGAGCGCAGGATCGTCACGGTGGTTCCTGGCGGTCTTGATCCTTGCTTCGAAGTGTTTAGCCTCGTACCCCGCGGCGTGAGTGCCCGATCCCGCAACCATTTGTTCCTGTCTTCCAAAAGCACGGCCTGGAACTGCTCGGCCCAGCGGTTGGCGGCCGCTGGCAGCAGAGGAGTTCGATTCGCGAATCGCGTGTAAACTAAACGCGGAGATCACTTTCTAATTTGGCCCCTATTCTCAGCGCTCATAAACTGTCCAAACAGTACGGAATTGCTCCGCTATTTCAGGATATTTCCTTCACGGTATCAGAAGGCGACCGCATCGGACTGATCGGGCCGAACGGTTCGGGCAAGTCCACGCTGCTAGCCATCCTGGACGGGCGCGTCAAACCGGACACCGGCGAGGTCGCCGTGCGAAAGGGAACGCGTTTCAATTGCGTCTTACAGGTCTCCGGTTTTGTTCCCGGCGCGACAATCCGCTCGATCGTTGAAAATTCGCTTGAAGGCGTCGCCGTGCCACACGAGGAGCGCGCCTCGAGGATGGCGGAAACGCTAGGCCGCGCCGGCTTCACCGAGCTGGATATTCCAGCCGAATCGTTGTCAGGTGGCTGGCGCAAAAGGCTAGCGATCGTCGAGGCGCTCGTACAGCAACCGGATATCCTGTTGCTGGATGAACCCACAAACCACCTCGACCTGGCTGGAATCAAATGGGTCGAGTCGTTGCTGCGGAGCGCCCCGTTTGCGTGCGTGGTCGTGAGCCATGACCGCTACTTTCTCGAGAACGTCGCAAGCGAAATCGTGGAGTTGAGCCGGGCCTATTCGGATGGTTTCCTCCGCGTCAGCGGCAACTACAGCGCCTTCCTGGAAGCGAAAGAGCAGTACCTTCATGCGCAACAGAGGCGCCAGGACGCGCTGGAGAACCGCGTCCGCACCGAAATCGAGTGGCTGCGCCGCGGGCCCAAGGCTCGTACCACAAAGTCAAAGTCGCGTATCGATCAAGCGCATGAAATGATAGGCGAACTCGTCGAGCTGAGCTCTAGAACCCGTACCGACACCTCGAGCATCGATTTTTCGGCCACCGATCGTCAGACCAAGCAACTGGTCAAGCTGGAAGACGTCGCCTACTCGGTCAAGGGCCGCAGGCTCTGGGAAGGTCTGAATTTTACACTTACCGCTGGCATGCGAATGGGACTGGTTGGACCCAATGGATGCGGCAAGACGACGCTATTACGCTTGCTCCGCGGCGAACTTCGGCCTATGAGCGGTCAGATCCTCAAAGCGGATGGACTTCGCATCGTTTACTTCGACCAGAACCGGGAATTGGATCCCGGCCTGACGCTGCGCCGCGCCCTCGCTTCCGATAGCGATTCGGTGATTTACCAGGACCGCGTGATTCACGTAGCCGCCTGGGCAGCCCGGTTTCTGTTTACAGGTGAAGACCTCAACCGCCCCGTCGACCGACTCTCCGGTGGAGAGCGTGCCCGCGTGCTGATTGCTCAACTGATGATTCAGCCAGCCGACCTGCTGTTGCTTGATGAGCCCACCAACGATCTCGACATTCCCACCCTCGAAATTCTGGAAGAGAGCCTGCTGGAATTTCGCGGCTCGCTTGTCCTGGTCACGCACGACCGCTATATGCTCGACCGTGTCTCCACAGTCGTGCTCGGCTTCGATGGTTTAGGCGCCGTCGAGCGTTTCGCGAGCTATTGGCAGTGGGATTCCTGGCAAAACATGCAGCAAGCAACCCGGGTTGCTTTGATGAAAGCCGAGGCGGCACGCGAGAACAACGATGCCTCGGTGATCAAGCCCTCGGCTACGCGCAAAAAAAAGCTAACCTTCACCGAAGTGCGCGAATTTGAAACCATCGAGGAGCGAATCGCTCAAGCGGAAAGGGAACTCCAAATTCAACTCGGTTCGCTAAACGATCCCTCCGTTACGGGTACGCCCGCTCTGCTCCGCACCACCAGCCTCCAGGTCGAGGAGCTCCAACAAAGGATTGAAAATCTCTACGCCCGATGGGCCGAGCTCGAGCAAAAAATCAGCTGACCGGAACCGAACTATTCCGATCGGGGTGACTCTAGGCCGGCGCCGGTCTTCGTTGCTGGCCTCAAAGCGGCCTGCGCAGCCCGTTCGGCCAAGGTTTTCTTTCGCACCTCTCGCCAATCGTCATAGGAACCAAAAACAGCATCCAGAGAAGAGCCTTCGGGAACAATAAGTTGCAGTATCCTGAACAATCTCGAACGCAGACTGAGCGAAGCACTCATCGTCGTTACCTCGGGGCAACTCTCCACCGGTCTGTAAGATTCGATGTACTTTTAAACTCCCCGGATTCACGGCGGGATCGTGTAAACCGTCTTGCTTGCAGGTCACTGCCGGCGCTCGTTCCCAGCCGAACTCGCTTATACTCCGAGGGTGAGGCAGGATCACAACGTCCTGATCGTAGGCGCCGGGCCCACCGGCTTGGCCCTGGCCGTGGAACTCAAACGCGCCGGTCTGCCCGTCCGCATCATCGACAAAGCTGAGCAGCCCGCGCGACATTCACAAGCGCTCGTGGTCCAGGCTCGGACCCTTGAGCAATTCGAGCGCTACCGAGTCGCTGAGGACGCCCTCGCGCGAGGGCGCAAGCTGCTGCGCGGCTCGTTGGCGAGCGAGGGGAAGACAATCGTCTCTTTCGAATTTGACCGAATCCCTGGCCGCTATCCCTTTGTCCTTTTCCTCCCACAGTGCGATACCGAGCGTCTGCTGACGGAGCGTCTTCGTTCGTTGGGCTGCGAAATCGAGCGCGGGACCGAGCTTGTTTCCTTTCAGAACAGCAAGGATGGCGTCATCGCGGAGCTCCGCGATAGATCGGGAGTGAAGCAATCGGTCCCGGCACGGTGGCTCATCGGCTCCGACGGTGCTCACAGCGTGGTCCGAAAGGGCATGCAGGTGTCGTTTGAGGGCGATACCGTGGGCCTGGATTTCTTTCTTGGCGATTTCGAACTCAGCGGCCCCGACGTCCCGGGCGACGAGCTTCGTTTACACCTGCATCACGGCGACGTCGTCTTCGTCGGTCGTCTGAATGATACGCTGCTGCGGGTGATCGTTGCCCTTCATCCGCAGGCCACCGCCCAACCTCTCGACCGTCAACTCACGCTCGCTGATTTCCAAGGCGCAATCGACCGCGTCGGTGCCCGCCTCACCGTGAAATCCTCCGCCTGGATGACGCCCTTTCACATCCATCAGCGCAAAGCCGCGCACTATCGTGCCGATAGTGCGTTTCTGGCCGGAGATGCATCGCACATTCATTCTCCGGTAGCAGGTCAGGGAATGAACACAGGGATTCAGGACGCTGCCAATCTGGCCTGGAAACTCGCAGCTGTTGCCGACGGCGCTGGAACCGAACTTCTCGATACCTACGACGAAGAGCGCGGTGGAGTTGGCAAAGCGCTGCTGAAAATCACCTCCCGCGGTTTTTCCGCCGCAACCAGCACCAACACGATTTTCGAGCGCATTCGCGATCTGGTAGCGCCGGCTCTGTCCAATTTCCCCTGGGTGCAAACGGCCCTGGCCGGCTTTGTCTCTGAGACGACCATCGATTATCGCAGCTCATCGATCGTTGCCGACTATGGCGGCGACGGGACATTGCGCGCCGGCGACCGCGTGCCAAATCCCGACGTGGAATACGCCACCGGCAAGCGCGGCCGGCTCTTGGATGCGCTGACAGATGGCCGGGCCCTGGCCCTCGGAATTGGCCTCAAAGACATGCTGAGGGTTCGCGCCCGGGTGCCGCGCGCAAACGTGCTTGAGCTGCGCAGCACCGAAGGTGTTCTGGGAACCGAAATCGAGGCTCCTGCTGAATCTTCGGTGGGCGAAACGCCAGGCTACCATCCGACTTCGTCGGAATTCCCGGCTGCCGAACCCGCTTCTGCCTCTGCAGGCCGCGGCTTTATGCCGGCCTCTTCAGTTTCAACCGGCGTGGTTCCCGCGATCGCGTTGCTCACACCCGAGCTTGCACAGCTTTTTGGCAGCCAGAACCGGATCATGGTCATCCGGCCCGACGGCTATCTCGGTTTCCGAGGATCCCTCGAGGATCTCGCCCGTTTTGACGACTATGCGCGCCTCACGGGCCTAGCCTAACCGTGGTTTAAGTGCTGACGCTTCTTTCCTCGCGTCATTCCCATTTGCTCGGCGCAGGCAATCGCGATAGTGTTTCGGGGCAGGTTGGCACTAACATGCGCAGGGGGAATTTCGGAGATGGCAGACCGACAGGCCGAGTGGCGAAGTCTGGGGACAAATGTGCCCATGGTTTTTCCCATTTCGCTCGGGTGCATGGGGATGTCCGGCATCTATGGACACGCAGACGAGAATGAGAGCATCGCGACCATCCATGCCGCGATTGATAACGGCATCAACCTAATCGACACGGGTGATTTCTACGGCATGGGCCAGAACGAACTTCTGGTCGGCCGCGCGCTTAAAGGCCGCCGCGATAAAGCTCTGCTCTCGGTTAAATTCGGCGCTCTTCGCGGACCAGATGGAAGCTGGCTCGGCTACGATGCACGCCCTGCAGCGGTGAAGACCTTCCTTGCGCACAGCCTTACGCGCCTGGGCGTCGATCACATTGATATTTATCGTCCCGCACGCCTTGATTCCTCCGTTCCTATTGAGGACACGATCGGCGCCATTGCCGAAATGGTGAAAGCCGGCTACGTCGGCGCGATCGGTCTTTCGGAAGTAGGATCAAAGACGATACGCCGTGCGCACGCTGTGCATCCGATCAGCGATCTGCAAATCGAGTACTCGCTCATCAGCCGCACGCCTGAGAAGGAAATTTTCCCTGTGCTCAAGGAACTCGGCATTGCGGTGACCGCTTACGGGGTCTTATCACGCGGTCTGCTCAGCGGATCCCGGCCAACTGAGAGGGGAGATATGCGCAATCACTTCCCGCGCTTCAGCGGAGAAAATCGCGCCCGCAATCAGCGCCTGATCGATGCCCTGAACCACCTCGCCAGGGAGAAGGGAACCAGTCCCGCGCAACTAGCCATTGCCTGGGTTCTGGCAAAAGGTGACAACCTCGTCCCCGTCATGGGCGCTCGCACGCGCCGGCAACTCGAAGAGTCTCTCTCGGCGCTGCGCGTAAAGCTCTCCTCCGAAGACCTAGCGACGATCGAGAGAATCGTCCCCGCCTCCGAGGTAGCCGGTACTCGCTATGGCGAGCATCAAATGAAGCACCTCGACTCCGAGGCCGGCCATTCGTCCTGACCCGCTTCGCAGTCGCTGATTGCAACCTTAGAGCGATTTAGCTGCCTTGGGAGTCCCGGCACACTCGGCAAACGCGTCAGAAGCCCGCTAATGTCTGCCAAAAGTTTCCAGTGTCCAGCCAGAGGAGCGTTCCCGCGTCGATGTCGCGCAGTTCAAACTTGCGGAACAACCAGCCATTTGCTACAGTGTCTACTGCGTTTGTAGCCATGACCTTTTTTCGACCCAGTTGATAGCTGCCGGGAGAAGCCCCGCGCAGCTTTTTTTTGTAGGGTCTAACACCGGTGGCAATGCGTACCGCGGTCTTGGTACTAAAATTTTGCATATCAGTAACTTAGGGGCGAATTGAGTGAGTAGAGAACCGGATCCGCTGCCGTGGTTCCGGAGCAGCCAAGAGTTACGGCTTCATCGAGCGTCAATCTGGCGAGCATGTTTGTCCATTTCTCGGCAATCGAAGCAGAAGGATCAGAGCTAAAACCAGGTTCAAGCGGTCGAGTTCGAGGTGAAGGCAGGCTCCCAACGGGCTACAAGCAGAGCGAGTTGTTGGCCTCCAGATTCTGCCTTGGTTTCTTTCAGGGAGCTTCCCAAATCTTGAGAGGCTTCACCCTGCAGTTTTGAATTCATAACCCATTTATTACCGCAAATCCAAGGAGGCAACGTGCAAATCTTGGTCGAGGGTCAGACGATCCGCCACCAGCAATACGGAGTCGGTACGGTTACGGAATCAAATACGGAACGCACCACGATTGACTTCGACGATCACGGCGTAAAGAAATTCGTCACCTCCATGTGGACGGCCGAGTTAATCGGCGAACCTCCCACTGAAAAACCAACTCGTCGCCGCGGTCGGCGGAAAGCTGTAAAGAAAGCGTCCTAGACTACCGGGCCCAGTCGAAATGTGCTGCAAAGGCTGGGCTCTCGAGCTACTGGGGAGGACCCAACTTTTACGAGTCAACCAGATGATTTCGCACCGCAAAACGAACCAACTCACTAAAGCTATTGAAATTCATCTTGCGCATGATGTGATTGCGGTGGCTCTCAACCGTGCGTGTTGATACACCAAGATCGCTGGCCACCTCCTTATTGCTTCTGCCTTCCGCCAGTCGTTGCACGACTTCGATTTCGCGAGCCGTGAGGGGCGCGCCCGGCAGAGCACTCTGTGAGAGGAGATTTCCGCCGCGCAGATAATTTTGAGTCATCGAGATGGCAAGTTGGCTCGTGAAATAAGGCTGGTGATGCCTCACGTGGTCGAGCGCCACAAGAAGATCGGTGTCGGCATCCGACTTCAGGACGTAAGCTAGAGCTCCACAACTGAGAACTTCGCGTGCCAACTCTTCAGAAAAGTGCATCGTGAGCACGAGAATGTCGGTCGATGGCGACTCCGCTCGGACAGCCCGGACGACCTCCAGACCGTTCATCTCCGGCATGGTCAAATCCAGAACAACCAAATCCGGCTTTTCCTTCTTAATGCACCGCAACGTCTCAACGCCATTGGAAGCTTCCCAGCAGACTTGCACGCCGGGCTGGCTTTGCAGCATGGCTCGGATACCATGACGCACTACGGAGTGATCGTCAGCAACCAATATCCTATACGGTTTCGCGCTCATAAAGTATCGCCCAAGCTACCCTTTTCGCTTCCGCGAATTTGAGCCCCTACGGCAAGAGGCCCCCGATCACAGACCGGCTCGCCATTGGTTTCGACCGGTCCGATCGCCTCAGCTGAAGTTGGCGAGATTTTCGGCACATTAACGTGGCGTATAAAGACTGTCAATATCAAAATCGAACATAAATCCAATTGAACACCAAGTGAAGATCATCAGAACAAATCGCAAGATAAATGCCGTAATCCTAGCACTGCCTGGGCGGTGAGGCCCTGAAGAACGTTTCTACACCCAGGACTGACGGTTTAGGGCTAGTGTTCTGTTCTTTGGCGGAGTCGCCAACAGATCGCGGCGCCCACGATCATGGATAGCAGAGCTGCGGCCTGCGCATTGGACATGCCAAGGAAGGAGCGCGGATTGATGCGAATGAATTCGACCAGGAAGCGTGCCGCTCCGGTCAGTACAAGATAGGCTGCAAACACTGTGCCCCTGCGCGCACTAGGTGAATGGAGCCCCGCCGAACGCGCAGCGACCTGTTTTGCTCCGTAACGCCACAAGCACCATGCAATCAGGCAGGCGACTATAAATTCGTAGAGGGGAGTGGGATGAACCCGCTCGGTTGTGGGCACCAGTCCGTGCGGGAAACTCATTCCCCATGGCAGGGAAGTCGGAGTGCCATAATCGCCGTCTCCCGATAGCAGACAGCCGATGCGTCCGATTCCATAGCCCAGAGCCGCGGCTGGAGAACCTGCGTCGAGCATTTCGAGCAGTGGAATTTTTCGCATCCACGCAAGCCACCCGTAGGCCGCGAAACCTGCGAGCAAGCCACCGAACCATGCAAATCCATACTGACTGAATATCTGTTGCAACGGGTGCGCGAAAAACTCTCGAGGAGATTGCAATTCATGGTAAAGCTTCGCTCCTGCGATTCCCGCGAGGCAGGGAAATGCGATGAAAGCTTCGGCAACCGCGGCTGCGGAATTCTCATCCGGCGCAAGTCCGCGGCGGAGGATATCAGCGCGCAACAGGAAATATGCGCACACCATCGCCGTCGCAACCATGAGGCCAAAGGTGGGAACGGTTAGAGGGCCAAGATGCAGAAAAGGAATCACAGCGAACGAGTATACACGGGGAAGCCTTAGCACCGGGCAAGGGGCCCCTCCCCTCGGCGAGCCCGTCGCAACTTCATCAGGCGCTGTGGCATCCAAATGTAATAGGATTGTGGCAATGTCCTCGCGCAGGCCCGCGCGGCGCACACGCGCTGCATGGAGGCGATTATGGCTGAAGTCATTGGTGGTGGTTCGAGGATCCGGAAATTTTCCTTGGTGCTTGCCGGGGGACTTGCGTTGCTGTGTGGCGCAGTACGGATTGCGTCCGCGCAGCATGGCGGTGGCCATTTCAGCGCAGGCGCGCACGCCGGGGCACCGCACGTTGCGGCACCGCAGGCGCCGCATGTCGCGCCGATGAGAACTCCGGGAGCCTCCGCGGCTGGCGCGGTGGGGCGAGGTTTTGTGACCACGCCACCGCCGGTGCGTTTGGTGGTTCCACCCGCAGGGAATCGGCCAATTCTTGGCCATCACGTGATACTTCCGCCGGGAGTGCCGGCGAGCGCGCCGCATACAATTATCGGGTTTGCGCCTTCGGGAAATGCAACCGCCGCGCTCGACCCGCACGGTTCGCATGTTTTGAGTTTCTCTGGCGAAGGGCATGAAATCTGGCAGGATTCGCAAACTTCGGCGCCGCAAACACGCGCCAGCGGCCCCGTTGCGAACGGCCATGCGCTCGTTGGCGAGGGACCTGTCGGGATGCACAACGGCGCGGCTCATTTTCCACGACGTCCAATCTACCCGCAGCGGCCGCCGTTCCCGATCTTTCCCGGGAGAGGATTTGGATTCGGTTTTGGCTTGCCGTTTTTGGGCTTCGGATGGGGGTTCAATTCATTCTGGGGGCCGAGCTGCGGTCCGTATTGGGGATGGGGACTCGGTTGCAATGCGCTGCCTTTCTATGACTATGGCTATGGGAATTATGGGTATTCGCCGTCGGAGAACCTGGAAGGTGCGGTTGAGAATCAAAACGGTCCGCTGATTTACGAAAATTCTTCCGGGCCGGCGGCAGGATATCTGTACGGCGGCGGAGAAAGAGAACTGGCACAGCTGTATCTGAAAGATGGGACGGTATACAACGTTACCGACTACTGGCTTGTAAACGATCAGCTACATTTTACGACGATTGATGCAAACGGCGGGCAATCGGTAGAGCATACGATTGATTTCGATCGACTTGATTTGCAGAGGACGATCGACGTGAATACTCAAAGGGGCTTCCGGTTCGTGCTGAGGAACGAGCCGGTGGAGCAGTATATGCAGGATCATTCCGATGGAACTCCCGAGATTCCGCAAACGGGGCCAGCCGGACCGTTGCAACCGCCGGCACCAGCGCAACCTGAACCGCCGCCGCAAGCGGCACAGCCTTAGGCTAGAGTTCCCTTGGTCGCGGCGGCCTTGCCCGAAATGCGTTTTCTGATCGTGGCGTAGCGTCGCGGGCGAAGATTCCCCTCGGGGCTCTGGGATTACCGTGCAAGTGCTCGGCTAGTTGGCTAAAATCGATGCGTGGAACCGAGCGAGCATTTGCGGTGGGTTCGCGAGCCGGTGGCACTGCTGCTGGTAGGATTGGCAGTGGGGCTTGCGGGGTGCTCGCGAGCGTCGCGGGTTGTCGAAGCCCAGCCCGCGCAACAATCGACACAGCAGTCGGGGCAACCGTCATCGCCGGAGGCGGCAGAGAACGACCCGGCAAACTTGCACAGCATCAGTGTCAAATTCGATTATGATTTCCAGAAGAGTCCGCCCTGTTCTGAAAAGCCTGCGCTGAAGACCTGCATCAAGCAGTTTGACGTGTATGACGTTTCCGGGGCCCGGTTCCGGTTATTCTCCATTCCGGTGCCGAAAGATGCCACCGGCATGGTCAAGGGCATAGCGGGGCAGAGTCCCTCACGGATCTTTCTTCCGGGAACACACTTTATTTCGGTGACGGCTGAAAGTACGACGGGAGTTGAATCGGACGTAAGTTTGGCGAAGGTTCAGGTTGAGGTCAGGCCGAAAAACGCTGGGGAATTAAGTTCGCCGACGAAGTAAATCCTAACACTGCTCGCTCGTGCCTGCGCTTCTCTGGCGGCCACCTTTAAAATCTGCTTCGGGAAGGAGCTTCTGCGGTTCTGCCGGCAGCAGCCCAGCAAGGCTGGCCCTAAAATGGCTCCGCCGCAAGGCAGTCCCCAGGTAGCGCTCACACTTTCTCCCGATCTGAACGCCGTGCGGAAAGGTTGAAACGGTTCCCAGTGTGTAGGATCGCGCCAGACAGAGAGCTGGAAAGCTTGTTGCCCAAGTGCAGTTTCGTGGCGCTACTCGGCCCACATCAGGCCGACAAACAGCACGCTTCGAGGAATGGTTAGGCGCGGTTGGGGAAGTAAGTTTGGTCGTGGAGGACGGCGTCGACTGCCAGACGCAGGGAAGCGCCGTCTTCCTCTTTGGCAACATAGCCGCTGAGGCCCAGGCTTCGAGCAGCCTCCACGAATTGCCGGATTTTGTGCATGGAGAACATCAGAATACGTGTTTGCGGGTAATAGCGCATGATGATTTGGGCAGCGGAGAGACCGTCCAGGACGGGCATGCTGATGTCCATGATGATCAGATCGGGATGTAGCTTTCTTGCTTGAGCAACGGCTTCTTCACCGTTGGCGGCTTCGCCTACCACTTCGAGGCCACTGTAGTCCTGCACCGTGGAACGAACACCGGTTCGAATGGCGGCATGATCGTCAACGACTAGGACGCGCACAGGTCACCTCTACTTCGATAACTACGCCGGAAGCGTTTTCGTGGCGATACCGGGAAGGCTGTAGAGAACTGAGCGGCGTTACCCGGTGTTCATATACACTGCCGGAAAACCGGAGGGAGCGATGCGAAACTGTTGCTCGACACGATCAGGGAGTCCAGGCGCCCGCTTTGCGCCGCCGCGGGGAACCGACCGACGTGACGATGGTGCCATTGAGCCACCACCTGCCGCGGGCCGTGTGAAAGGCGCCCAAGACGCACCCACTCGACCGAGCGGGGGCGTTTTGTAGGACTGGACCTAGGCTCTATGCTTCGGGGCTTTGTGCTTGGTGACCTGATGTTTGGCGGGGACATGCTTTCCGTGCTTGCGACCATGTTTCGATCTCGCGTTCGCCGGTGCCGCAATCAGGAAAAACATCGGCAAGGCCAGGAACATCGCGAAAAGCTTCGAATACCGCGGTGACATTGTGATTCTCCTCATGCTCATCGGTTGCGATCACACACCGACCAGATACTAGCGCTCGGATTTTTGCGCGCCTGTAAATTTAGATCGAGATGACCCCAAAGCTACACTTTTGGTTCGTTATCGAAAGGTGCCTTGCTGCCGCGTATTTGACACTGGAGGACAAATTACACCGTGGAAACTAGTGCCGGGGGCCTCGGTCGGGACAGATTGGTGACTTGAACCTGGTGGGCAAGGCCGAGTTTCTTGAGCGCCCAGATGCCGTACCAGTTGAAATCGACTTCATACCACTTTAGGCCATGCCGAGCGGAAACAGGGTGCGCGTGATGATTGTTATGCCATCCTTCGCCCCAGGTGAGCAAAGCGACCCACCAACTGTTGGTTGAGTGATCGCGCGTGACGAAACGGCGCGAACCCCATGAGTGCGTAGCCGAATTTACGAGCCAGGTGGCGTGCAATCCGAATACAGTGCGCAGGAAAATTCCCCAGAGCAGGAACGGGAGACCACCAACGGCGAACACAACGATCGCAAGTGCGATGAGGGGCACGTAGTTGTACTTCGTGATCCAGACGTGAAACTTGTCCCTGGTAAGGTCGGGGACGTAGTGCGACAGGGTGGTGCTGTCATGGTGCAGCGATCTTCCCATCAGGATCCAGCCCATATGTGACCACCACTTGCCGTCAAGGGGTGAGTGAGGATCGCCTTCGTGGTCAGAAAACCTGTGATGAATGCGATGCGTTCCTACCCAGAAGATGGGACCACCCTCAAGGGTCAGAGTGGCGCAAACCGTCAGGAAGTATTCAACCCATTTCGGGGTTTTATAGCCGCGATGGGTTAGCAGCCGGTGATAGCCCATGCCGATTCCCAGGCTCCCCGAGATCCACCACAAGACGATGGCCAGACAGAAGGCTTTCCAAGTAAAGAAAAATAGGGCCGCGACCGCCCCCAAATGAAACAGGATCATGACGGAACTCGTCAGCCAATTGATTCCATCGGCGTGCGCTTGCTGCCTCTTCAGACTGTTAAGTAGCATTGGGTGGATGTCCGGTTGATGCGATTGCCGTCATAAGAGTAGCAGGGCGCGACGGGGCGCTTTGTAATTGTTGTGTAATGTTTTCAGGTAAGGTTCGGTACCACCAGCCCGCGGAAGCGCAAGAGTTCAGGAATCAAACCGCGTCACACCGTAGCTAGGTGAACAGACCAGCGCATGGTAAGGTCGCCTCGGAAACTACCCATTCGGCAAATACCGAGGCCGATGTGAAAGATCAGCGCTCTGAGAAGAATCCTTTGGTGCAGTTGACGAACGCTTCAGAGGCCGGTGATGAGCGATGGTCACCGTTTTATGAGTTGCGCGAACAGGAAGTGTGGTTCTCAGAGGAGACCAAGAGGGACCATCGGCGGCTGAAGGCCTCGCTGTGGCACTACGTACGGCACTCACGGTTCTTTGTGGCGCTCACGGCGCCGTTCATCTACGCCTGCATCGTCCCCTTTTTGGTGCTCGATCTGTTCGTGACGACCTACCAGGCGTTTTCGTTTCCGATTTACGCGATACCGAAGGTGGTGCGGGGAGATTACATCGTCTTTGATCGCGGGAAGTTGTGCTACTTGAATGCGCTCGAGCGGCTGAATTGCGCCTATTGCTCGTATGCGAATGGACTAATGGCGTATGTGGTCGAAGTGGCGGGGAGGACCGAACAGCATTGGTGTCCGGTAAAGCATGCGCGGCGGATTCGGGCCCCGCACTCGCGGTACTCGCATTTTTTGCCGTATGGGGATGCGGGGGCTTATCGCGAGAAGATTGAAGATGTGCGGCAGGATTTCAGGGATTTGAGGCAGCGCGAGCGATCAGCGGTCGACAGGTAAGAGCCCTCTGCAACTATCGAGAGACTGATTTTCTCGCGACCTGAAGACAAGTAAAACTCCCTTCTCGCTGCGGCGACGCGCTTCGATTTTGCATAGCGGGCGACGTCTTTTTGGTGAAGGAAGTGATTGATCCCTGTGGACAGAATAGCTGCCAAGCAGGGCGGCGCATCCGATTTTGTGCAGTTTCATTTTTCGCTTTTTGCTCCGAGTCCGGGTGCGAGGTGCGGGTGAGCGTCTTGTGCGATTACTGTTTCTCTTGTGCGGACGAGATTTGCCACACCGTGAGTACCGCAGAAAGGAGGGCGCGGGTTGCTGAGACTGGCTTATTAGAAAGCGGTCCGCATTGAGAAAGAAAAGGACTCTCTTCCAATCCATACCATTAGCCGCTCAATGGATAGTATTAACAGTTAACAGCACCGCGACAGGGAAGCACATTGCGTTCAAATGGGTCAGTTATTGCGGCAAAAGTGATTTAGAATGGCGCATCGAGGTTCATCTTTGGGCATGTGGACTGCCTGGACGCCCAGTTCCCGTTCGCGACGCTGGAAACGGCGGAAGAAAAGCAACGCCGTGGCACGGGCGTGGACCTGGGTGATTGGCATCGGGCTGGTGGTAGCCGCTGCGGGCGCGATGGTGTGGGAAGTCACTGACCAGATTGAATTTCAACGATCACGGCGAACCACGATGAAGGCCGCGGCAATCGACGTGATTCGAGGTACGGACTTTACTCCGTGGCAACTTGAAGTACTCGATGCGCTCGAAAAGGGCGTGGCAGACGTCGGCCAGGGAAATTTGAGCCAGGCCGAAAGTCTCACCGACAAGGCAACCGCATTGTTGACCACGGCGCGGCTGAAATCAGAGAACGCGGAGCCGGATTTTTTTCAATTGACTGTTTCGGGGCTGGACCGGATATGGAGCCAGCAGCCGGACAATGATTCGCTGTTTCGGCATGTGACGGCGGCGCGAATTGAGCTCGCCGCGCTTCGGGTAGCGCAGAATGTAACCGATGCGGCGCATTCGCCAGAATCTTCAAGCCCCAAGCTGGTGCAGGCGGCGCCGGCTGACGCGAATGTGGCCATACCTGCTGTTGGCGGGTTGCGTTCGCCGGCAGGAAGGCCTGAGGCTCGCGGGGGTGGTAGGAGCGTATCGATCACCATTCCACGCGCCATGGCGGCGAACTACACGCTTAGCCCGGAGACCCTCGGAGAAGCGGATCTGGATGCAACGCGGATGCCGGCAGCGGCCAAGATATTGCTTCCGCCAGCGAGGCGCTCGTTTGAGGACAATGTGCGAGTAGAAAATGTGAGGATTCGAGGCGGGTCGCAGAGCATCGACGGGATCCGATGGTCAAATGTGACCTTCATTGGGACGCGGCTTCGGTATGCAAGGGGGCCGATCGATCTTGAAAACGTTCGTTTCGTTGGATGCACGTTTGATTTTTCGACAGACGAGCGGGGGGCGCGGTTGGCCAACGCGATCGCGCTCGGGCAGACATCCTTTACGGGCGAGTAAGTAGCTTCCGGTTGTTGGTCGGGCACCAGGAGGTTACGGCGGAGCCGGAAATCTCCGGTGCCCAGGGTCCCCCAAGGAACCGCAGAACGAAGGCTCGCAGGAAAAGCGCCGCGAGCAGAGGACGCGGCTGAAGCCGCAACCAACAAAACCTTATGGATTTGAAGCTTCGGCCAGAAAACCGGATGCGGATTCCTCACTGTGTTCGAGATCACAGCTTTGTGCTCTGATCGCTAGGAGTTCGGGCTCGTGCCAAGTTAGAGGCAAGCTCCGGAAGCACGCGATTGGCGGTGCAGAAGGAAATAGCGGCGCCGGCGGCCGCGGGCTCTGGGTGTTTTGCTGGGCGCAAACACCCAAAACCTACAGGCCGCCGGCGTCACTTAGTGGCTGAGTAGGCCGGACTTTATACCACAAGTCGGGGCAATCCGCGCGCACCATATTCCTAACCCCGGGACCCAAAAGTACACTGGCAGGGGTAGCTGTGCCACGGCGTCCCTGACGTCAGCCATTTCTCAGATAACCTACTAGACGACGCGGTCGGGGCCTCCTTGACGCGAGGCATGGGAATTGTTGAGCGCGGGCGGAGGGGCGACCAGACGGACGACTTGTTGCAAGCGCTCGGGCTTGAATGGCTTGGCCATGCACACGACGGCGCCGAGTTGGTGGCTGGTGGCGTAGTCGGCCGGCTGGGCGGAGCGCGTCATCAGGATGACAGGGACTTTCTGCAGGCGCTCGTTCTGTTTGACGATCACGCAAAGGTCGTGTCCGGACATATCCTCAGCCTCCACTTCGGCTATGAAGACCGAGGGGACGGTGGTGCGCAGGATTTCCAAGGCGGCTTGCGCGGTGGGGACGGCGATTACGGTGTAGCCATCCTGCTCGAGCATGTTGCGCATGGATTCGGCGGCGCGAGGGTCGGGTTCGATTGCGAGGACTACCGATTGCGGCAAGTTTGCAGATGCCGCCGTTGACTGAGTAGCAACGGTGCGCGGCGCGGTCGATTCTTTTTTGCCCTTGGTATCTGTTTTGGCGGAGTGGAAATGGACTGCGATGCCGTATTTTCCGCCGGGTTGTGAAACGATGCGCACTACCTCGGCGGGCTGGCCCTGATTCATGGCGCCGGCCATGGCTGAGTATGGGAAGGTGACGTCGAGGATCTGGCCTTTTTTGTAATTCTGCGATTCCGAAGTGAACAGGAGTCCGTCGCGGGAGACGTCGACGCTCATGCAGATTTCTTCGAAAGGCTTTTCTGCGTCGGGTGCTTTTACATGAACGTGGGCTGAGATTTTTGCTCGTCTGCGGCGACGGCGGTCTGTTTCATTTTGAGCAGTCTGGGAGGGATGCCCTGGAACTTTTGGGTTTGATGCTGTGGGAGCCACGGTCGGTGTCCCCATTGAAACTCCTTGGATTGACTAGAGGTGTCCGCTTCGCAATGAAACAGGCCGGGTGCCCGACTCCTCTTTGCTGCCCTAGAGTCACACAGGGCGAAGGGCGGGAGAATAGTACGTTAGTACGGGATTGGTACAGGTGGCCATTTTAGTTGTGTCTTTAGCAATACACGGATCCCAGATATGTAGCTGCATATCGTTCGCCGCGATCAGCGTGGGGAACGCTAACTGCCGGGAATATTCTCCCGCACGAATCGCTGGGTTAGGTCGATGTAGCAGTAAAAAAGCTGGCAATCGAAATACACACAATCACCTATGGCGGCAGGCCGATGGCGGCAGATATGCTGCATCGGATATGGGTGAATTCCCCAAAACCAAGGCCCGCGCCAAAATTCTGCTTGTTGATGACTACGAAGTGGTTCGTTCGGGCTTAAAAAACCTACTGAAGGGACACGAACAGTGGGAAGTATGTGGAGAGGCTGAAAATGGGCGCGACGCAATTGAGAAAGTCGCCCAGTTGCGTCCGGACCTGGTTTTTCTAGACGTTACGATGCCGGTGATGAACGGCTTCGAGGCCGCGCAGGAAATCCGGCGACGTGCGCCTGGCACTAAGATTGTGATCTTCACGATGCACGGGTCTTCTCGTATGGCGGAGGAGGCCAAGCGCGCAGGCGCGGACGCCTACCTGGCAAAAACTACTCCGCTTGAAATGATCGAGAACACCATCTTGGATCTCCTCGAACTCGGGGTTCCTCCAACATTCGGCACTCTTCTCCGGCATGAGCGGGATCTGGAGTAAACGATGATCCCCGATCCGGTGTTCGCTATCCATCGATTTGCAAGAGTGGAAGGCCCCGAAATTATTTCGTAACGACGTTGAGCGTGATGGTGAGCGCGCGGGAGGCGTTTTGCGAGGTGCCGGTGATGGCCATGGTGCTCGTCCCGGCAGGCGTGGCTCCGATACTGGCGGGAGAAACTCCCTTGCTGCATCCAGAGAGCATCCCAGTGCCTGTAAAGAACAAGAACAGGGCAAGCGTTGCGCTGCGACGGCCGATCCACCCTGTCGTGAAGGCCAGAAACCAGACAAGCGCGGCACTGACGATGAAGAGAGCAGGGAAGTAGGGGCTGCGCGGCAGGTTGCGGATAAACGGCCCTACCGACGTGAGCGGGTTGATAACTCCGGTGGTTTGAAAAGTGACACTGAAGGGAGCGGGGATGCCGGGCGTGACGTTGATTGTGGGCGACGAGAACGTGCAGGTGGTGTTCGTCGGCAAATTGGTCGGGCACACCAGGGTCACGGTTCCGCTGAAGACGCTGTCTGGAACTACCTGTAGATTGAAGGTGCCGGCAGCGCCAGCTTGGACAGAGATCGAGCTGAGTTGCGCGCCCGCAAGTTGGATCTGAAAGTCATCGCCAGTGCCGCTGAGGACGGTAGAAGCGGAGTCGGATGGGTTTGCGTCCGTGACTGTGAGCGTGCCAGAACGGGGGCCTGACGTTGTGGGCGTAAATGCGATTCCAAGAGTGCAGCTTGCGTTTGCGGCAAGGGTTGCGGTGCAACTGTTCGTCTGAACAGTGAAGTCAGCGGTGTCCGTGGTTTTTGGCAAGCTTAATGCGGTCACGGGGTTTGAAGAAACGTTCGAAACTGTGAAGGACTGGGCGGCAGAGACGCCACCTGACGGCTCATTGCCGTATGCGCCAGATGCCGGAGTCAAACTGATGCTGCCTTGGGATGCGCCTACCTGGGCGAAGGCAACAATGCGAGCGAGTCCCTGCTCGGCTGCATAAAGGTTGCCGGCGGCGTCGATCGCGAGAGCTCCAGGCTGATTTAAGCCGCTCGCCACGGTTGTGACCTTAGCAGACGGGACGTTCATACGAAGGATACGGCCACTCCTCAAGTCGGAAACATAGAGATTGCCAGCGGCGTCGACGGCCAGGCCCGCAGGGCAAATGGGCGGTGCGCTGGCGGCGGATGTTGGGGCGCTGCAAGCAGATGTCTCCGAAGATACCGACGGCGCGAAGCCCGGGACAACCGCAATCGCTTTTGTGTGGGTAACGAGCGAGAATACCGCGCCGGCTTCGGGCGAAGCGACGAAAACCGTCGCCCCATCGGGCGTAACGGCAATGCTTGCGGGTGAGGAGATGTGCGCAAGAGTTTCAAGCTTGCCACCGTTTGCGGGCATAAGGTCGACGGCCCCTGCCGCGCGGTCGGCGATGTAAAGATTTCCCGCCTTGTCGAGCGCAATTCCGGCGGGCTCGGCGAGCGCAACGCCCTGACTCGGTCCCCAACGTCCCGCGATACTTCGGATCACGCCTGGCTCGGTGCTTGCGGGACCGGCGATCAAACGAATCGTGGCATTCCCGGTGTCCGCAACGTAGATCGTGCCATCGGAGGCGACGACAATGGCGCTACGTTCAACCAGCGAGCTCTCATCGAGATCGAGCTGTGCCGAAATCGCCGCGCCCCCGTCACCGAGCGACCCTGCCGCACCCGTTCCTGCCGCAGCCGCGATGTGAACGTTTGGTACGGGAAACGGCCCGACACCGGTCAGCGCGAGCATGAAGACCTGGTTCGGCTTGCTGGCGCTCGTCAGATACATCACCGCTGGGAGGTCGAGGGGATTCAAAGCCAACGCTCGGGCCGAAACGCCGGTGCTAATCACCGTTACTTTGTATGGCGAGGTGACGCCGGTTGGGGCTGAGGCCTGCTCGATCGTAGTGGAGGCCGCAACTTCGGGATTGCTTTGCGTTGTCGCGAATGCTGTGAGAATTATGAGGGTGACCACGCATACAACCAGCAATCGCCGCACTAAGCATTCCCCCTTTAGTATGAAAGATGGCCGACGCGTTTGGATTCACACACAGGCGTTCGGGTTGTGCGTCACAAGAAGCGTAATGATAGCAGTGAGTGAGGACCAGTGGCTAGTGAATGGTGGCGAGGCTGGCCATGCGCGAAAAACTCGCCGCGCCAGTGAAGATTCTTCGGGCCAGGCGCGAGCGCGGACGCTCCTCGGAACTTTCGGCAGGCTCGACTACCAGGCATGCTTTGTTTTTGTGAGCCGTTCCTATGCCCATCGAACGGCTATGCCATACCTCTCATGATATCCAGAGAAGCGCGCCAAAACCCCATCCTAACAATCGCTAATGAATATTATGTTATCTACATTGGGCAATGCGAGGGCATGCTGGTTTATGCTAAGGTGACGGGTTTGGATTGATGACCTGATAGGGAGAGAATTGGACCATGAAGAATTCTTACAGCGGAGTGCGGGTGCCTGCAGAGGGTACGGGTATTGCTTACAGCGATGGAGTCTTTCGGGTGCCAGATCAGCCTGTGATTCCCTTTATCGAAGGGGACGGTACGGGGCGCGATATCTGGAAGGCGTCGCGGCGCGTGTTTGATGCGGCCGTTGACAAGGCATACGGGAGCAAACGCAAGGTCGCATGGCTTGAGGTATATGCAGGCGAGAAGTCGTTTAACCAGTTCAAGGAATGGCTGCCGAAGGATACGGTTGAGGCCATCCGGGATTTCCGAGTGGCTATCAAGGGACCGCTGACGACCCCTGTGGGGGGCGGGATTCGATCGCTCAACGTTACGCTCCGGCAGCTGCTCGAGCTGTACGCATGCGTTCGGCCGGTCAGGTATTTCGCAGGGGTGCCATCACCTGTAAAAAATCCCGAGCGGATGAATGTCGTAATCTTCCGCGAGAATACCGAAGACGTTTATGCCGGAATCGAGTGGCAGTCTGGAACCGCTGAGGTCAAGAAACTTATCGACTTTCTGAACAACGAAATGATGAAGGGCACCTCCAAGCACGTGCGCGAAGATTCCGGCGTCGGGATCAAGCCCATTTCGCCGACGGGCACCAAGAGGCTGGTCCGGCGGGCCATCCAGCATGCCATCGACAACCATCGCAAGGTGGTGACCCTGGTGCACAAGGGAAACATCATGAAGTTTACCGAGGGGGCATTTCGCGATTGGGGATACGAGCTGGCGACGCAGGAATTCCGTTCCCAAGTCGTCACCGAGCGCGAGAGCTGGATCCTTGATAACAAGGATAAGAATGAGGGTCTGGCGGTTGAGAAGAACGCGGAGATGATCGAGCCGGGACTCGAGCAGGCAACCGAGGAGTTTCGACGGTCGATTTACGCCGAAGTGAAACAGGTGCTGGATTTGATTGGCGCAAGTCACGGGCGCGGGCAGTGGAAGCAGAAAATCATGGTAAATGACCGTATCGCGGATTCGGTGTTCCAGCAGGTGCTGACGCGGGCCGACGAATATCAGGTCTTGGCCACCCCCAACCTCAATGGCGACTACTTATCTGACGCCTGCGCGGCCCAGGTGGGGGGGCTGGGCATTGCTCCCGGGGCCAATATCGGAGACGGCTACGGAGTATTTGAAGCCACACACGGAACAGCGCCAAAGTATGCCGACAAGGACGTGATCAATCCGAGCTCGGTGATGCTGTCAGGAGTGATGATGTTCGATTTCCTGGGATGGAAGGAAGCCGCGCGCTTGATCGAGGATGGGATCACGCAGACCATTCAACAGAAGCGTGTGACCTACGATCTTGAGCGGCTGATGCCCGGTGCCAAAAAGCTGAAGACTTCGGAATTCGCCAGCGCGATTATCGAGAACATGCAGGCGGCAGTCGCGGCGGATTGAGTTCGAGAAGGGAAGCTGCGCCCGTCGACGCGTTGCCCTGCCGGTTCCGTAGCTCTCGGTGGCAGCTTCCCCTACCTTATATACTTTAAAATCGAGCGGCACTTTGGGGGGAAGCAAGTTCCCTGCCGAGGCCTCGAGCGCGATCATCGCCCTTCACCCAAGCGGTATTTCCCTTGGCGATTCTCGGGAGTTGTTTTTTGAATTAGACTCAACGCCCGCTTCGAAAGCGGTCGGTGCAATTCCACCGGCGACGCGCCGGTATTACACAAGGAGAAAGAGGAATGCGGAAGAAGGTGACGGTAGTGGGGGGAGGATTTGTTGGATCGACGACGGCGCAACGCATTCACGACTCGGGACTAGCGGATGTGGTTCTGACCGACATTCTCGAAGGGGTGCCCGCTGGAAAAGCGCTCGATATGGCTGAATCAGGGCCGATCCTCGGCAGCGATGCGAAAGCAGCTGGCATCTCGACAGCTTCAGGTGACTACAAAGGAACCGAGAACAGCGACATTATCGTGATCACGGCTGGATTTCCCCGAAAGCCCGGAATGAGCCGCGATGACCTTCTCAAAGCCAATTACGACGTGATCAAGGCCGTTGTGCAGGCGATCGTAAAGCTTTCGCCCAAGGCCATTCTCATTGTGGTGACCAACCCGCTTGACGCCATGGCTCAGGCTGCTTTCAAAGTGAGCGGATTCCCGAAGAACCGGGTGCTCGGTATGGCCGGCGTCCTTGACTCAGCGCGCATGAGCACGTTTGTGGCGGAGGCTCTAAACGTATCGGTTGAGAACGTCCATTCCTTCGTGCTCGGCGGACACGGCGACGACATGGTGCCGCTCACTCGCTACTCGACGGTAGCGGGAATTCCCCTCCCTGAAATGCTTCCGAAGGACAAGCTGGATGCCATCGTGACGCGCACACGCAAGGGCGGCGCAGAAATTGTAAATCTTCTGAAAACCGGTTCGGCCTACTACGCTCCCTCGGCTGCGGCCGTGGAGATGGTGGAAGCCATCCTCAAAGATAAGAAGAAGATTCTTCCCTGCGCGGTTTACCTCGAGGGTGAATATGGTATCCATGGACTGTTCGTAGGCGTACCTGTAAAACTTGGTGAGAACGGTGTCGAACAGATCATCGAGATCCAGCTGACGCCGGAGGAGAAAACCGCACTGGACAAGTCCTCTGCTTCGGTGCGGGAGCTCGTGAACGTTCTGGGAGTCTGAAGCCTCGGGCATCCGGCGCGGATGAAACTCATAGCGGCCTGGCGGAGTTCAGCCTGCCGATCGAACCGGATGATGCCATTCGGGGTTTGTCGGGCTTCGATTGAGGGAGAAAATCCATGGCCATCAAAGTAAACGTGATTTTCTACAGTATGTACGGGCACGTGTATCAAATGGCGGAAGCGGTGGCCGAGGGAGCAAAGCAGGTTTCCGGCGCGGAAGTATCCCTGTATCAGGTGCAGGAGATTTTACCGGAGGCCGTTTTGGAAAAGTCCGGCGCGAAAGCTGCACGAGCATCCTTTGCCCACGTACCCGTCGCGAAATTGGAGAATTTAAGCAACGCGCAGGCGATTATTTTCGGAACGCCGACGCGCTTTGGAAACATGGCCGCTCAGATGCGAAATTTTCTCGATCAAACCGGGCCGCTGTGGGCCAGCGGCGCGTTGATTGGCAAGGTTGGCAGCGTATTTGCTTCCACCGCAACCCAGCACGGCGGTCAGGAAACCACCATTACCAGTTTTCACTCCACGCTGCTGCACCACGGAATGATCATCGTGGGTGTGCCCTACAGCGAGTCGGGATTAAGCCACATGAGCGACGTGACCGGCGGCACGCCTTATGGGCGACCACCCTCGCGGGTACCGATGGCAAGCGACAGCCGAGCGAGAATGAGCTTAAGATCGCAAGATATCAAGGGCGCCACGCGGCAGAGATTGCAACCAGGCTCTTCCGCTGATAACCTTCCCGGACATACATCGCTTGGAGGAACTGACGTGAGGAGACTGGTCTGGTTTGCAGGGTTGTGTTTGCTTGCGCCGCTGGCCGTGCACGCTCAGGGATCGTCCATAGCAAATCCGGTTACCACCACCGCGCAAAGGCTTCTCGACCGCTACACGAAGTTTTTGATGGGCACGGTCGAGGCGATGCCGGCCGACAAGTATGGCTACCGGCCCACGCCCGAACTGATGACCTTCGGGAAGACCATCGCGCACATCGCCGAGGTGAACAACTTTTCCTGCTCCAAATTCTCCGATATCCCGCTTCCTGAGAGTCCCCAGGTGACCGAGAACGATTCCAAACAGAAACTGGATGCGGCGCTGAAGGCCTCCTTTGACTACTGCGCGCAAACCCTTGCCAAGCTGGATGATTCAAAACTCGGCGAGCCGATTACGTTTTTCGCCGGCAGACAGGCGTCACGCGCGGCGGCAGTTTTTGAGCTGATCGACGATTTGTCTGACCACTACGGCTCGCTTTCGCTCTACCTGCGTCTCAACGGGTTGCTGCCGCCGTCCGCTCAACCGAAGAGATAAGTACTCAGGGATAGGGACGATCGCGGCCCTGGCCTAGCTTCCTATCCGTGCCATCGGGAAGGACCACCTTGAGCACGTAGCCGACAAGTGCGCCGCTTTTGGCAGGCGCCAGGGTGATGGTCACCTGATCTCCTGCCCGCAATTCATCCTTCTTCCAGCCAGCGCGGGTCAACAGTCCCGGACTGACCGTCTCACAGGCCCAGTGGTCGATCTGGCCTTTTGCATTTTTGGCGTCCAAGTAAATCTGCACGTGCGGGTTAGCCCACAAGAATTCGGTGATGGTTGCTCTCAAGGTTAGCGGGGAATTCAGATCATAAGCGGCATTTCCATGATGGGCGCGAAGAGGATCACGAGCAGCCGAAAGCAGGATCAAGCCCAGAGATGCCAAGGCGAGTCTTAAGGCGAGTTTTGATGGCAAAGGCGCTTTTCCAGTGGAGCTCTGGGATCCCCTTCCCAATCCAAACGTATGCCAGCCCGGACGCTAACGTCAAGTTGTGAAGACGGATACTTCTGTCCTGTATAGTAGTTCCGCACAATCAGGAGCGGTTGCGAAGGGTGAGCTCATCGGTTCTGATAACATTTTTCTGGGGGCACTTTCACTGGCCATGAACCTCTTTGGTCGAAGCGCGGCAGGTTCCGGGGTGAGTAAGAACGACGTTTCGGTTTCTCACCGCCTCACTTTGGATTTGTCGCGTTCCGACGCTCTTGCGACCATGCTGGCTAACAGCCGTGCCTGCCGAGTGGTAGAAACCGCGGACTTGCTCGCCGGGATGTACATCTACGGATGGGAGCGACTGTCAAAATACTGGGACGATGAAGACCAGGACCGCATTGAGGAGCTCCTGCGCAAGATGTGCCAGATCAGCCCTCAGCGATGGAACTTCTGGATCGAACTTTACGACAAGAAGAGGCGCGATAAAAAGCCGGGGTTGCGTTCCCTCCCCTTCCTGCGGAAACTGCACAAAGGCGCGAAAATGGATGCGCCCCTGCGCCACTCGGCGGAATTGACGGGGCTCTTCAAGCAAGCCGAAGAAATTGCGCCCTTCCGGGACACCTCCGAAGGACGGACTGTTCCGATTCTGACCAGCGAATGCGTCTTGCTGTGCATCGTGCGAAACCAGAAATCGGAAATCAGCCGCAAACTCGCGGCCAGCGGAATCAATGTGCCACAGCTCGAGCGCGATGCTTTGTCTTCGCGGCGCAGCCGGCGCGAGTAAGCTGCAAATAGACTGGGATCGGCGCCCGATCTGGGAACTTTTTGGGAATCCGCGCGCATCACTTGAAAAGCTCAGATAATCATTTTGAAGTGAGGCCACAGCACGGAAAGCGGAGCGATCGGTTTGCGGCAAAGAAAGACAGGCACGTTTTGCTCCACTGCCATGGCGTGAGAATCGAGATCGTCGCCACGCGTTCGACCTGGCCAAATAGGGCTGTAAATTCGGTGGCCCGCTCGCCGAAAATAATCGTGCATTGGCCTGAGTATTGCCGCGGCCCCCAATCAAAATAGCTATTGTGACCGCTGATGGCCTTCGGTAAACCGAGCTTCGGGCCGTAGTAGTCGATTGCCCCTGCTTCACCATAGTTTCCTGCCAGGATGGCGCATCCAGAGCGCTCCGGCGCCGGCAAGTTGTGGTACACGCCCGCGATCACAGTTGCCATATCGCCCCATCCGAACATGTCGGCATAAAGTTGCGGAAGAGGAACCGTCGCGTCACGCTCGGTCTTCACGCGAAAAGCCGGAAGTCCGCCCGAGTATTGAAGAAACCAGGCCACCGGAAGCAATGGCACCCCAAAAGGAACCGTCGCCAAGCCCCCGATCACCAGCCACGCCGGAAAGGCGACTGCGAGCCAGCGGCAGCCCCGTGCGGCCGTGAAGCTTTCAAAAGCAACACCGCCAGCGGCCATCAGCAAGGGATAGACTGGCAGCGGATAGTAGGTCTTGCCGTGCAGGACGATGAAAATTCCGAGAACGATCAAGTAGGTCCAGGCAAGAAAGCGAAAGCGCTTCCCTTCCCTTACAGCGAACAGCCAGACCAGCCCTCCCAGCCAAACCGGCAGCGCCAGTGGGATAAGAAAAAGAATCTGCTCGACCAGGAAACGGAAAAAGAGACATCGACATTCTTGAAGCGCTGCGCGTTGCGCACCACTTCGATCTGTGGCCAGCCATGACGCGCTTCCCAGATGAGATTCGGGGAAAACAACAGGAACGCAATGAGGGCGGCAATCCAAATCCATTTCGAGCCGAACAGGCGCGCCTCCCCGGAAAGAAGCAGCCCGACGGCCAGCGCGAAGCCAAACACCAGCATGGAGTGCTTATTCTCCAGGCCGATTCCGGCAACCACGCCAAACGCCAGCCACAGTTTGGGCGAAGCTCCTTTCACGATGCGCACGACGATCCGGGCGCAGAGCAGCCAGAAAAGCGGCTCGAAAGCATTCATGGAGAAGAAGCTATCGAAAGCCAGATTCGCGGGAGCGAAAAGGATCGCGGTAGCGGCCAGAAATTGGGCGAGTCGGCCGCCACCCAAATCGCGCGCGAGCACACCGGTAAGCCACACCACGGCTGCTCCCGCCAAAACCGGAAACAAGCGCATGGCGACCAGGGAGTTGCCAAACAGATGCCGGACTATCCAAGCCACGAACGCGATCAGGGGAGGCTGATCGACGTAGCCCCAGGCCAAATGCTCACCGCACGCCATGTAGTAGAGTTCATCGCGAAAAAAGCCGTAGTGATTGATACCCGCGAATTGGATGAGCAGCTTCGCCGCAGCCAGACCGGCGAGAACAGGCCTCGCGCCAAGCGTGCGCTTCGCGCCAAAACTCCGGAGCGAACCAGGGGTCTTGCGATAGAACTTTTGTTGCAGTCATGGATTTATGTGTTCGTGAATTTCTTACAGACCGATTTGGTCGAGCATCCGTGCTGACTTCACAGCCAGGCGTATGCCGGCACGGGCTCCCCGGTGCCGAGGAGACCTATCCATCCCCTGGTGCTGACTTCAAGATAAGAGTCTTCCCCGCTACGATTGGTTACGCAAAAAGCCGGCGGAAGACTCCGCCGGCTCCAGGGTTTGAAAGGTCGCCCGCTAGTGTTTCGGCGCTGCCGCCGACGGAGCACCCGTGTGAGTCGTTGCAGGTGCGGTAATTGTGGCCGTCTGGATTCGGTCGATGTTCGGGAAGTTCTTGTCGAGATAAGCCTTTCCCTCGCTGGTGATGGCCCCCTGATCAGGACGTTCGCCATAGCCGCTGTAGAGCTTTTGCACGACCTCCATGCCGCATGTGACCTGCCCGAACGGGGCGAAGCCCTGGCCGTCGAGAGGCGCGTTGCTGCCGAGGTTGATGAACAGCTGGGTTGTGCGGGTGTTCGGGCCGGCGGTGGCAAACGTCAGGGTTCCGGGTTTGTTGCTCTGGCGTGACAGGATCGTCCTTGATGTTGGCGTTTTTCCACGCCCGGTTCACCGCGGGATCGCCGCTCAAGCCGAACTGCACGATGAAGCCCGGCACGATGCGGAAGAAGGCGGCGTCATTGTAAAAGCCGTGCTTCACCAGATTGTAGAAGCGGTCAGCGCCGATCGGAGCCCAGGCGCGCGTCACCTGGATGACGATATCGCCCTTGGTGGTGGTGAATTTCACTTCGATATACGTCGGGAGCCTTGGCCGTGAGTGTCGCGGGCTTTAAGAGAGCAGGATCGGTTGTCATATGTGTTGTTGTCCTCGGCTGCATCTGCCGCGGTGGCGGGTTTCGGCGCGGCGGGCTGCGGCTGCCGCGGGGTTTGTCGCGCTGCGAGGCAGCGGGCGTCGCGCAAATGCAGTAAAAAAAGGCAGAGCCGGGCGAGACTCCTCATGGCGTTCCCTCCATTTTGCGCGATAGGCCTCCACATCTTGCATCAGGCGGAGCAGTATTGCCACCAAGAATTTTCTGAATATCATTCTCGGAATAACCTTTTTGCAGCATGCGCGCCGGTAATTTGCGGGAACTGGGATGCATCCTCCATTCCATACGGCATGTCGGCGCCGTCGAAATCAGATCCCAATCCGACATGCTCCGCACCCGCGAATTTCACCGCATGGTCGATGTGGTCAATGATCTCCGTCCACTCGACGCGCGGCAGATTCCCCTGTTCGACAAACTCACGCACGACCTTGGCGCCTTCAAGCAGCTGGCACGCCTCGTTTTCGCCGCAGAGTTCCCTGGCGCGAGACTCGATTTCTTGCTGAAGATGCGGGTGTGCTTTGCAGGCATCCCTGAACTTTCTGGCTGAGAAAACCCATATGGAAATTGATCTGGACCACGCCTCCTTTTGTCGGCCAGGTCGCGGATCATCTCATCGCTCAGGTCTCGGGGAGAGTCACACAGCGCGCGGCAGGAGGAATGGGTGGCGATCACCGGCGCCGCGCTGGTCGCGAGAACGTCGCGGAAAGTTTGGTCGGAAACATGGGAGATATCGACCATCATCCCGAGACGGTTCATCTCCAGGACCACCTGCTGGCCAAAATCGGTTAGCCCATTGTGCGTCGGTTTATCGGTGCAGGCATCGGCCCATTCGACGTTGAGCGCGTGAGTCAGCGTCATATATCGCGCCCCCAGGTGAAATATCTGCGCAGGATTCCAAGATCATTGGCCATTAAGTGTCCGCCCTCGATGGCCATCAACAGAGCGATCTTTCCAGTGCGGTGAGCCTGGCGAATGTCCTCGGCAGTTGTGGCGAGCACCAAATCCTCCGGGTGCAGCATGGCCTGCCGCCGGACGGCGTCGAATTGAGCGAGGGCGCTGTTTACGGCCGCCGCTCCAGTCATGTTGCCGGGGGTCCAGATGGCAAAGAAGACCGCACTCACGCCGCCGTCGCGGAGCCGCGGGATGTCGACCGAGCCGTCAGAATGCCGGACACCCAAATCGAATCGGTCAAACAAGAGCCGTTGCGTTGTGTCTACGTGACTGTCGATAACGATCGAGCGGAAGTGAAGATCCCGGGCCTTTGACGATGCTGCGAATGGCGCCGGGGTTTGAAACGGGCAGCAGAACTCCTCCTGTGCTGTGAGAGTACCTAAAACCGAGGTCTCTTACCCAAGAAGATAGACCAAGGGTCCTCAAAAAGGATAACATTTCCCGCGCATCAATAAGGGCATATAAACGACGCTTGGGCCCCATACCCTGAGGGTATCCGGATCTTATCATGATAGGCATCCTGCGACGGGGGAAGAAATCTCGGTACTCTACCGATCAACCTGACGGAATTGAAAAAGTGGGTTAGCTGAGCTTCCTCGCAACCAAGCAGCGAGGGATGGCCCGATCGAGCTGGATCGAGCAGTCAAGCTGATCAGCAAAACATTTGGTGTGACCGACTCACGAAGTGGCGATTTTGGGACTCACCCCGGACGGCGGTCGCTGAAGTTTCTCGCGCCCAAACGCTGCGTGTGGTGGGGCAGATTCCGCTTTCCAGCGGAAGCGCCCTGGCCGCTCGAACCGTGCGGGAAATGAGGCCGGAGATCGTCAACCATTTCTACGTCGTGCCTCACGCCTCGGTATTCGAAGGCGTGCCAGTTTCTCGAAAACGAGCGCGGCGAACCCATCCAGAAAATTATGAGTTCGCCTGTCATGCTCGGGAATAAAGCCATCGGGGCTGTCTCAGGTCTCACGGAAGGGAAAAGCACCACCGATGCCGGCCCCGATTTCACACCTCTTCAGCTGCAAACCCTGAAAGTGATTTCGGACGCGCTCGCGCCGTGCCTGGCTCTCTGCGCCAAGCAATAATCCACAAGGGAGTCGCGGTTTGAAAAAGCGCCAACTGCTCCGGCTGTAGTGTTTCGCTGCTTGGCCGTCGGCCTCGGCGCACCGCCTGGCCGCGCCCGGACAAACCTCCGGACGCCTGGCCAAGCGACCTCGACAATATCGAGATCACTCTGGTCGACACAACCGATACCCATGGCCGGATCGAGCCCTGGGATTACTATGCCGATAAGCCCGCCAACCTCGGCCTGGCAAAAATTGCCACGCTCATCAGACAACAACGCGCAGGGGTCCCGATGCCCTGCTGCTCGATTGCGGAGACACCATCCAAGGAACTCCTCTCGCCTATTACTTCGCGAAAAGGATACATCCAACCCAATCCCATGATTGCAGCTTTCAACTCTTGCACTACGACGCGATGGCTGTCGGCAACCACGAGTTCAATTTCGGCGAAGAGGTCATGTGGAAGGCCAAGAGGAATCGAAGTTCCCTGGCTCGCCGCGAATATCAAGAAACCTACACGAAAGGCGTTCCCTATTTTCAGCCCTACATCATCAAGAACGTAAAAGGCGTCCGCATAGGCATCGTGGGCTTCGTCACTCCGGCCAATCCCCGCTGGGAGATTCCCGCCCACTACAAGGGCTACCAGTTCGAGCCGATCGTGACAGCGGCAAAACGCGTCATTCCCGAAGTCCGGCGCCAGGTGGACCTGCTGGTCGTGATCATGCATTCGGGTTTCTACACCGACCCGGTTAGCGGAGAAACCTGGCCGGAACAGCTTCCCGGTGAAAACGTAGTGCCCGACCTTGCCGAGGTCCCGGGCATCGACGTGATCTTCTATGGACACACCCACAGTGAATTGCCTGAAAAGTTTATCGGCGGCGTATTATGACGCAGCCCAAGAACTGGGGAATGTCGCTTGCTCGCGCCGACGTCGACATGCGCCGGACCCGCCAGGGAACATGGGAAGTGGTTTCCAAGCACTCCCGCACGATTCCGGTGACGGCGCAAGTGGAGCCCGACGCCGAGATGATGAAGCTTGCCGAGCCATACCATGAAGAAACCGAAAAATATCTCGACACGCCGATTGCGCGTTCCGAGAGGGACCTTTCGGGTAAATATGCCCGTTACCAGGATGGTCCCCTGCTGGACCTGATCCAGAACACCCAACTGGAAGCGGGACATGCGGATGTTTCCATGGCGACGATGTTATATGCCGGCGCTCACGTCAGCGTGGGCCCGGTGACGGTGCGACAGGACGGCTTCTCCTACATCTACGAAAAGACGCTGTACGTGGTGCAAATGACCGGCGCGCAGTTGAAGGACGCACTCGAACACGCGGCGAGTTTCTTTTCCGAGTGGCCCCTACCACCCGGGGGCCTGATAAAGCTGCCGTCCTACAATGCGGATCAAGCGCAGGGCGTTTCCTATCAGATCGATCTTACGAGACCGGTCGGACAGCGGATTGTGAATTTGGAATTTCATGGCAAGCCCCTTGATCCGGCCCAGGATTTGCGGGTGGCGATCAACAATTACCGTTACACTGGCGGAGGAGGTTACGAGGTGTACAAAGGCTTGCCGATCCTGTATCGGTCGTCCCTTGAAATTCGGGAGTTGCTAATCGACTACCTGTCACGAACGAAGATCATCCCGGGCGAAGCGTCTGGAAACTGGAGAATGACCCCTCCCGACGCCGTTGCCGCCATCGAAGCGGCGGCCGATGAAAACGTCGCGGCGCAGACCAAGTAGACTCCCGTGCGGCGCCATTTTTTTACCAGTGTGTAACAAGAGCGGCGTAATAATCATTGACTTCACTGTCTGTGCTTGTTAATTTCCGTAACGCGTAAAATTTCCAAGAAAATTTGGAGGCACCGCAACCCGGCACTGCTCATGGCGTTGTCGCGAAGAAAATTCCGTCAAAAAGGAGTCGGAAAACACCGCGAGCGTCTCTCGAGCTTCGAGTTAGCGTTGCGAAATGCAGGAATTGCGGCCTGGTATATCGTCCGTGTCTCT
>CAVQZU010000137.1:0-5461 GCA_963718485.1 uncultured Acidobacteriota bacterium
GTCAATGGTGGCGCGTTTTAAAAGCGTGAGCTTGTCGGCGGCGGGATTGGGCTGGAGGTTTTTCTCTTCGAGCTTGGCAAGGATGAAGGCGTCGATGGGGGTCCTGACCCAAGCCTTATTCTTGACGGCGGGCACGGGCGACTTTTTCACCGGCTGGAAAGCCCAGTAATTCTTCTGAGCGGGGGTGAAGACGTGGGGGGCCTCGGCGGCGAATAAAAACGAAGCCACCAGGGCAAGACCCACCACTCGCACACACCTGTAGCATCCGGACCCTCCGCTTAGTATGTATATCATTTGCAACGGTGAAATGGAAGGTACGGGGGAGGGGTTAGGGGGTAGGGTTTAGGGATTGGGGGTTAGTGGCTGGTGGCTCGTGGCTGGCGGGTTGCGCATCACGGTACTTTTTGTGTTTGACTGGCGCATTTTTGGGGATGGGCCGGCTAAGAAATGGGACGGCCTTGCATTCGGCTCCAGTTTAGCCGGCTGGGGCGGAGTTCTAGGGGCGGGAGCTGGCAAGTGGCTGGAAATGTGAGGAAGATCACAGCTTCAGGCGAGTCACGCGAAATTTACGGCGATTTGGCGGATGAGATCGAGAGAGCTGAACATCCGCAAAGAGGAACCGACATTATATAAGAGTTCGTAGTTGCAGAATCACAATGACGGATTCATCCATTCGTTTGGCGTCAATCTTTACTCCCCTCTTGTTTTAAGCTGTCGAGCAAAGCATCCAGATCGTCCACGATGTAGTTGACCATGAACTGTGCGTGGCTGGGGTCGAAATAGTCAGTGGACGTCGGAAAAACAGTCCAAACTGTAACGTGTTCCTTTTGCGGGTCGTCGTGTTCGCGCCACGGAAGCATCACGCCTTCGCCTTTGTCAACGAGTCCAAGATGCTTCGAATACCATTCGCGCATCTGATCACGATTAGCGGATTTGAAGAAGACACCGCCGATTCCAAGGATGCGCCCGCGCTGCTCCATTTTGACCGGCGGCTTCGACTTTTCAGGTTGCGGAGACTGCACTTGCTGTCCTCCTTGTAAGCAAGCCGAGATGAGCAACAGCGAACCGAGCGCAATTGTGCTCCAGGGTCTTCCTTGCAAGTGTGGATTATACAAGTTTCGTTTCGAATGGAGAAACGATTCGCTCCAGGTTCGCCGCGATTCAGCCTTTCTAGTCGCGCATGAGGTTTCGAACTGGTTTCCAGATTCCACCGCCCCTCGGCACTCGCGCGCCGAATCACGTCGGATAGAGTCATAGCGTTATCGTGTCGCAAATTGCGCTGAGGCAACGTCCTATCTGGCCGACATCTACCACTGGAGGTGGTGGATGAGTATCCAGAAATCACGCGCCTCCGTCAGCAGGAATCTTGCAGCAGCGAGGACCGTGGCGACCGCCACGCGTTTTTTGGGGTCGGTTGGCTGAGGGGATTTACCGGCGGTCATTGGTGGTCGGTTCGTTCGTCACCAACGCCTGAAATCTCAACAGCCATGGGCCCGCTGCGGGCGCCGCCATTCATCTCGACCTCGACTTCAAAATGTCCGCTCGGAGCGTCGTCCGGGACTTCCGCATTCACTTGCCCGCCTCCTGCGAACACAACCGGCAATCGCTGTCCACCGAGGAGGACCCGCACGTTTGCGCGGTCGGCATTTTCCGGCAAGCCCACTACCCAAACTACGAGCACGTTACCCTTGCTCAAGTCCACGGAGTTGGGTTGCCATGTCGTGCCGTCACCAATGGCAGCGATCTTGATCCCCGAGGTGCTTGCTGAAATATCAACTGCGATGCGCTTGGAATTGGAAGCTGGTCCACCGTCCACACGAACGGTCACGTCGTGCCATCCTGACTCGAGCCCGGGAGGCAACTTGAAGTTTACTTGCCAGGCGTCGGAATCAAGGTTCGAAACGTGGATCCCGCGAACGCCGAATTCCCCCACCTGCGGCTGGACGCTGTCTAGTGTTACGGAGCCTGCTGGGAATTGAAACAGCGCCGACACATATTCGTCACGCCTGGTATCGAAATTAATTCCGAAATTTGTGTTATGAAGCGCATCCAGAAGCCGAGGAACCGAAGTCGCCTGCTTGCTCGGCGGCTCCCATTTCCGGTAGCAGGAAATACATGCGCCGAGGGGCAGCGTGGCCCGGTGCTCGACCCGCGCGAAACCCGCCGTTCGGCACATTGCCATCAAACAGGGCAGGCTGGGGCCGCACCAGTTATCCGTTTGACCGCCAAACTCGTCGGTTTCGTAGAACTCCATAACCGGCCGCGTCTCCACAAGCGCGCCGGGGCGGTGTTCCTCCCGCAGGACGAACGAATCCACCACCGCCATTCCACTGGTGATGGCACAGACCTTCTCGAGCGCCAGTAGAGGATGCTTCAGATGATAGAGAACGCCCATGAACAGGACAATGTCGAAGCGCCCTACGGTTTGGGGGCCCAATTCATAAACGTCCATCTGGCGGTACTCGACGCGCGATTTCAGTGCGGCGTGGATCTGATGAAAGCGCGGATTATCCCAGCAATCGATGGCTAGAACCTGAGCACCGCGGCGCTCCATTTCGAAGCTGTACCAGCCATCCCACGCTCCGATGTCAAGCACGCGCGCGCCGCTAAGGTCCTGCGGGATTGTTTGTACCTCTATCCGCTTTCGCAGGCCCTCCACAGTATTAACGCCGTCGATCTTTCGGCCGTCCGGCAACTCGAAGCTGTGCCACCAGCCCTTGGATTCGAACATCGCTTTCAAGCCTGGTACGTATTTGAAAGCCGTTGTCGCCATATGCCTTAGCTTATAAGAAACTCTGTCCCACAAATCCGCGCGGTGTTGCGTCGGCTAGTGCGGACGGACGTATCATGACTGGCCTCCGCTTGCGAGCGACCTCAGCTCATCGATCTCCCTCTGGAGCCTCTGCTGGCCACGCTTCCGCTGGAAGAAGAAAGCGATAAACCAGACGAAAAGAAGGGCGAAGAAAGGCACGGCCTTCACCAAAAGCGTAGGGGTTGCCAGCGCCTTGACGATCAGTGGCAGGACAACGAACGCCAGGCCCAGGAAACAAAAAGTCAAACCCGATCTGCGCCAAATGTGCAGGCCGTAGTCACGCTGCCTCTCGAGTTCGCTTCGATAAGAATCCACGGACGTGCGCAGCGTCCCATCCTCCGCCAAATTCCTCGGCCAGATCCATTTATAGGCGTGATAGGCGCCGTAGAGGCTCCACAGGGTTAGGATTCCCCAACCGATTCGTGGAAGCAGCAGACCCTGGTTTTGTAAAAACGTGTGGGCAAAAGCGACAGACAGCGCTAGCCCAATGACGATCCAGAGAAGGGCTGCCCATTGGGCCCTCCTTAGGAGCTTATGCGCCTTCCGGCGGATTTCATCAAGCGACATTGGAATTGCCTCCGTTGGCTGGTCTTGCCAAACTCTTTTGGGGTCGTGGAATTCATCCGGCATGGGATGCTCCTTCGTGGAACCACCGCTTCAGGACGTTCTTGATGCGATGAACCTTCATCGCGACATTGGCTGCCGAAAGGCCGGTGATTTCGGCGGTTGAATTTGCGTCCAATCCTTCGAGATACGAAACGATGATCTGGCGATCGATGGGCTTCAGCCTCTGGATCAGCAGGGAGATGCGATCGAGCGCTTGGTTCTGATCGGCGGCGAGGTGGCTGCGATCGGTGGTTGGCATATTCTCGATCTCGATCTCCTCAGTGCTGACCAGCTTTTTCCTCATCCGGCGCTGTCGAAGGACGTGGCGGGTAGCTACGTTGTGGGCGACGCGGTACACCCAGGTGCGGAGCGAACATCGCTGGTCGAAGTGAGCGAAACTGCGCCACAACTGAAGATGAATGTCCTGAAGCAGGTCGCGGCGAGCTTCGGGGTCGGCTTCATAGGCGCGCGCGAGCCGCTGGAGCGCTGGGCCGTGGGTCTCGCCACTTGGCCGTACAGATCGTCTTGGGTTACCGCTGCGATTCGCTTGGTCCCTCCCACAATCAAGGTAGTCGCTATGAGTAAACTTTTCTAACGACGGTTTGACATTGGCCGCCGCGCCGCATATTGTAGATACATAGTGTATACAGGAGAGCGGCGATGAGGATTGCGATTAAGAAATGGGGCAACAGTGCGGCCGTACGCATTCCCGCTTCCGTGCTGGAGGCGACTAAGTTAGAAATTGACGAAGAAGTGGACATACGCGAGGAGTCTGGCAGAGTGGTCATCGAACCCGTGCGCGAGAAGAACTACAAGCTGGACGATCTTGTGAAGGGGATCACGAAGCACAATATTCACGAGAAGATCGATTTCGGCATCCCGAAGGCAAAGAGGCCTGGTAAATGCCTCGCGGCTACGTGCCCGATTCTGGGGACGTCGTGTGGTTAAACTACACGCCACACGCGGGACATGAGCAGGCTAGGCACAGGCCGGCGTTGGTTGTAAGTCCTGCCTCGTATAACGACAAGACGAGTCTGATGGTCTGCTGCCCATTAACAACCCAAATCAAGAACCATCCCTTTGAGGTAAGGCTGGCGGGCAATCTTGCGAGCGTTGTGCTGGCGGATCAGGTGAAGAGCGTCGATTGGCGTGCGCGCAATGCGGTTCGCAAAGGCAAGGCTACTGCGGCAGAGTTGGCCGAGGTTCGAGCGAAGATTCGAGCGCTGATCGGATAATGTGACGTGACACAGGTTGCTCTTCTGCGCGGGATCAACGTCGGCGGCAAGAATATGCTGCCGATGAAGGAACTGGCGAAGATATTCGCCGATGCCGAATGCACGGACGTTCGCACTTACATCCAGAGCGGGAATGTCATTTTCAAGAAGACGGGTGGTGCGGCGCGACTCGCGGATGCGATCGCGGGCACTATCGAGAAGCGCTTTGGCTTTCGAATTCCCGTGATTCTGCGGACGGAAGGGGAACTGCGCAAGACCATCCAGGACAATCCTTATCTTGCGGCCGGGGTGGATGCGAAGGCGCTGCATGTCTACTTCCTGGCGGGTTCGCCGCGGGCGGATGCGATTGCCGCCCTCGACGCCAAACGCTCCGTTCCCGATGCTTTTCACGTGCGGGGACAGGACATCTACTTTACACCTTCCCAACGGGATGGGGCGCACAAAACTCACCAACGCTTATTTTGATTCCAAGCTCTCTACCACATGTACGGCGAGAAACTGGGCGACAGTGTTGAAGCTTTCAGAGATGATGGAGTAGTGATCTCGTTTTCAAACATCAATAAACAGTACGGCAAGCAGTTGATTTTTGTCGATGCTTCCTTTCAGTTGAATCCCGGCGAAAAGGTCGGGCTGGTTGGGCCGAACGGCTCGGGCAAGACGACATTGTTCCGCATGATAGTCAACGAAGAAGAAGCGGACGAGGGGACGGTGACCGTTCCCAAGCGTCTTTGCTGAAGGATTACGGCCATGCGAAGGCGAACTGATGCCCTCGACAGATCAAGGGGCGCGAGACCCCGCGAGCATGGAG
>CAVQZU010000138.1:0-53121 GCA_963718485.1 uncultured Acidobacteriota bacterium
TAAATCTACGGAGGTCAATCCTGATAAACGCAGCCCAATCCGGACATGGACGGTTTCCCGACTAATCGTCCGCTGACTTTGTGTTCCTCCTGCGTTCGGCGACAATGATCACCCGAACATTCGTCGCTTGTTGAACGATCCGCAGGATGGGATCAGTCCTTAACGGGCGACTCCACCAACGATAGTCTCGGCGGCTTAGGACGATATGCGTAATTTGATTATGATGGGCAAAATCCACAACGGTTTCTGCGAGATCGTCGCCCTCCAAGATTCGCGTCTCAATATGTAGATGCCTCGCAAATTTCAAGTGCGCTTCGACGGCGTCTTGATCTCGCTTGGACATGCGCCTGTGGTCCCGAAACGGCATCACGGAAACTGCGAAGCAATCGCCACCCAGATAGTCGGCCATTCTGCGGCCACGCCTGATGAGCATAACCGTTGAAGGATCGGAACTAACATAAATCAGGATCCGATCAACGGTTGCTCTTGGTGGTGAAGGCGAAGTACTGGAATGCTCCTGCTGTGGTTGCTGCTCTTCTGCTGAACTGGCAATCTCCCGCGATCCGAGCTCGTGTGCCGTCTGACGGAGGGCCAATTCCCGGAGCGCCGTGAGGGTCGATTCCTTAAAGAAATTTTCCATCGCCCTCTGTGCTGCCTCTGCAGCATAGATGTTCCCACGCTTAAGCCGGTTCAGCAGTGCTTCGGTCGTCACGTCGACCATTACAACTTCATCGGCGGCCTTGACAAACCAATCCGGTACGGTTTCGCGGACGCGAATGCCAGTGATCTGGAAAACCTGATCGTTAAGGCTCTCAAGATGCTGGATATTCATATTTGTCATCACGTCGATCCCCGCAGCCAACAAGACTTGCACGTCCTCCCAGCGTTTGGTGCGCTCCGAACCAGGTACGTTAGTGTGTGCTAGTTCGTCGACAATACAAATGGCAGGGCGCCGCGAAAGGATAGCCGTGGTATCCATCTCCTGAAACGTACCGGCCCGATAAGTCACAATGCGTTTGGGGACGACTTCCAAACCCTCCACTTTAGCGATCGTGTCTTTGCGTTTATGGGGCTCGAAGTAACCGACGACGATATCCTCTCCTTGCCGCTGGAGGTCTTGTGCTTCCTCCAGCATGCGGAGCGTCTTGCCGACTCCAGCCGCATAGCCTAGGAACACCTTTAGCTGGCCCCGGGCACTTTTCTCGCGATCTTGCTTTCGATCTCCGCTAATGTGGATAGACGATGACATCGATTCCTTCGGCAGCGAGGATCAGACGCTCAACCAAGTTGCGCCTAAGCCGAGGCCATTTTCCCTCACGCATATCGCGCCCGATAAAGATTTGGGTGATGCCCTTTTGACGCGCGAACTTCAGAATTGCATCTGTTGCGCTTAGATCATTGAAAACTTCCACCTGAGCACCTAATTGACTCGCATAGTCAAGATTCTGTTGCAAAATGGCTCGATCTTCTTCCGGAAGAGCGGGCTGCTGCATATAGACAACATAAAACTCGCCCTGGAAGCGATCCGCATTGCGGCGGCCGCTTTCTAACATTTGGGCAGCGTTGGATTGCGGGGTTATACAAACAAGGATGCGTTCTTGCACGCCCAAAAAGTGATCGACTCCATGCGACCGCAAGTAACTCTCAAGCTGGTGGTCCACCACGCTAGCCGCTACCAACAGGGCCAGTTCGCGAAGCCGGGAGAGTTTATGTTCTGCGAGCAGCGTAGCGCTATCCCCAGGTCTCGCACCATGCAATAGGCTTTGTATCGCAGGGGCGTCCACGACAACAATTTCGTCCGCAGTGCTATCCAGAAAGCCGCGTGGAATGCAGCACGGGACGCGCTTGCCAGTGATGCGCTGCACCTCGTCACAGAGTTTTTCGAGGTACTGTAAGTTAATCGTGGAGACCACTGAAATGCGCGCTTCGAGTAACTGTTCCACGTCCTGCCAGCGATGGGGGTTTAGACTGCCAGGTGGATTGTCATAAGCAAGGCCGTCGACTAGAGCAACTTGAGGATGGCGACGAATGACGGTAGGGACATCGATAGATTCTGCCTCCCCAGTCTTCAAAGTAGGAATAATTTCAAGGTGGCGTAACATCGCCTCAATCTGAGCAGGGTACCGCGGTTGCGCTGCACAAACGACAACGTCTTCACCTCGCTCGCGCCGTCGGCGGCCCTCGTCTAGCATTTGGAAGGATTTGCCAACTCCAGATGTATAGCCGAGGAAAACCTTCAGTCGTCCGCGGCGGCTCCGGCGCTCCTCGAATTGGACTTGTGCGAGTAGTTGATCGGGGTCGGGTCTTCGCGATGAATTATTCGGCATTGCAGCTATTGTCCACCGCAATTGGGTAAGCTATCAAATGGAATGTCTCTGCCTAGCCCTCTCGATCACTTACCGCCAGGTGCGTAGGTGGATCACGAGGAGCACCGACTTGCTTCGCAATCGCCAATGCAAATGACGAACCCGTACGCCTTCCCGCGCGACGGCGTACAGGCACCACCGGTCAATTTTTTAAATCCGCCGCGTCTTCAGAATCGCCAATGAATCAAGACCCATCCAGCTCCGACCTTGGGGATGCGTCCGCGTCAGGTAAAGGCGAAAACCAGTAGAGTTCGGCTTTCCTCGAGTTCACCCAAAACGCCACTTACCGTCCAGTCGTCTGCTCAACCCATCGCGGATAGCGAGCCCCTTCGACCTTGATGTTTGAGGAAGCACTCTCTATGGCACGGAGATCTTCAGGCGTAAGTTCGACGTCCGCCGCTCCGAGGTTTTCTTCAAGGCGATGCAACTTGGTTGTACCTGGAATTGGGCGCGATCCAAGGTTTCTTTGCAAGCGAGGCCATTTTCTCAATTACCGCAGTCATCCTGAGCGCAGTGGAGGATCTGGTCCGACTCGTAAGGGGCCAAGCCTCATATCCTTGAGCACTCTCCGGCAACAAAGGCAGTACTAGAGACCGGTATATGTCGGTTATCCGAGGCAATCGGGAGTTATGATCCCGCAGCGACAATCCAAATTGCGAAATCGTTCTTCGGTTCTGTCTGGAAGTCGCTCGCGCTATACTCTGACGGCTCACAGCTAACTGGAAACCCATGGCGATCATCCCCGGCCAGCGTTTAGGCCCATATGAAATTCTCTCCGCCATCGGCGCAGGCGGGATGGGGGAGGTTTACCGCGCGCGGGATAATCGCCTGAATCGTATTGTCGCCATCAAGATCCTTCCCGATCGCCACGCTACCAAACCTGAACTCCGAGAGCGATTTGACAGAGAAGCCCGCACTGTTGCCAGTCTGAATCATCCGCACGTCTGCACTCTATTCGACGTAGGGCATCAGAATGGAACTGATTTTCTGGTGATGGAATACCTTGAGGGCGAGACGCTTGCACAACGCCTAACCAGGGGGCCATTGCCCTTGAAAGAGACGCTGAGGATTGCGACGGAGGTGTGCGAAGCGCTCGAGGTAGCCCACCGGGCGGCAATCACTCACCGCGACCTGAAGCCGGCCAACATCATGCTCACGAAATCTGGCGCGAAGCTGATGGACTTCGGCCTCGCAAAGGCCGCAATGGCTGGCTTGGAGGGAGAAAGAACAGGCGTTCTGCTATTGTCGGCTGATAGAACCATGACCAATGTGAGTCCCATATCACCATTGACCACTGTTGGCGAGGTTGTCGGCACAATCCAGTACATGTCGCCCGAGCAGATCGAGGGCAAGCCGGCGGATGCGCGATCGGACTTATTCGCGCTGGGTGCGGTCCTGTACGAAACGACAACAGGCAAGCGGCCGTTCGAGGGCAAGAGCCAGATCAGCGTGGCGAGCGCGATCCTGGAAAAAGATCCGACTCCGATCTCAGCCGTCCAGCCCCTTACGCCGCCGGCCTTCGAACATGTGGTGAAAACGTGCCTGGAGAAAAATCCCGATGATCGCTTTCAGTCCGCACGGGATGTGCGGTTGGAACTGGAATGGATTGCCGAAGGCGCGGACCAGCTCACGGCACCGAGCGCTACACCCACAGCGAAAACGGCGCCAAAGATCCTCCCGTGGGCCGCCGCGGCAATCCTCGCGCTGGTTGCCGGCGGCGCGCTCCTTTTGACTTCACGTGAAAGATCTCAACCCCGCTTCACGAATGTTACGTTTCGCGACGGAACGCTGCAAGGCGCGCGTTTTTCTCACGATGGACAAACGATTATTTACAGCGGCGAGTGGGAAGACGAACCGCCGCAGGTCGCCGTTGCACGTGTGGGCAGTCCGGAGTCGCGGCCACTGGGAATTCCAGTGGGAACCATCGCGGCGGTTTCTTCTTCCGACGAATTGGCTGTGCTTATGGGTTGTGAGCCGGTGTTTATCGTAGACTGCGGTGGTACATTGGCAACCGTTAGCCTGGCCGGTGGATCGCCACGCGCTCTGGCGCCGCACGTGGCCTTTGCCGATTGGAGTCCGGACGGCAAGCAGTTCGTTCTATCGGTTTCTTCAGCGTTGGGAGCCCGGCTGGAATTTCCGCCCGGACATGCGCTGTACCAGCAGAACGCTGGATGGTTCGGTCATTTGAGATTTTCTCCCGACGGCAGCATGATCGCCTATGAGAATCACCCTATCGTTGGTAATGACGAAGGTGCGCTCGAGGTGATCGACCTCCACGGCAAGCGGAGGGTGCTTTCCGACAACGAGGTGAGCCTGGAAGGGCTGGCGTGGAGCCCCGATGGGAAAGAGGTCTGGTATGCAGGAACGAAAAATGGGGGCTGGGCTGACACGATTTTTGCCGTGAATCTGTCGGGCAAGAGCAGAGCCATTCTGACCATGCCGTACTTACGTCTGCACGATATTGCCAGGGACGGACGCGTGCTTATGTCTCACGAGGTCTGGCGTAAGCAGATGAAGGGACTGTTCCCGGGAGATAAAGCCGAGCATGCGTACTCCTGGCTCGACGATACCGAACCGACTGCGATTTCCGCCGACGGCCGATTGATTTCTTTTACGGAGGCCGGAGAGACCTACTATTTGGAAAACGACTTTCAAGCCTACTATCGGTCGACGGATGGCTCGTCGCCGGTTCAGCTAGGCGCCGGCACGGCCGCAATCTCACCTGACGGCAAATGGGTTCTAACGACGAGTAGCAAAAGCCACAAGCTGCAACTCCAGCCCATCGGGACGGGACAATCCAAGGAGTTGCCCACACCCCGGACTCAAAACCTTCGACCATCAGAGTTGGTCCGATGACGGTCGCGAGGTCACCTACGAGGGGCAGACGGACCAAAATGATTGGAACGTTTATGTGCAGAAGATCGAAGGCGGGCCGCCGATTTTAGTGAAAGCCGGCGCCCGCAATTCATTTCCGATTCTTTCATCGGACGCCGCGATGCTAGCCCTGCACGAAGAGCAAGGAGGTATTTCTCTCTATCATGTTGGCGACCGCCAACCGGCCGCGGTAAAAGGGGTGATCGAGTCGGAGTACCCGATCCGTTTCGCCAATGGTGGAAAATCGATGTTGGTGGGGACACCCACCGGCCATGAGTTCGTGCTCGACTTCGTGGAACTGGCAAGCGGCCGTCGGGAATCATGGAAGCGCATCCCGGCAGAAAAACGCCCGACAGGTTCGCTCTTTATCGTGACGCCCGACCTCAAATACTACGCGTATTCTTCTCCTCGGTATGCGTCTGACCTCTACATTGTCGAAAATCTGCATTAAGCGGCCTGGCCTTCCTCAGGCATTCCAGCAATTCGATCTGAGTGATCCCCGGAGCCGAGGTAATCACATGATTATTCTCGAAGTTGATCAATTTCTTCAGACCAACATTCCTAGAACTTCCCTTTTGAACCATCTATCGCGGCAGCATGCTACACCTTAAATGCCGGAAGAAAAATCTCTCCGAAGCAAACGTTCAATCCCCGTTCATTTGACGACTCCCAATGTCTATGCTACAAGTCGGTCCGATGTCGAAACTATTTCTCATTATCACTCTCGGGAGCATCGCGGTCGGCGCCATGATCTGGGCACCCCCTGATCTCAGGGCTCAGAACTCAGAGCCCGTCGCCCTCAGCGGCGTCGTTAGGTCACAACAGGAAGGCCTCATGGAGGGCGTCATCGTCAGCGCCAAACGCGATGGCGCCAACTTCTCTGTGTCGGTTGTAAGCGACGCGAAAGGGGAATATAGATTCCCCCGCAGCCACGTGGAGCCCGGCAAATACGCCCTCACGATCCGAGCCGTGGGATACGATCTGAACGGTCCCGGGTCCGTGGAGGTCGCTGAGGGCAAAACCACAAACGCGAACCTCAAGCTCGAGAAAACCAAGGATCTCGCCGCGCAGCTAAGTTCGCTCGAGTGGGCCATGAGCGTCCCCGGCACAGCCGAACAGAAGGACAAGGTCATCTATCAAATTGTGAGTTGTGCCTACTGCCATAGCTGGGAACGTATCATGAGGTCGAACCACTCGGCCGATGAGTTCGTAGAGCTTATCACCCGCATGCAGAAGTACTACCCGGACGGGTCAGCGGTCAGCAGGGACAAACGGGGACGCGGTCAGTTAGGCCCGCCTAATCAGGTCGCCGCTGCCGACCAGAACCCGATATGGAGCCGTGAGCCTTTGGCCGTTCCGAAGAAAGAATTGGCCGAATATCTCGCCACAGTGAACCTTACCGGCGGCAAGACAACGTGGCCATTTGAGTTGAAAACGCTGCCGCGGCCGAAAGGCAAGGCCGCTCATATCATTATCACTCAATACGACATGCCACGACCCGACACGGTGGCACACGATCTTGACCTCGATTCCACGGGCACACCGTGGTACACCGACGAAAGCCGGATGTTCTTCGGGAAGATGAATCCGAAAACCGGCAAATTTACCGAGTACGCGTTGCCGCCCGTGCCACCCGGAGATCTGCCGGGAGCCAGGGACATTCAAGTGGATCGCGACGACAACATCTGGTTCCCGCGGCGGATCGCCAACTCCGCAATCGTGCTAACGAAGTTTAATCCGAAGACCGAAGAACTGAGCACTATCGAAGGAGTCGGGACGCAATTCATGGCACTCGGACCGGAAGGCAAAATCTGGGCGGGCTGGTCGCGGATCGATCCGAAGAGCATGAAAGTGGAAGCCACCTACGGGTGGGACAAATCACCGAACATCCCCCCTGGTCCACACTGGCAGTACATCGATCTCACGGTGGTCAACTCTAAGGGGAATCCATACGCACCGGACACTGCCGGCTCGTACATCATCGGCATAGACGCCAAGACCGGTGAGGCCAAGTTCTGGCAGGTCCCAACGCCAAGGTCATCGCCCCGCCGTGGTCGAATGGACGCGCAGGACCGTTTCTGGTTTGCCGAATACACCGGCGACAAGATCGGCATGTTCGACACACGCACGGAAAAGTTCCAAGAATGGCCCATGCTGCGTAAGTACACGACCCCATACGCCGTCTCGGCCCCTGACAGAAACGGCTACGTGTATGCTACGAGCAACATGTCCGAACGCCTCATCCGCCTTGATCCAAAGACCGACGAGATCGTTGAATATCAGATGCCAACCGAGTTCGATTCGAAGAAGATTACCTTCGATCCCACGACAAGCCGCTTGACCCTGTGGATGATCAACACTCGCACCGCGAGAATGATGAAGATCGAACCTCTTGACTAGACGCGCCCCAATGTGCCCCGGTCGTGACTCGGAATCCGCTTTCAAGCAAATTTATCCAATGGCCTGAAAAGAACCAGCGCCTTTCGTCTGCAGACGAAATCCACCAGCCTGAAGTGTCTTCGACACGCAGTCTGGCCGAATGGTGGCCGGCGGTGAAGGCGTTGATCGTTCGGGCAGCGCGTAGTCGGACATATACACGCACAGTACCTCAAATGGACGGGAAGTCTTCCATCGGGAGTTAAGTCGCGACAGGAGCGATGATACAATTTCCCCCTGAATCTGAATCGTGCTGACGCCAATCGAGGAAGTAAAACGCCCCTCCTTCACCCTTTTGGCTGTCAGTTCGGTTATTTCGGCTATTCTAAGCGTGAGTTTTGGGGACATAGATCGCTCGTTACACCTGCATTTGTGCATGTCGAAATAGGGATTCCAGATTGTCCCACTTATTTACAACTTAGGAAAAACGCGCTTGAACTGACGAGGCTGGGCTACACGGGGACTTGCTTGACCGAAATGGGTACGTCTCCGAACCGGAACAGTGGACTTGTCCTTCATGAAGAAAATAGGCTTCCTCTCATTCGGCCATTGGACACCTTCGCCGCAGTCAGGAACGCGGTCGGCGGCTGACGCACTCCTGCAATCCATTGACCTCGCCGTGGAGGCCGAGCGCCTGGGAATGGACGGAGCCTACTTTCGTGTTCATCACTTCGCGCGGCAATTGGCATCACCGTTTCCATTGCTCGCGGCGGTCGGTGCTAAGACGCGAAGGATTGAAATTGGCACCGCTGTGATCGACATGCGGTATGAGAACCCTCATTACATGGCGGAGGACGCTGGCGCTGCGGATCTCATCGCCGGCGGGCGCTTGCAGTTGGGAATCAGCCGCGGTTCCCCCGAGCAGGTGATCGATGGATGGCGCCATTTTGGCTACGAGCCGGTCGAAGGCGGCGAGAACGATGCAGATATGGGCCGACGCCACGCCCAAAAGTTTTTCGAACTCCTGCGCGGCAAGGGCTTCGCTAAGCCGAACCCACGTCCGATGTTTCCCAATCCGCCTGGGCTGCTGCGTCTTGAGCCGTACTCCGAAGGATTGCGTGATCGTATCTGGTGGGGGGCAGCTTCCAATGCGACAGCTGCCTGGGCCGCAAAGCTCGGAATGAACCTGCAATCCTCAACCCTCAAATTTGACGAGACCGGTGAGCCTTTCCACATCCAACAAGCCGCCCAGACTCGCATCTTTCGCGCAGCCTGGAAGGAAGCTGGCCACACTCGCACTCCGCGTGTTTCCGTCAGCCGCAGTATCTTCGCGTTGATCGACGACCGTGATCGTGCCTACTTCGGGCGAGGAGGTCAGGAAGTGGACCAGATCGGCTTCCTTGACGAATCCACACAGGCGATCTTCGGGCGTAGCTATGCTGCGGAGCCGGATGTCCTGATCGAGCAACTCAGAAAGGACGAGGCGATCGCGGAGGCCGACACGCTATTGCTGACCGTTCCAAACCAACTGGGTGTGGCCTACAATGCGCATGCCATGGAGGCAATTCTGACGACTGTTGCCCCAGGGCTCGGCTGGCGTTGATGGTGGGGTTGTAATCTCGACCGACACGATTCGGCAAAAAGACATGTCAATGGGCAGGCCCGTCTACTGGACCGATATTTGTCCGACCCGGAAAGTTCTGGATCTTGACGACGCATACCCTGAAGTTGCAAATTGGTTGGTACAGAGTAAGGAGAAGCGCACGACGCAAGAGTTGAACCACTAAATCGCAGATTCCGGATAATCCGATGCTCGGGCCCGGCGCACCAAAATCGCAGGAGCACAACAATGGCAATCTCAAAGCCTAAAAATCAGGACGCAGTGTGTGCGATCGAGCCCATAACCAGGTTAGTGTTTTGTTTGATTCTTTGGGTCGGCACTACTGTCTGCGCACAAGCTCAAGATGCTCAGCCAAACAACACTGACGAATCCTGGACGGCGACTACGCAGACCTCGGTAGACAATACCAATCCCTCGCGGACGATAGAGAGCCATACTAAGTCTGGTGACCGGAGCGTGGATAAACAGAGGGTGGAGGTGCTGGGGCCCGATGGCAGGTATCAGCCCGATTCCGATACCGAGAAGGAGACTATCAGAGTAAATGCCACAACGACGCGTACAGTGGAGCGCACTTACAGGTGGGATGCAAATGGGCAAAGAAAACTAGCATTGGTAACCGAGGAGGAAGCTCAAACATCGGTAAGCGGCGATACTCAGGTGATGCGCACGACTTCGAGTTCTGATGTGAATGGGAAACTCCAGGTTGCGCAACGCGAGGTCGCGAATACGAAAAAGACAAGCCCGGACGCGCAAGAGACAAAAACTACGGTTTATTTCGCGGACGGTAACGGCGGCTTCACCATGTCCCGGCAGACGCAGGAGTTGCAAAAGCGCAGCGCTGACAACAAAGTGGAAGTGAAGAAGACAACTCTACTGCCGGATGGCAATGGCAACTGGGCAGTGGGCGAAGTAAGAGAAAAAACAATCAAGAAGGACGGCGACAAGCAAACCACAGAAGAGCGGGCTTCACGCCCCGATTTAGACGGCAGACTTTCAGAACTGTCACGCACTGTTCTCCAGGAGACTCAAACCGGCACCGGAGAAAGCAGCGATACAGTCGATACGTATTCCACGGTTGTTCCTGGAGAAGCTGGCGACGGAAGGCTGCATCTGAACCAGCGAGTCACGACCGTCCAGAAAAAGGATTCAGACACAGGCACGACCGAGCAGCGGATCGAGCAACCCAAGCCTGGTAATCCGAATGGCGGCCTGCAAGTGAGCGCAAAAACCAAATATACCGTGCACTATATGACCTCCGGCACGGAGCAGACAAAGACCACTCAAGTGAGCGACGGCAACGGTACATTCAACGTGGCCTCCGTCCAAACGCAGAAATCAGATCAGGCTCATCCCGCGTCAGTGACAGCGCCCTCAGATAAGCCTCAATAGCGTGTAAGAGGTTGCTTGTTTTTGCCCGGATACGGTTATGCAACCGCGATGTTAAATCGCATGAGTTGAATAGTCGGGCTATCCCTCGGCGATATCAGTGAGCTTGGCCCTGATGCGGGACGGCGGCAATTGAGCCGAACGGATCTTGACATTTCCCTGTTGCCGTTCTGCAGCTGGCGGCTTTGCTAAATCTGAACCCCTGATTTACGGATTTACGCTCAACTCTTACAAGTAAAGTATTGCATTAAATGGACGGTAGAATAGCGTCTATGGTCCGCCGCTCCCCTGCCACTTCGACAGACGAACATCTCGATCATATCGCCGCAATACTGGACGATATGTTTCGCGTCCCGGGAACGCAGATTCGCTTCGGGCTCGATTTTCTGATCGGCTGGATTCCAGGTGTAGGGGATGCCGTGGCCGGCATAGCCTCTCTGATCATTATCGTTGCAGCCTGGCGACGTGGCGCAGCTCTGGTCACTCTCGCGCGCATGATAACAAACGTAATCTTGGAAACCATGCTAGGCGCAATTCCCGTAGTCGGCGATGCTTTTCACGTCGTCTGGAAGGCGAATCGTAGAAATTATCGCTTGTTGCTGCGCGAGAAGAATCGAGCGCCGGGTGAGAACCATACCTGGCGGGACGTCCTTTTCCTTGTGCTGCTGTTTGTAGGTGCCCTCTGCCTTGTTGCCGTGCCTCTTGGTTTGGTTATCTGGCTCCTCCGATCACAGAGGTTGGTCTAACGCAGATTCGAGAACCCGGTGGACCTCATTCCTTAGGTCGACAGATCTCGTTTAGATATGAAGAAGTGGCTTCATCATTTTCGCAGAATATGAGGTCAGACCCTGGGGGAAACGAATCTTCAGTTTATAGCAGATATAGAGAACAAAGGATCGCTCCCAGTGAAGCACGCAGATCTAGTCGACCCGCAATGGTTGCGAGACAACATGAGTTGGCGCAATCGCGCTGCGCTATCTGGTTTTGAACGTTCTTACGGCGCTGGATACTGCGTCGGTCACACCAGTCGCGCTCGTCGATTCGACGCTGTAGTAGTAGGTGCTTTTTGGCTTGAGTCCGGCGACGCGCACCCTGAAAATCATATCGGGATGCGAAGAGTTGCGGCGATTGGGAGATTTGGCGACCTGAGACATGCTCATAGCATCGGTACCGTAATGCACAATGCCATAGTGCAGGTCGGTTCCACCGGGATTCGTGGTGGTCCAGCGGATAATCGCTAATGTGTCATTCGCGGTCTCGAGTTCCGGGCCCGCGGTGATTTGCACACTGTCGTGCGCAGGCACAGCCGCGATCAGCCGGTCCACAGGAAAGTGTAAAAGAATCAAACAGGCAACAATCGCTGCTGAGTTGGAAGTCAGAATGAAGGTCCTCATGAGCATCCCTCCGATTCCCTGGATTGAGATTCAGCGCTACTTTGTGGTTGCGGAAATCGGGCAGAACGTGCAGCTATCGATCTGCCCGAATTCTTCCGGTCAGCATCTGCTAACGCTTTGGAGCTGTGGCGGGTTTCCTCAGCAAGCTGGCTGGTGTGCTAGTGGAAGACGATTGGACGTAGCCGTCGGTCAGCGTCTGTAGAAACGCTACTAAGTCGTTTTCCTCGTCGGAAGATAGACCAAGGTGGCCGATGGTCATGTTTTCGTTGTTTGGATCTTCCGGCATCGGCCAGCAGGTTACTTTCTCGACCGTGCCTGCGGGACAATTGCCGGAGAGCACCGGCTGCGCGTAGGCATCGCGGGTGTTATAGAAGTGGACTACCTCCTTGAGACTGAGCAAGTAGCCGTTGTGCATGTAGGGCTTCACGAAACTCGGATAGGGTACCTGACCGGAGTTGCGGACCGTGGAGGTCTGGAACTTGCCCTCAAAGAAGGGCAGATGTTGTCCCCAAGTTAAATTGGGCGGAGCGCCGTAGTAGCCATCGAGGAATAGGCCGACTCCCTCGTCGGTGAAACCGGGACCAAGCGGATTACCAGTGAAGCCAAATTGGTCCGGAGTGTCTTCGGAATACCAGGGGAGAATGACATTTCTCGGAAGACCGAGGTTGTTATAGGTGAAGTCAGTAAACATCGGGGCGACGTTCGTCGCTGCGCCCGTGTCGGTGCCTGTGACGGTATTTGACCTTCCGTCCAGATGGCAAGTGTTGCATTGAGCCTTCCCGCTGAAGAGCTCATAGCCACGTTTCTCTTGAGCGCTCAGCGGGGTGGTGGTGCTGTTGGCTAGGTAGGCGTCGAATTTCGACGTGAAGGGGCTAACGCTGGAGGAGATTTCGTAGGCAGCGATGGCTTGGCCAAATTCGTCGAAAGCCTGGTTGGCCCGAGTGCGGGCCGAGGCGCTTAGATTCAAGGGAGTGGCGTTGGTTCCGAAGGTCGCGGCACCTTTCGGCGTGCTGCACACGGTGGCCACGTCGGAGGGCCAGGTAATATCCAATGAGCCGGTGCCCCAGACCTGTTCGAAGAAGAACTTGTACTTGCTGAGCGACAGCTTCCAAACGACGCAGGCCGTATCCGGATTGGCCATCTCTTCAGGGTCGACGGGAGGATCCTGCCCTTGTTCCGCGGCAGAATTCTGCAAGCGGTAGCCGGTGGCGCGGGCATCCCAGAAATTTCCGCCGTAGAAGTCACCTTGGGTGATGTTGTACTGCAGCGGAGGGAAATAAGGCGAGTAAACGTAGCTTTGCGGATTGCGCTTGGCGATGCGATTGTCAGGATAAGCCCCCGCCACGGTGATGGGCACAGAACCTGGATTCGATCCGCCAGTGAACACGCTGAGGATGGAGACACCATTGCCATATCCGGCGGCGGGATCGTGGCAGTAACTGCAAGCCAGATTACTGTTGACCGACAAGGTGGGATCGAAAATCTCGAGCTTGCCGAGAGTTTCGACCTGATGGAATGGGTCGAGGGTTCCAGATTGCGCCGCAATCAAGGCCTGAGCTTCCAGAACTGCTTCCTCGGCGCGAACGCGGATGGCGTCGGGATCATTTGTGATGATGCATTGGAGATTCAGCCGGTTGCCGGGCAAGATGCAGTGCATATCCTGTTGCGGAATGCTGTAACCGGCTGGCAGTGATTTGACTCCCGGCGGCGGATTTTGCGACAACACACTCTGCGAACCAACCGATGAAGCGAGCGCGACCGCAAAACAGACAACGATCGCGGCGACAAACAATCGTATTCTCATACCTTCCTCCTCTCCTGTAAATTGGTGAGTCGTTGTTCGGGAAGATCAGGTTAGAGGTAAGGCGCACAACTCTGCGGACACACATACCTGTGAGCTGGCACCGCTTGCGTTATAAGGTCACGCAGGCTGCGTTGGGTAGGATCTAGCTGTACTGTTTCGTATTCCTTGATCGATACTTTTCGTTCAACCACATGTTTCATATCCACACCGATGCTGGAAATTGTGCACGGTAGCTAGACATCGTTTGCACATTCGGGCCCGCTTTCGGCAATGAACCGGCCCTGTCTCCTTCGGTGCAATCGAAGTGCCACTTTGTAGAAAGGGGCATTCACGTCGCAAACAGTTGAACGGAAAGGTTTACAGGAGAAGCCAGAGATTCCGCCGAATTCCTCCATGTAACCAGGGCTGACAGTCTGTCAGCCCGATGGACACTCACAACTGCGCAATCAAGCTCGCGTCATCGTGATGACAAAGGACGATTTCGAGCCTGTTCGTCGGACATCAGGAAGTGGAGGATATAAGTTGCAGAGGTGTCACCACGCGACATCATCACTGACACTGAAAAGTATTTCGGGCGATTATTGGCTGGAGTTAGGGCATGGCGACTCAATCGCGCTGGTCCCCGTGCCTCCGAGTTGTCCAAGTGCTAAAACTAGAACCCCATGTATCTACAGGCAAACCTAGTCATCATGGACGAACCGACTCAAGTTCGGTCGGTCGTGCCATGGAAAATAAAAAGGCCGACTTCCATTTCGCGGTGCGCGGATTACGCTGTGAGTCGTAGGAGACTAACGGCGCAGAGCCGCAAGCGAAAGGAGAGTCGGTCCCATGAGTAAAATACGATTTGTTGGTCTGGATGTCCATGCTGAGACCATTGCTGTCGCGGTGGCGGAGCCCAACGGTGAAGTTCGATCCTTGGGCCTTATCCCGAACCGACCGGAATCCATTCGACGGTTGGTTCGAAAACTGGAGCCTGTTGAGCAACTGCGGTTTTGTTATGAAGCAGGTCCCACGGGCTACGTGCTGTACTGGCAACTGACCGCCCTGGAAGCGAAGTGCGAAGTGGTGGTGCCGTCGCTGGTGCCGCGCAAGCCGGGAGATCGCGTGAAGACCGATCGGCGTGACGCCTTGAAGTTGGCACGCTGCTACCGAGCTGGCGATTTGACGTCGGTGTGGGTTCCCGACGCCGCTCACGAAGCGCTCCGAGACTTGGTGCGCGCTCGGGAAGCCGCTGAAGGCGATCTGTTGCGAGCTCGCCATCGACTGAGTAAGTTTCTGTTGCGCCACGGATGGCGACGTCCGGAGAGCATCAAGTCTCCGTGGACCAACGCTCATTTGGAGTGGATCAAGACGAAGGTTCATTTCGAGCAGCCCGCACAGGAGATTGCGCTCACCGACTACGTCCACCAAGTCGAGCACCTGGTGGCCCGTATCGAACGGCTGGACCAGGCGGTTCTGGAGGCAGCGCACTCGGCGCCACCACAGATGCGCGCGGTGATCGAAGCCTTGCAGTCCCCTGCGAGGGATTGCGCAAGTCACCGCGGTGACCATCGTAGCCGAACTGGGACAAATCTCGCGCTTTGCCAAAGCTAGGCAACTGATGGGATACAGCGGTCTGGTCCCCAGCGAAGACTCCAGCGGTGAACGAAAACGACGGGGTGCCATCACCAAGACCGGCAATGCGCATTTGAGACGCGTCATCGTGGAAGCCGCCTGGGCCTATCAGTTTCGACCTTGGTTGGGCGGATATCTGTTGAAACGCCAGGTAGGACTGAGCGAAGAAGTCAAAGCGATCGCTTGGAAGGCCCAGCATCGCTTGCACGCGCGCTACCGAAAACTGCTGGTAACAGGGAAGAACAAACCGCAGATCGTAACGGCCGTGGGCCGAGAGTTGCTCGGATTGGTCTGGGCGATCGGGGTCCATGTCGAAACCAGGATGCACGAACAGAAACAAGTGGCAGCGTAAGTCAGCGAACCACAGGAGGGAGGCAGTGCGGATGGCGGTCGAGTCGAACACGGAATGGAGAGTCCTCGTATGTTTTATGCGGCAGGCTCTCTGGGCCCAACCCGCGCTCCTAGTCCGAGGCAGCTCCCGACGGATCACGATTATGCGGTTCCGACCCGCGAATATCAGAGTGATCAACCGTCGCGATAACCGCCTCGGCCGCCATTCGCACTGCTTCCCACTGGCTAGAGAAGAACAGCGCAAACCAACACCGCGAATGTATTTGACAGGTTCGTCCATATCAGAACAGCAGCAAGGGCTGTGATGGTCGCGGACTCATCGACAAACATCGGACCGGAGTCATTTCTTGTCGAGCACCAACAGAGCAAAGACTGCAGGAAGATAAATGATGGAAGCGGCGAGCAGTTGTCGTGCCGCGACATTCGACCTGCGAAATGCAAACCTTGCACTGTGATAAAGAAAGATGGATCCGAGGATAAGAGACCCGGCAGAATAAACTAGGGCCGATTCGCCGTTGATTGCCGGGATCAAGCTAATCGGAATGAGAGCCAGCGACACGAGGAAGCTCTGCCAGACTATAAAACGATCCCTCCGCTTACCCGCGGGTAAGACCTGATATCCGGCGCGTGAGTAGTCCTCCCGATACATCCAAGCAATGGCCATGAAATGAGGGAACTGCCAGAGGAAGACCATGGCGTACAGCACCCAAGCCGTCGGGTCTAGCCGCCCGCGAGCCGCAGCCCAACCAAGCAGTGGAGGTACCGCACCTGGAAAAGCACCGATCAGAGTGCACAGCGGAGTCTTTCGTTTCAGTGGAGTGTACAAGAATAAGTAACTAAGGAGCGTGACGACAGCAAGCAAAGACGTCAGGACATTTACGGCCAGAGCCAGGTACACCGTACCTACCAGCGACAATGAAACCCCGAACCAGAGGACGTGAGAAGCGTTGAGTCGGCCCGAGGCCAGAGGCCGCCGCGCTGTCCTTCGCATCTGTGCATCAAAGGAACGCTCGAGGAACTGGTTGAGCGTGCCGGTACCTCCGGCTACAAGTAGTGTGCCCAGCAGCATGTGAATGACGGGGAGGATCCGCAATCCACTAAGACCTGCCGTAGGGGCTAAATAGAAACCCGCAACGGTTGTGATGAGAATCAAGAAATTCACTTCGGGTTTCGTCAGGGCCCAATAATCGGACATTGTTGAATATAGCCGCACCGCCCGGTCTTGCTGCGCACACGGCGCTGCGTTCAAGACGGCAGTCGTGGGTTCGGCTGCCATCCTCAGATGACCTCCAACTTCGAAGCAGCAAATGGTTGGCTTGTTATTGTCTGCAACTCGGCCCTGGTTTCCTCCCGTAAATGCGTTCTCTGGGGCGAGAGAATCTCGACCGTGACTATGACCGCTGGAATCAGAAAGATAAGTGTGACGCAGACCCACATGAGTGCGGCCGCGCACTGCTGATCTTGGAGCGGCGAAATGCCAAATGCTCGGGGTACAGAAAGATAAGACGAGTAAACAACTCGATTACAGAAAGCGAGAAGCGCAGAAAGAACGTCACACGGCAGGGTCGCGCAGAAAAGGTACAAAGGTATGGACCATCGAGGCCATCTGGGGGTACTCGGCCAGGGCTGGACCACCGGCCACCAGAATAGAAGGCCGGTCCCGAAAAAGCAGGCGTGCTCGAATTCATGCAACCAGTCCCACCGCAATGCCAGCTCAAACACCGCAGGGAGGTGCCATCCGATCAAAGCAAACGTGGCGGCAAGCCAACAAGTGGCGGGGTGTGTAACAAAGCGTCCGAACCATTTCACCAAACCCCAGCGGAAAAATGGCCCTAGGGTGCGGCGAGCTATCCATTGCGGGAGTCCCCGAAGGAGAGGTAGCGCCGGCGCACCGAGCAGAATCAAAGGAGGAGCGATGGTCATGAGCAAAAGATGTTGCATCATGTGAACGGTAAGTGACACATCATCAAATGCTTCCACGGGAGACCCAATGGCGATCCAGATGGAAACGATTCCAGCCAAGAACGCTGTGATCCGCCACGCTAAAATCAGGTTCGAAAAAGCAGCGTGCAGGCGAAACCAGCCACGCAGGTAAACCAGAGCGGCGAGGCAGAGAATTAGGTTTACGCCGAGGGGAACAGGCCACGACTGCAAAACGGCTTGAGTATCACAGGTCATCTCAATTCTAGGGATGACCCGAGGTGGGCGCCGCTGCATCCGGTTCGAGCGCGATAGCACGCGAAGCGTCCCGCGCGGGCAATTGCCCTGCGGGATGCAACGTCTCCAAGAATGCGACCAGAGCAGTCGTCTCGGCAGGACTCAGATTCTTGCCGTAGGAGGGCATGTTTCCGCCGCCCTGGATCACCTGTCGAATCAGTTGATCTTGGGTCAGCCGCAGGGCCACGGCGTCGAGAGCAGGTCCGCGCTGTCCGCCTTGATCCTCGAGAGAATGGCAGTTGTGACATTGCTTAACCTGGAAGACCAGGGCGCCTTGCCGCTCCAGTGCCGAACGGTGTTGAAGAAACTCGGACGGAATCGGAATCCTGCTCCACGCGTCCATCACGGGGCTCCAGGGCGTATGTTGGGCGAGCCGCGTAAACGTTCCCAACGAAACCGCCACCAACAGGATCGTGAGAACGGCGGTGGGCCGGCGCCGCCAGCTTTTTTCGCCTTCGCCGGATAGGAAGGGCAACAGCAGCAGGGCGAGAATTAGAACCACGGGTCCGATGAGCAGAGCGGGCGTTTCCATAGAGGGTGGCAAGAACGAGAGCACCGCATAGAGCCAGAGGAAGAAGAAGTCGGGCCGAGGCGCTGCTTGAATAATCCTGGGATCGGGCGGGCCTGAGGGCCCAAAGGGGCCGAAGTAGTAGGCGCAGGCGGCGATCGAAAGCAAGATGAAGGCTGTGAAGAAGAGATCTTTCCAGACTGCACCGGGAACGAAGGGCAACCCATCGTTTTTCGTCAGCTCGTGGTAGTCCTTTATATATGTGGCTTTGCGGACCACTCGCCCCGGCACGGGCCACTCGTTGATTCCAAGTTTCAGAACCATAAGGAGATGGACGGCCACAAACACGATCAAAAGCCCAGGAATGACGAACACGTGGAGAGCGAAGAAGCGTGAAAGAGTTGCTCCGGCGATGATCGGGCCACCGAGCATTAAGTTGACCATGGAATGCCCTATCAGGGGAACGCGACTGGCAATCGACGCTCCAATGCCAAGACCCCAATAGGCGTCCTGGTCAAATCGCAGAACCTGTCCCGTGAAAGCCATGCCAAGAGTCACCAGCAAAAGAAACACGCCCACGATCCAGGTCAATTCGCGGGGGTACTTGTAGGCGCCAAAGAGAAAGACTTGAACCATGTGGATCAGCACGATCGCGACCATGAAATCCGAGCCCCATCCGTGAAGGGCTCGAATGTACCAGCCGAGTGAAATGTCATGATTTAGGACCTGCAGGCTGCTCCAAGCCTCACCGGCGGAGGGTACGTAAATGAGCGCCAGCATGATGCCGGTAACGATCTGGAGCATGAAGACGACGAAGGCGGCGCTGCCAAAGACATAGAACCAGCTCGCTGTTTCGCGCGGTACGGCATGCTCGGCTGTCTCGCGGATGGCGCTGCCAAGCTGCAGACGCGCGTCCAGCCACTTGCCGCTGGATGTGATCAGGCGCATGGTCGTATCTCTCGAACGATATTTGTATTGGAAGCTGAAGGATTGCCTGGCGTGGGCATCTCGCCAGCTTTAATCAACAGTCTTCCACTCTCAATCCTATAGTCGTATTGGAACAATCCGCGTTCCGGAGGACCGGATGCACGGGAGCCATCCTGGTAATACACACCGCCATGGCAGGGGCACATGAACAAGCCGGACTGCGGAAACCAGCGAACAGGACAACCGAGGTGCGCACAGTTGATCGCAAAGACCTGGAAAGCCTGTCCGTCTACGTTTCGTACCCAGCAGGCGATATCTGCCGTATCCCCGTCCGATGAATTCGCGACGGGATTGCGATAGGTAGCGAGGCGAGTCTGGCCGGACGGAAACTTTTCAAGGTCTCCCAGGGGAATCCAGGACTGGTAGCCTTCCTTCCGCTCGCGGGCAACAGGAGAAAGCAGGTACCGCACAATGGGCACGGCTAGAATCACAGCGACGATGCCGTTCATGACTATTCCGAGTTTCATAAAGAGATCCCGCCTGGTCAGGCGCTTTGTCAGAGTCATCGAACTTCTCCTGTCGGTTTATCGATACTTGGATAAGGCTGGCCTGGGAAACGGGGCCTTTGAGAGGCAAGCCAAGCTACAACGTCGGACACGTCTCGTGCGGACATTGGCTTTCCCGGGACATCACTTCGCCAGTCCGGGGCGCCTAGTTCAGGGCGTCCCACGATCACGATGGTTCGAAGTACTTGATCATCTACTAGAGCAAGGAACGACCCATCCACAATCGAGCCCGCCTTTTGCCCACCTCGGCCGCTGGCGCCGTGACAGGAGGAGCAGTACGCAACATAGACTTCTGATCCGCGCGAGGCATCTGTGGGCTCGGGTGAGGAATACGGTGGCGGGATCGCACCGCGCAAAACATCTGGTTTCGACCAGCGTTCACGAATTCCGCGGACAATCAGATCGATCTGTTTATCGGTGAGCATTCCGCCGGCACTCTGCGCAAAGGCGGGCATTGACGTCCTGGGAATTCCATTCGTCGCCGCGCGACGTAGGACGGCATCATCTGCAATCGCCAAGTAAACCGGATCGCCCACAGCGACTGCGGCTCCGCCCTTTCCCTCCGAACCATGGCAACCGGCACAATTCTGCCCATACAAGGTTTTGAAATCTGAAATTGCGCTCGGAAGGATTGGCGTATCACCAGGAACCGGCCGCCCAGGTGCGTCGGTACATCCCCACAAGCCAAGCGCGGACAGGCCCGCGACTCCGAGGATGAGCAGTCGGCGCATCATCACGATCCGCCTTTTCTGGGCTTCTCTTCCATGATTCCCGGAGCTTCGATTCCAGCACGCATTAAGAAAGGTACGAACTGAGGCGTGGGCACACGCACCTGACGGACCACGACCAATCCCGCGACAATACCGAAGGCAAACTGCGAAGCGATAAACCACGGCCAACTAATTAGTTGGTTCAACAATGGGTCTATAAGCCCCAAGATGCTGCGGAGTAACCCTGTCCAGATAATCGGCGCTATGAGTCCTCCCAGAAGAATTGGACGGGCAGGAAACATCGGAAGCATGGCCCCATACAGCAATCCCACCAACAGAGACGTGATCAGATGAATAACCACTGCCAGAGAGAAACTACTCAAATGGAACGCACTGAGCGGAATCGTGCCGAATTGAAGGGATTGAGCGTAAACCGTCGCTGCGAGCAGATTGATCGGATACCAAATACTGCCTTGCTTGAGAAACCCATAAAGGCATGCGAGTACCGCCATGGCCACTCCGCCAGCCAGCCCGCCTTTAATTCCCGCAGACACTGGATAGGTTTCGACTGGAAGTAGGGCTCGCGGGAGCTCCGGTGCTCTCGGCAGCCTTTCGATTTCGCGCCGGAGAGTGGAGATCTCGGTGACATCCGCTTTGACTTCAACCGCCTCCTGCTTCTCGTGGGGGAGCACCTCTCGGAACCAGCCGATACATCCGGCCACCGCAAGGATTGCTCCAAGAATGCTAACCGAAGAACTCGTCACTAGCCCGGCCAGTAGCAGAGAGACGCCAAACGCAAGGATGACAGGCCAAGCCGTCGGCGCTGGCAGATTGATCGTGCCGCGCCTGACCTCGGGTGCTTCACCTGGTGAACCGGTAGGAACCATATGATCTTCTTTCCTTAGCGACCGATGAGGTAAACCGCAGTGAACACAATGAGCCAGACAACATCAACGAAATGCCAATACAACGAAAAGACCTCCACGCGCTCGCTGTGCTCCTTGTTCACTTTGCCCAGAAGAGTAAAAACCAGGCCAATGCCGAGGCCGAGCAAGCCTACGCTCACGTGAAAGGCGTGCAGGCCCACGAGCGAGTAGTAGGTCGTTCCGAAAAGATTCGTGCTGATGGTTAGACCTTCATCGAAAATCAGGCGATGCCACTCACGGCCTGTTCCGACCAGGAAAATGGCGCCCAGAGTCATGGTTACGAACCACCACAAACCAAAAGCGCCGACCTTCGCCTTTCGCAGAGACCTGACAGCCAGATCAATTGTCAGACTACTTGAGAGGAGGCAGATGGTGTTGAAGATGGGAGTCTCGAGCACGTCCTTGGGCATGGGGCCAGAGAGGCTCTTCCCGATATAAAAAATGTAGGCGACCACGAAAATGGTGAAGATTGCCGATTCAGCGGCGATCAGGGAAATCATCCCTACCCGCCCGCGAGAAGGCAGAACCCACTCATGCTCAATCAACGATGGCGTCAGCGCTGCGCTACTCAAAAGCGTTCTCCTGTCTATTCATATTTCCAATCCGGATCTTCCGGGTGCTTGATGTCCCAGAGCGGTCGCCGGCTATGAACGACGGGAATTGTGGCAAAGTTGTATTCTGGCGGCGGCGAAGTCGTGGACCACTCCAGCGTCCACGCATCCCAGGGATCACCCCCGGCGGGCTCACCCTTCAAGAGTGACCACAGAAGATTGCCAACAAAAACGAGCACCCCCGCAATCTGAAAGAACACGCCGATCGTGACGATCAGGTTCCAGGTATCCCATCCGCGTCCTGGCTCGTAGGTGTAGATCCGTCGAGGCATGCCCAATAGCCCCGGGATGTGCATGAAATCAAAGGTCAGATGGAAGCCGATTAAAAATAGCCAGAAATGCCATTTCGCAACGGTCTCGTTGTACATCCGACCGCTCATCTTGGGGAACCAGTAGTAAAAAGCACCAAAGATGGTGAAAAGAATTCCCCCGACGATAACGTAATGAAAATGTGCGACCACAAAATAGGAGTTGCCGAGCTGCCAGTCGAATGGAGATGCGCCGAGCATGATTCCCGTTAGCCCTGCGATCAAGAATTGGAACAGGAAACCGATACAGAAGAGCATGGGGGCCCGGAACTGAATCTTCCCGCCCCACATCGTCCCGATCCAATTGAAGATTTTGATCCCGGTAGGAACAGCGATGATCATCGTGGTGACGGTAAAAAAGGTGTTGCCATACGAGCTCATCCCGACCGTAAACATGTGGTGAGCCCAGACGCTAAAGCTTATGAACCCGATGCAGATGGTTGCCGCTACCATCACCGGATACCCAAAAATTGGTTTGCGCGAGAACACCGGGATGATTTCGGAAGCGAAAGCAAAGGAGGGGATGATGAGGATGTAGACTTCCGGATGGCCGAAAATCCAGAAAAAGTGCATCCAAAGGACTGCCGAACCTCCTGCCTGGGTATCAAAGAAGTGCCCGCCGAGATAGCGATCGATGGAGAGCATGATCTGAGCTGCCGTCAGCGGCGATATGGCTAGGATGACCATCCCAGCCATGACAAGGTTTAGCCACGCCAGAAGCGGCATTTTTCCGAGAGTCATTCCAGGGCAGCGCAGGCACAAAATTGTGGCTATGAAATTGACCGCCGTTCCGATGCTTCCGGTTCCGGAAACCAGCAAACCGAGCGTCCAGAAATCGGTGCTGTGTCCGAGCGAGAATGCGCGAGAAGTAAGTGGCGCATAAGCAAACCACCCCACGTCCGGTGCGTTCCCTGCCCCGTAAAGTCCATTCCCGCCGATGAAGCTGAAGTAGAGAAGCAACCCTCCAAAGGCGGTCAGCCAGAAGCTCAAGGCATTTAGCCGCGGAAAGGCCATATCTCGCGTACCAATCATCAATGGAACCAGATAAGTGCCGAAGCCAAACAAGATCGGCATGATCACGAAAAAGATCATCGTTGTGCCGTGCATCGTGAACATACGGTTGAACATTTCGGGTGAAACGAAATGGTTGTTGGGAACGATCAGCTGTATCCGCATGATCGTTGCTTCAATACCGCCGATGATGAGGAACAAGAGCGCGTAGAGGATGTAGAGAATCCCCAGCTTCTTATGATCCACGGTCACAACCCAATCGTGGAGTCTTTCGCTGATCGGCCGTTGGCGGTCGTCGGCCGCGCTAATCGCGATTGTTTCTGAGGCCATGACTATGCCCTTGCTCTCATCGAAGCGTCTCGAGGTACGCGACGAGCTCGTTCAGATCCTTTTCATTTAGCTTCATTGCAGGCATCAACGACCCGGTCTTGATTGAGTCGGGATCCTGGATCCAAGCTCGGAGGCTCTCGGAAGTATTCGGCACGACGCCTGAGGCTATCGTGTCGCGGCTCATCAGATGAGTGAGATCCGGACCAAAGTGCCCGCTGGCCACCGTTCCCGAAAGGGCGTGGCAATTCACACAAGCCGTGGTCTCAAAAATTCGGCGGCCTTCTCCTACTGAACCACTCACCACGGTCGGCATTCTTTGTTCCTGGACCCACCGATCAAACTGCTCCTGTGAATCAACGTAGACTCGCAAGAGCATCTTGGCGTGTTCGGTTCCGCAGTACTGAGCGCATTGACTGAGGTACAGTCCAGTCTCGTGAGGATCGATCCACGTGTGGTTGACGCGGTTGGGAATCAGGTCCGTCTTTCCTGCGAGATTGGGCACCCAGAAGCTGTGGTCGGTATCGGCGGAAAGCAAAGTCAAAAAGGTAGGTGTAGGATGCGATGCTTTGCTGACGGGAACGTGGAGTTCGTTCGCAGTAACAACGCCGAGGCCCGGGTAACGAAATTCCCACCAAAATTGGCGCCCGATGACGGTGACTTCGATTGCCCCACGAGGCTCGGGAGCATCCTGGACAGAATGGATCACGCGCGCCGTGGCAAGAAACAACACCAACACGATGAGAACCGGAATCACAGTCCAGGCGAGTTCTATCTGATTGCTGCCATAAACTTGGGGAGGCTCATGGCCATCATCGCCGCGACGCGTACGGTACTTCGCGACGCAATACACCAGCAAGCTGCAAACAACTGCAAAAATGAGCCCGGTAACTGCCAGAACCAGTACTGACAACTGAAAGATCGAGTCGGCAGGCGTCGATTCCGGACGGAAAATACTCGGAATCTGGGTAGGATTTCCCGGGGCACCGGAGCACAGGCTTGTCGCCAGAACAAAGCCGACCATCAGCACCGCTAAGGCGGCCAACTTTCTCGCGAGTCCCGGAGCTTGGTTCTGGCATTTCATTTCCGCTATAACCTCAGTTGCCTTTTGACACTCGCTCCCTGTGCCGCCTGCAAGTCCGCCTTCGCTCTCAGCTCATCAATCCGTGGCCACGAAAGGCTTCTTGCAAGGTCCGCGTTTCTTCGGTCGCAGAGTTCGTGATCGTGACTTTAAGCATCTTGCCTTCTTGCTTCTCAACATTGCCGATGACGTCTCCTGTCTCGTTAGGGGCAATCGAAGTGCCAATTTGTAGAAAGGGGTATTCACGTCGCAAACAGTTAAACCGAAAGGTCCACAGCAGAAGCCAGAGATTCCGCCGAATTCTCCATGTACCCAGGGCGGACGGCTGTCAGCCGATGGACACTCAGAACTGCGCAATCAAGCTCGCGTCATCGTGATGACAAAGGGCGATTTCGAAGTGGAGGATATAAGTTGCAGAGGTGTCACCACGCGACTCAAACACGGTGTGATAAACACTAGTTCTGTCGTAGCCCAAGGTGATCGGACCCGATAAACGCTGACTCTCCCAGCATAGGAATTTCCTCCATCCAGTTTTTAACTTCGAAGAAAGCGTCGACTGTGTAGCGTGACGCCGAGCAGAAGCGTTCACCTCTGATCTTCAGAGGCTCCTCGGCTACCAGGTGATCTTCAACACTTGTGGCCCTTTTCCCGCTGATTCACTTGGTAAAGTGTATTGCTGCGGCTTTTTTGAGCCATCAGAGAAGACCGGTCTGCCCCAGCGAGGTCATCCGCCGCGTGTGTGCATCTCGAAGTGTGGATCGCTCAGAAATCTGTCCAGAGGAACGAATGCGCTCCGTCCGTGTTCGGCCTTACGCTTTTCTGCCCCGCGATCCCTTCGTGCGCGCCACAGATCTCCCACAAGATCGGCGATCCGTGCGGCGATCTCCTCGCGCGGGGCACCGCTGCGCAACAAGCAGCGCAGATCCGTGCCAGCCACGGCGTAGAGACAGCGGTACCACATCCCGTCGGCCGTCAGGCGGCTGCGATCACAGCGCGAACAGAACGGCGCAGTGGTCGAGGCGATGATGCCGAAGACGGTGCCGTCGGTCAGGCGGAACCGCGACGCCGGCGCGGAACTGTCGCTGCCAACCGCCGTGACTTTCCCGTACCGCCGTTCCATGTTGGCCAGCATTTCCGCCCGCGAAAAAACATCTTCCGTGGTCCACTGGGTCGCGCCGGGCACGTCCATATATTCGATGAACCGCACTTCCGCATCGTAGACGCGTCCAAACTCGACCAAGTCGCTCAGCTCGTCATCATTGACGCCACGGATAATCACCGCGTCGATCTTGGTCCCTGAGAATCCGGCGTGGTGTGCAGCGGCGATCCCTTCCAGGACTCGGTTATGCTGATCGCGGCGCGTGAGGGTAAGGAAGCGCTCCGGTCGCAGCGTGTCGAGACTGACCGTGACTCGATGGAGGCCAGCCCGACACAACGTCTCGGCATGGTCGGCGAGCAAGATTCCGTTCGTAGTGAGCGCAAGGTCCTCGATCAGCGGATTCGCAGCCAACAGGCGCACCAGTCGGTCAAGGTTCCGCCGCAGTAGTGGTTCTCCGCCGGTCAATCGCACCCGCCGCACTCCCAGGGTTGTAAAGACGTCGACGAGCCGTACGAACTCCTCGAAGCTCAACAGATGATCTTGCGACAACCAGCTGTAGTGTTTTTCGGGCATGCAATACGCGCACCTCAGATTACAGCGGTCGATCACCGAGAGGCGCAGGCTTGCGAGCGGCCGCCCGAACATATCTCGCAGCCCCAGCAACGAAGAATCCATGCCTGCAGGCGGATTTGCGGTTACCACTTCCATCCAAGCCCCCCAAAGTGCGATCTGCGGAAATATTCTCATGACGGCGATCAACCAGCGATTTCTGGGGTGATCTTTCTCTCCGTCTATGATTATTTTCAGTGCTATTTAGGCTGAGGATGCTCTTCTTTGAAAAAGTCACGTCCCCACGCTTCCAGTAGACCGTTTACAGCTACCAGTCCGCGGCGCAGATCCTGGCTTCGGAACTTGTTCAGGATGGACCAGAGGCCAGGGGGATTCATACCTTCAGTTCTCGCCTGAAGGATTGCTTCGGGCAGAGCGAGGGCGAATCCATCGAACAAATCCGGGTCGATTTCGCCAAGGGTTTTGAAGACAACCATCAGATTCCGCATCGCACGCATGGAATACGGCGTCTGGGCAGCTTCGACAGCGATTTCGAGAACTTTGTCACTCGAACCGATCAGCCCGCGCAGCAGGTCAAGAACCCCGCGGTCGTGAAGCCCCTGCAGAATGTCGTAGGCGGCCAGAATTGCTTCTGCATGATCCATGGGGGCTCGTTGCAAGCGTGATATCACTTCCTCGCGAGGATCGCGTGACTGTATCTCCATCGGAATCGGCTTAGCCATGAATTTTTCTCCCGGTCATTTCGATTGAATTTGCACCAGCTGATGGTGATTTCCGGGTGTTCGATAATCCGAGCGCTTCCACTTGCGCTCGACCTCGACCCCGTGTTGCGGCGTCGGATGTCCCCAGCGATGATTAGTCCGGGGCAGCGGATTCTCGCCGACCTCGCCGAGCACGTGGAGCTGAACTGAGGTCTCCTTGTAGGCGGGGGTATGTGTTGACGGATCGGAGTGGCTGCTTGTCAGTCGGTTAACAGGGCTTTCCGTCGAGTTCATCGGCATGTACAGCTGTCTACCTTGGACCCGATCCGTTACCAGCGCCCGCACACGAACCCGGCCGTAACGCGAAACGAGTTCTACCCAGCTCCCACTTTGAATTCCTCGCTCGTCGGCAAGTTCCGGCGAGACTTCGACGAACGTATCTGGTGTCTTTTCGCGAATTCCGTCGGTACGGTAGGTCATGTTGCCTTCGTGGAAATGTTCGAGTAGACGCCCGTTGTTCAAGTGGAGATCGAACTCGGCGTTGGGTTGATCAGTCGGCTCATGCCAGGTCAACGGAAAGAGTCTCGCCTTACCGCTGGGAAAGGCGAACTTCTTCGTGTAGAGCAACGGTTCATCGCTACCGTCAGGTGCCACAGGCCATTGCAGCGATTTGTATCCCTCCAGCCTTTCGTATGAGACACCGGCGAACATAGGCGTTAGAGCGGCAATTTCGCGATAGATCTCCGACGGATGCTTATAGGTCCAGTCGGCGCCCAAACGATTGGCAACGTCTTGAATGATGGCCCAATCCGGGTGCGACCCTTCCAGTGGCTCGAAGACCGGATAGAGTCTCTGGATCCGGCGTTCGGTACTTGTGAACGTCCCCTCCTTTTCGAGGCTCGGGCATCCGGGTAACACCACGTCCGCGAATCGGCAGGTGTTGCTGAAGAAAATGTCCTGGACAACGAAGAAATCAAGCTTGCCAAACGCTTCGGCCACATAGTTGGCATTCGAGTCCACCAGGCTCATTTCCTCGCCGATCAAGTACATAGACTTCAGCCTGCCTAGCTGAATCGCTTCCACCATCTCGTGATTGTCGAGGCCGGTGGTGGAGGGCAGCGCAGCTTTCCAGCCAACCTCGAATCGTGCCCGCACCTCAGGATCATCAACCGATTGGTAACCCGGAAGACTGTTGGGCATGGCCCCATGATCGCTGGCGCCTTGCACGTTATTGTGGCCCCGCAACGGATACGCACCGGTTCCCGGCCGCATATAATTTCCCGAAACAAGAAGAAGATTGGAAATGGCTGTCGACGTATCGGAACCCATGGTGTGCTGCGTGACTCCCATTGCCCATAGGACGCAGGTGCGGTCCGCTTCGGCGATCATCTGAGCGACTTGTAGGAGCGCCTCCACGGTCAGGCCACACCGCTCCGACGCATATTCCATCGTGAACGGCTCAAGGCTTTTTCTATAATCCTCGAGTCCCTCGACGTGCTCAGCTAGGAAAGTGGTTTTCGCCAGGCCGTTATGCAGCAAATAACGCGTAACGGCGCACAGCCAGATGAGGTCCGTGCTGGGCCGCGGACGTAAAAAAAGGTCGGCGCGACTGGCCATTTCGTGTTCGCGCAAGTCAGAAACGATCAGCGTCTGCCCATGCAGCTTGTGAGCCCTTTTCACCCGGGTTGCCAGCACCGGATGGCTTTCCGCGGTGTTACTGCCGATGATGATGACGAGATCTGCTTGCGCTATGTCGGTAATCGAACCTGAATCTCCGCCGTAACCTACCGTTCGAAACAGCCCCAGCGTGGCTGGGGATTGGCAGTAGCGGGAGCAATTGTCGATATTATTCGTACCGATTACCGCCCGAGCCAGCTTTTGCATAAGGTAGCTCTCTTCGTTCGTGCATTTCGAAGAAGAGATGAAGGCGAGAGAGTCCGGACCATTTTTTGCTTTAATTTCAGTAAACTTGTTTCCGATTAGTTCAAGTGCTTCGGTCCAAGTCGCCTCGCGGAATTTGCTACCCTCGCGGATCAGAGGAGAGGTCAGGCGGTCCGGGCTATTGACGTAATCCCACCCAAACTTTCCTTTTACGCAAGTGGAGATGCCATTGGTGGGGCCATCGGAAGGCTCGACCTTGAGAATATGACGATCCTTGGTCCACATATCGAAACTGCAACCGACTCCGCAATAGGTGCACACCGTTTTGGTCCGACGAATCCTCGATTCGCGCATAGCCGATTCGACTTCCGAAACTCGGAGGATCGATCCGTAGCCTATTTCCGGCTCAAGTCCCTTAACGATATCGATCATGCCATTCAGGGCGGATTTGGGTAGATCGGTCAAAAAGCCCGCTCGACCAAGCATGGACTTTTCCATCAGTGCATTACAGGGGCATACGGTCACACAGTGCCCACACGAGACGCAGCTTGATTCGCCGATGGTCGAGCCGCCATCCCATCGGACGCGCGGATGAGGATCGTCCCAGTTGATAGTGAGCGTTTCGTTCACCTCGACATTTTGACAGGCCTCGACACATCGGCCGCAGAGGATGCATTGGTTGGGATCATAGCGATAGAAGGGATTCGTGCTGTCTACTTGGTAGGGCTTGGACTGAAACGGAATCGCCTGGTGCTCAACTTCGAGTAACTTGGTCGTGTTGTGGACCGTACAGTTACCGTTGTTATTGTCGCACACAGTGCAGTAGAGAAGATGATTGTGCAGGATCCGGTCAAATGCCTCCTGTTGTGCTGCCATTGCGCTCGCTGATTTTGTAGAGACATTCATCCCTGACAAAACCGCTGTCGCACACGCCCTCGCGAGTTTGCCATCGACTTCAACCATGCAGGTGTCGCATGTTTGAATCGGCCCGAGTTGCGGGTGGTAGCAGACCTGGGGCACTTTGATCCCCGAACGATTGATGGCATCGATCAAATGTTCGCCGGGGTTCGCGTCCTGAACAAAACCGTCGATCGTTAGGCTGCCTATCGCGTGCCCTCTCAGAATATTTTTCATATTGCCTCGCCTTTAGGCTGAAATCGCGGCACGTTCTAGGATCTGGAGGCGCCGCCCTTCGTCTAGATCCAAAGTTTGCGGCCGAGGGCAAGGTTCACGGTGATTGCCCAGGTGCAATACATCAGCCAGATCCCGGTCAGGCATTGCAACAACGCCACCAGGCGAGCTCCGCTGCTCCAGGAAGCCAGGCGCACCGGAATTTCAAACAGATAGATCAGCGTCAATCCAACGAAGACGATCATCACCGGTTTGTCTCCAGCCTCCCCGAATACATACGCTCCCAGAATTGACACAAAGAGATACGCCACCGCCATCCATCCGTCTGGAGCGGCGCTGGATTCGATATAGCGACGGTGCCCCATGGCAAACCAGTGAATTCCGTATACGGTGAAGGCCACGCCTGCCATATAAAGCGGCGCGGCGTTTCCAAAGACGTTGAACCAGGTCAGCCCAACGATGAGATAGACGCCCGTAATGAATTGGCAGAAGCCTGGCATCCAGAAGCCCCACATTCCCATCGTGCGGTCCACTTCGGGAGTCTGTTTGGGATAGCCGAAAAGCGTTTGGCCGCCCCAGACGAAATATCCGGTCCCAAGGCCGAAGAAGCCAATGGCAATGGGCCAGAATGATGAATCAGCAAACGTAAACGGCTGCGACGTCACGGTAGCGATCCTCCTTTTCTAACTGATCTTGAAACGACAACAAGCCGTAAGCACTTTCCAGTTATGGAAGCGTGTAGCGAAAGGCCGCATACACCATGCTCGCGTGTGCATTTTGGGGATTCGGGCCGCTCGTCGTGCTGGGGATCGACCACGGGCTTCGAACCAGATACGAATATTGGGTGATGATTTGAATCTTCCCGTAATTGGGGCTCGACCACAGAGTCGGAATCATGCCGAAAGTCCCTTCTTGAACTGCTCGGTTAGACGAATTCGCGGATCCGGGGAAGCCAAACCCGATACAGGTGAATCCCAAGCTTCCCGCGCACGACGAAGAGGGCGTAGCCCTAAGCAAAGCGAAGTTCCGCTGGAAGTAGGCCGCACCGTAATAGCTGTAGAGCATGTAGCGCGGAGTCGTCTGCCATTCGAAGCCGGCAAGACCGGAACCCGAGTGAACTGCGGAGAGAGTGCCATTCGACTTCACGATTGCGTCGGGGCCTAGTCCAAAAATGTAGCGGCCTCCGCCATCGCTATAAAACGAGTTGGCGATCAGTCTCAGGTTTTTCAGGGCCTCGAAATTGAGATTCAGCGAGCCTCCGCCTCCGGTAATCGTGTTGGTGCTTACCGAACTCATGAGATCGTTCGAGACTCGAAAGCTGCGCACCAAACCTGCCGCCTCCAAATGGAAGTCATGCCCCCACGGTTTCAAGTCGAACGCGGTTTTGACGATAACGTCTGGGTGGAGATTAGGAACGGCTGTATTCGTTGCGCTAGAGGTGGCGCTGGTGCTGCTGCTGCCGTCGTCAAACTGAGTACTGAAATAGGTAGAGGGGAACACAACCGAGGCGGGCACGTATTGCTGTGGATTCTCGAGCGACACTCCTATCGCCCAAAAATTCCTTGGATGGTAGACGACGCGAAATTGAGGTTGTCGCGCCCAGATCAAGCCTACCTGGAAGTTGGGGTCCTCATTGAGCGTATAAAAGACGTCTGCCGGCATCGCCGACAAACCCACCCGGTTAGGGGTAAGCAGGGACCATGCTTGCCCTCCCAATGCCTCCCACTTCTCATGCTTGACCTCCGCAAAGAAAAGCCGCAGACGCAGACTATCGCTGTTGGCAGTTACATAAGCGTTCGGGGGCTGATAGCCGAGGAAGTCGCTCTCCACATAACCCGTTATCGACGTTGATTTGGTTAGGTCTGCGTCTACCTTGAGGGATATACGGGAGTACTGCGATGAGAATCGGGTTTCCGTGAGTGCACCCTCCGGTAGTTGATTGTTGAATGGAATGCTTCCGAAGGCAGTGGCTATCCCGCTTCCGACATCGGTCGTTCGGAAGAAACCCGCAAAATCGAAGAATCCGCCTGGCGTAAACCGAGCGGAACCGATCTTTAGCGATAGAGGAGCTGGCTCCTGTCCAGAATCACCCTGGGATTTCGCTGCGAGTGGTTGCTTTGTTGCGACACTCGATGCACCGCTGTTTCCTGGCGAAGAGTTAACCGCGCCAGCCTTTTCTTCTATGGTAGCCAGTCGATCCCGCATGGTTTGCAACTCTTCGGATTGCGTTTGGATCAGATCTCGCAACTGCTCGATTTCTGATTCGATGGTTGGAGTCACCGGTGGCGATGTAGTTGCCTTGGCCGCTCCGTTAGTTTCAGCGGTCGCCGTTGTCGGTGTTCCTTTGTCGTTTGGTTGTCCGTCTTTTTCGTCAGCACTCGCTGCCATATAGAAGGAACTAGTCGCGACGAGTGCCAGGCACATAAGTGTTCGCGTCATGGGTACTCCCTACAACGGTTCGTTACCAACCTCGTTCATGCCCGCGCTGTGGTAGTACACGTCTGGTTCCAATTACACAGGGGTTGTCTCGCCACAAGAATCGATTGAAGGCAAAGCGGTTGGAAGAGACTTAATGCGGTTCTGAGAAAATTTCAACGCGAAGCGTATCGAACACCGCCCGCATACGGACAGAGTGGCAGCCCTTTGGACATTCAGCTCCCCGCAAACGTTCTTCTCAGACCTTTTTTTTACGATGATCTGCGAACCAGGACTCGAGACAATGCGCCTTGCCTCTTGGTCACGGGACTAGTAGCCCACTCTCGGCGCCGACGGATTTTCAGGAATATCTCTTGGAAAAAATACCGGGGGCGAGGCAATTTGTGTTTATCCAGTCGTGCCAGCATGCCAACATATCGCCGTCCGGAGGGACACTCTGTTTCGGGACGTCCACCCTCGAATGCCTTTCTGAAGTGGACTCAGATGATGTGAATCAATTGAATTTGAACCAGTTCCCTTTCTGGAGTCGAATTGGGACAATTTGGAATGTGCCGTGCCAGGTGTACAAAGAGACTGACTAACAGCTATATCGGACCGGAGATTGATTCGTGGCAACCAACATCGATGCAGCACGGCTCTCGAGTCGTTTCGGACAGTGAACAGAGAAAGCATCACAATTTGTCGACCTATCGCGTGCATGTTCTTCCGAACACGGCCCCGGATGGTTTCAAAATCACGTTTCAGAAGGTCCTATGCGCCGCGCTTGCGGGTGACCAGGACGGGGGCAAATCTTAGAAGTCATACGCTAACACCTGAAACCGGATCAGCGGATTTTCGTCGAAGTCATTACTCCGATCGACCGATACCTGGAGGCCCCAGAAGAAGTGCAGCTCCGATCGTTCGAGCCTGGGGAGAAGCGGTACTGGGTGCTCGTGGACGGTTGAGCTCAGATTGAGGCGCAGCATGAATGTTCGGCGTGACAACCAGATGAAGGCGCACGGGCTGCCGTGAACTTGATCGGCTCCTATAACTACGCTCTCGTGGCACTTTCGGTGTTGATCGCCATATTTGCGTCGTACGCTGCTCTCTATCTCGCCGGCCGCGTAACTGCCGCGGGTGGTTGGACTCGCGTCTTTTGGCTGCTGGGCGGGGCTGGTGCGATGGGGACTGGCATTTGGTCCATGCACTACATTGGGATGCTGGCGTTCATCCTGCCGATTCCCGTGGCCTACCATTGGCCGACCGTTCTGCTGTCACTGTTTGCGGCCATTCTCGCATCGGTCGTTGCACTGGGCGTGGTGAGCCGCCAGAAAATGGGTTGGTTCCGAGCTCTCGCCGGAAGTGTCCTGATGGGTGCGGGTATTGCCAGCATGCATTACATCGGCATGGCCGCCATGCGGTTACCTGCCGTGTGCCAGTTTAATTCCTTCCTCGTCGTCCTTTCCGTGGTGTTGGCGGTTTTGATTTCTCTCGCGGCGCTATGGATTACCTTTCACTTCCGAGATGAGAAACCGGGGATCGGCTGGGAAAAGCTAGCCGGAGCCGTCGTGATGGGTGCCGCGATCCCTGTCATGCATTACACCGGGATGGCCGCCGCCAGTTTCACCCTCTCCGGCGTGCCGGTGGACCTGTCTGATGCCGTAAGCATCTCCACACTTGGCACCGCCGGAATTGCCGCCGTCACCTTTGTCGTCCTCGGGCTGGCTCTGCTGACGTCCTGGGTTGATAGGCGATTCGCTACCCAGACCCTGGAGGTCCAGGAAAAGAAGCTGCAGCAAAGCGAGGCGTATTTATCGGAAGCACAGCGATTAAGCCACACGGGCAGTTTTGGATGGAGGGTTTCGACCGGCGAGATCATCTGGTCCGAAGAATCCTTTCGAATTTTCCAATCCGATCGAACGACGAAACCGACCGTGGAACTGATCCTCCAACGGGTTCACCCAGAAGACGCGGCCCTAGTGAAACAGACAATCGAGCGCGCGGCGCAGGATGGGAAGGATTTCGATCATGAATATCGCCTAGTGATGCCGGATAGTTCCGTCAAATATGTCCATGTTGTGGCTCATGCCTTAAGCGACGAATCGGGAAGCCTCGAGTTTGTTGGAGCGGTGATGGACATTACCGGACGCAAGCGGGCCGAAGAAGCGCTGCGCCAGGCGCAGGCGGATCTCGCGCGTGTCAACCGGATGACCACCATGGGAGAGCTGACTGCCTCCTTGGCGCACGAAGTGAATCAACCGATTGCCGCTGCCGTCACTAACGCCAACACCTGTTTGCGCTGGCTTACGCGCGATCACCCCAATGTGGAAGAGGCGCGCGCGGCGGCGTCGAGAATCGTCCAAGACGGATCGCGTGCGGCGGAAATCATCAAGCGGATCCGCCTGCTTTTCCAGAAGGGTAAGCCGCAATGGGAGTTGGTTAATGTAAATGAGGTCACTCGGGAGATGATTGTTCTCCTGCGCAGCGAGGCAACGCGATACTCCATATCAATCCGGTTGGAGTTGGCGGAAGATCTTCCCCAGGTGATGGGAGATCGGGTGCAATTGCAGCAGGTGCTGATGAACCTCATGATCAATAGCATCGATGCGATGAAGGATGTGGACGGGACGCGGGAACTCGCTATCAAGTCGCAGCGGACCGAGACCGAGCAACTGCAGATCTCGGTCAGCGATACCGGTGTGGGGCTTCCCCCGCATCAGGCGGACCAGATCTTCAATGCATTTTTTACCACGAAATTTCAGGGAACCGGCATGGGATTGTCAATCAGCCGCTCGATCGTTGAATCGCATGGTGGCCGTTTGTGGGCGGGGGGCAACCCTCCGCGGGGCGCGAGCTTTCACCTCACCCTACCCCCGAAAGACGAGGCCTGAACACTCGCTGGGTTGTGGCAGGTCCCCATGGTGCTGCTGTCCGTCTCGGAATCAAGCGCTCTACCCTCTCATGCAACGGCTTGGCATCTCACGTTCCAACAAGGATCCTCTTCCCGCATAGAAGAGCTGACATGCTGGGCGTTGAATTAATGGCACCTGCACGTTTGACACCAGCTGTCGGCTCGAAATCCAGATCGGCGCGATCGCTCCCAAATCTCATTGCTTCCAGACCTTAGACTCTCGGCATGGACGAAAAATCTCCGGACCACTTTGGGGAGCTTGCTCTCTTGGTGACACCTCGACATTGGGAAGCAGGTGCGTCGACAGGTGGCTACGGGGGTGCTTCTGGTTGAGGCTAGCCAAGGAGAACCTCGTATTTTTCTAAAGGAATTTTACCTATCGTGTCTGCATCCAGATTTAAATGCGACCTGACTATCTCCGGCGGGAGATGCCTGATCCAGTTGTTGAGCGAAACGTCCACAAACACGCTCGCGGCGAACATTTCGAGGAAGACCAGATCGGTATTGCCTCTGTTCTCGATATAGTGGCCTGCGACCTTCGGTACAAAACCTGCGTCATTTGCGTTGAAGTCCATGGTGCGCACTCCGTCGTTTGTAAAGACCGTCATACGGGCCTTACCGCTCACGTACTACTGCCATTCAGAAGCATTCGGATGCCAGTGCATTTCACGCATACCGCCTGGCTTAACGGTGACCAAGGCTGCAGCGATATTTTTCGACGCCAGGAAGTCACGCGAGTCAACCACGCGCACTTCGCCGCCCGTCGTTTGCTTGGTCGGGGCCATAGCCTCCATTTTGAAGGTGTATTGGTAGGGGGATTCGGCGCGAGGGCCGCCAACAGCAGCCTTGTCCTGTGCCAAGGAGGCCGGCAAGTCTGCCGCAAAAATGTATAGGCTCTTGGTTGGTATCTTCTTAAGGGCGCTCCCCGGTAACCCAAAATTCTTCGACAGTACCGATGGCGGCGTGTGTACCACCCAGTCGGAAAGAAGGAAGGTGTTGTCTTCAGAAAACATACCCTGATCGAATACCAACATGAATTCACAACCGTCCGGTCCCAACCCCTGGATGGAATGAGGGAGTCCTTCTGGAAAGTACCAAAGGTCACCTTTGCCCACATCGCCGATAAACACGGTTCCATCGGGGTTAAGGCAGGTCACCCGAGCGTTCCCGTACAGCATGAAGGCCCATTCGTCGGCCGTGTGCCAATGCAGCTCTCGAAAGCTGCCCGCCGTAAGCCGCATTCTGACTCCCGCGATGTCTTTTGAAGATGGCAGTTCCCTTTGTGTGACCTGGTTCGTCCAACCGCCCCCTTGAACCCGTTTGTGAGTTAGATCGAAGGAGTACCACACGGGGTCGATGTTTCCGTGATCAGTCGGCGGAGGAAGGTTTGAATTCGACTTTTCATCCAAAAGTGGCTCGTTTTCTGGGCCCGGATTACTTCCAGAATGATCTTGTTCTGCTCTGGCGATGTTTCCGCTCTCCTGTGCGCTGACAGCCAGAGAGGCTAGTGCCGCGGTTGCCAGACCGGCGGAACCCGCTCCCCAAAAAGTACGTCTCGATAGCTCTTCCAGGCCAGGTATGTTTTCTTGCCCTTTGCTCATCCGATTATCTCCGTTAGTTAATATCCAGCGGAAATCCTTTGGCTCACCTAGTCAGGCTTTCTCTGCCGAGCTTGCGAGTAGAGAGATTGAGATTACGCGCGCCCCGTGTCAGGTGTCTCGGATTCGCTGCTGGACATTTCCTCATTTTGAAAGGCAGACCTGAGCTTGGGGCTTCTGCGGGAAAACAACGAAGTCTTATCCGCGCGCAGCCGTTCGGTACACAGCCAGCCAAATAACTCCCGCTCAGCCTGTCAGCATTAGGACACGGTGGTGAACGGGCCGGCATCCCTCGATGCGCTATTACTTGTGGCCGGCCTCTAGTTTCTGCCCCTTGCACACTCAACATGTTTGGCAGCCGTGTTGCATTTTCCAGTTGCGTCGTCCACGGCATTCAAGCTTTTGGTGACAACACCAACGAGGAGGAATGACATGTTTATTAAAAACATCGGCAAGTCTCACCCAAACTACAACACGACCACAGGGCACCTGCTGCTTCCCGTTTTCATCGCTTGCGTTTTTGCGCTAACAATTTGTCCAACGAAGGCGCAAGCGCAGATTACGGGAAGCCTGGAAGTCAACGTCCCATTTCAGTTCCACGCGGGTGACACCAAACTTCCGCCTGGCAAGTATGTCATCCACACGCTCGACAATTCCGATCTTACTATTCTGGAAATCAGCAGTGCGGATAACTCCACTTCTGCTCTTTTTGAAATCAAGGACGCAGAGGCGAACTCCGCACCGGCCAAGAGCGAATTGATCTTCAACAAGTACGGGAACCGCTACTTCCTTGCCAGGGTGTTTGATCAAGGCAACCCATACGGCAGCGCGGTTATCGAGTCCCGCTACGAACAGAAGATCAGCCATGCCGATGCGGAAGCCCAGGAACACGTGCCGGCACAACACCAGCAGCAAGCGGGAAACTAGCGGCTCGCTGAAACGACAAATGCCTCAGCGCGCGGGTAACGTTCTTATCCGCGCGAGGAGCTGTGATTCTGAAATTCGATAAGGAGGAATTATGAAACTGCAAAGAGTCGCGTTCGTTTTGGTGGGACTGATGTTCTTGATCGCGGGCAACTTGTCAGCACAACAGGTGAAAACCGACTACGATCGCAGCGCAAACTTCGGGCAATATAAAACCTATTCGTGGGAAAAAGTGAAGACACAAGACCCTCTCGACGTCGATCGAATCAAGAATTCTGTCAATGCCGCCTTGGCCACGCGAGGCTGGACCCAGGTGAATTCGGGCGGAGATGTGTCGATCATGGCTGTTCAGATGACACAGAATCAGCAGACGTTAAACACCTTCTACGACGGGTTTGGAGGAGGCTGGGGTTGGAGGCGATTTGGAGGGGCAGGTTTTGGAGACGCAACAACCACAACAGAGACCTACCAGGTAGGCACACTGGTCATCGATCTGTTCGATACCAAAACGAAGAAGCTGGTATGGAGAGGCAGCGCGAGCGACACGCTATCCAACAATTCCAACAAGAACATCAAGGATCTGGATAATGGGGTGGAAAAAATGTTTAAGAAATTCCCCCCAGGCGCTTAGAAAGAGTAGCCACAGTCCGACCACGGCTCGCGGCCTGGGTGAGTCGCCACTCGAGTTTTGGAGGTGATTTACGGGTGCTCTTGCCGGGACTGTTGCATATCGCTCTTCGGGCATGATGACTTTCATCGTCAACGAATCGGGAACCATTTACGAAAAGGATCTTGGACCCAATCCGCAAAGCTTACAGCAACGATGAGCACCTATGACCCGGATTCGACATGGAATCGAGATAACCAGCAATCGACAAAATACTGAACCTAGGGGATGGCCGAGGCAGGAAATGCCCATCAAACCCGCCACCAAGCGAATTCTAGCTTCGGCCATCTTCCTACTCACGTTCTCTCGCCTTCTGCCGGCCCAAGAAGCAAGTCTGAACTGCAGAGCAACTCTTCCTGACTCAGAACTTCCTTCCGCAGCCTGGGGCCGCAACGAAAACGACCCGGACATGGACAACGGTGGAGCAACAGAGAGCCTGCCGAGCCAGACCACGAAGAATAGCGATGGCGGCTGGGTGCAAAAATGGATGCGCAAGGTCGATCAGGCACGAGCGGGCCAGCCCCATTTTGTTTCGCCGATCGTTACAACTCACGTCATGTTAGTTCAACAATACCGCTACGACATGTCCTGGCAGCAAGATCCCGCGGCTAACAGCTCGACGGCGAACTACGGCACCTCAAAAGGACTTGAAATCATTCCCACAACCCGTCTGGAAGTTGGCATCTTCCCGCCGAGCTATTTGGCGCATCAACCGTCTCTGCCAGATGGGTTTGGAGATCTTTCGTTCCAGGTGAAATATCGAGCATTTTCTGGGACGGAAGGCCGCGGTGACTACTTTGTAGGATTCTTTTTGGGTGGTTCGTTGCCTACCGGATCTCGAAGAAATGGCATCGGACACGCGATACTTTCCCCGACTCTTGCAGTCGCCAAGGGCATCAGGCACTGGGATATTCAAACGACCTTTGGTGCAAATCTTCCGGCCAGCGGTGCCAACCTTCTCGGCCGGGCCATCATTTTCAATACCGCGGTGGACTACAAGATTAAAGGGAGGATCTGGCCCATGCTTGAACAGAATTCCGAGTTTTGGTTGGGTGGTACGCTGGATGGGAAAAAGCAGGTCTTCGTGACACCCGGAGTCGTCTGGGGTTCTTTTCCAGTCGCAGAAAGACTGCGCTTCGCCATTGGCAGCGGTGTGCAGATTGCTGTTACGCAATTTCACCAGTACAACCACCGCTGGATCGTCTCGCTGCGCTTTCCATTCTGAAACCACAGCAAGAAAGGGTAAAGGAATCCCTGCTCTAGAGCAGGCGAATGAACTTGAGAAGAAACGCTTTAACAAGTCGCATACATGGAGGAGGGTCTCGTCCAATCCGACAGGTCGAGCCAGCAGCACTGGCCACTCGCTGCATGCGTCCGCAAAAAAAGGTCATTAGGCTATGCGCGATAGAACTCTCGCATTTTCGTTATGCAACGCTCATCGGTGAAAGCCTCCAACACCACATACGTCGTAGCCGGAGCTGAGATCTCCCGCTTTTGCCATGCGACTCTAAGCCGGTCTGGAATTCTCCTTCGACGCTCTTCGTCGCCAAGGCCCCGCTGGGTTGGCATGGCTATTGGGGCATTGATGACGTGATGCAGCAGCTGCTCGACATATATCAACAGCCCTTTCGCATCGATCCGATCTACGAAGAAGAAAAAGCTTCATCACTCCCGATATCCCGGAGACCTACGCGCCGGTCCGCATCACCGTAGCCTACCGAGGCCAGAATCCTGTTCCAAAACGTTCGTGATGGTTTTGCTCTGGATCAAAACGCCGCCTGGGTGAAAGCTGACCACCGACGTTCCAATTCCGGTTCCACCGGATCCTCCAGCGCAGTGATCCCTTCCCCCTCGGTACTGATTCTGCGGATGACGCATCACTTTGCTATGATTCGACCTGCAGGAAGGAACACTCCCCGCAAGGAACGCAGGCGCTCGAATTTCAAAGGAGACGTACATGGCCCTCGATAAAAACGACGAGTCCATACTGACCAACATCGATCGTTTGGTGAAGGAAGAAGAACACCTCTACGGCAAGAGCGAAATCACAAATGAAGATCGAGCGCGCTTGTCCGAATTGAAGGTTCATCTCGACCAGTGCTGGGACCTTTTACGACAACGCCGGGCGCTTCGAGAGTTTGGGAAGGACCCTGATGCGGCAAAAGTGCGTCCAGCCAAGATTGTCGAGAACTACGAGCAGTAGAGATTGAATCGCGGTTCCAAGGCATATACGCTCCGGTGCTCAGACGCGGGCACAACGAATCGTGAATCTCATCACCTCGAACGAGCGTCAGAGAATCAGAGGTTTTCAACCATGCGCACTCTAGTCGTCGGTGCTGGTGCCGTCGGCGGATATTTTGGTGGTCGCCTGGCTCAGGCGGGCCGTGATGTCACGTTTCTCGTTCGTGCTAAGCGAGCCGGAGAAATTAACGCAAAGGGACTCCAAATCGTCAGCCCGCACGGGGATCTAACCTCGCATCCGAAGATTGCTACCGCGGACCAGATCAAGAAACCGTACGACTTGATTCTGCTCGCCGTAAAGAGCTACGCGCTTTCAGGCGCCATGAATGACTTCGCTGCCGCTGTGGGACCCGGAACGATGATTCTTCCACTGCTGAACGGCATGCGTCATATCGACCTCCTGATTGCCTGCTTTGGTAAGAACGTCGTTCTGGGAGGCGTATGTCTGGTCGCCACGGAGATTGACCAAGAAGGCCGGATACGGCAGCTTGCTGATTTTCAGAGCATCACCTATGGAGAGCTCGATGGTCAGACCACACAACGTCTGCAAAAACTCGATGAGACGCTCAATGGTGCGGGCTTTGATGCTTCAAGCTCGGACCACATCATGCACGATATGTGGCAGAAGTGGGTGCAGCTCGCAACCCTGGGAAGCATTACCTGCCTCATGCGTGGCAACATTGGCGAGATCGCGGCAATCCCAGGCGGTGCCGATCTTTCCCTTGTAGCACTCGGCGAGTGCTCCGGAATTGCAAGTGCCTGCGGGTATCGACAATCCGATGCGTTCCTTGGGCAACAAACTGTGCAGCTGACGACCCAAGGTTCTCAGTTGACGTCCTCGATGTATCGCGATCTCAAAAAGGGCGCACCCGTCGAGGTAGATACGATCCTAGGCGACCTTTTCGAACGTGGGCAGAAGCACGGCTTGGCGACGCCAATCCTGCAAGCGGCTTTTGTGAACTTGTCGATTTACCAGCGTGGGCTCGACCAGGCAAACGCAGCTGCGAATTGACCCGCTGGGCATGATTGCGAGTTCTGCTCGGGCGTCTTCATTCAAGCCCACGGCCCTCTGCGCCGACATCTCACCCCAGCTTATTAGGAACGGCTTCGGAGTGTGGCCACCAAGAACTGTCTCAAAATAGTCGCGATTTCACCGCTTTTCGCGAGACTGCGGAGCGGGCCATGTCGCTCAATCCGCGGGACGGCACCACCTTGGATTATTTGGCGATCATGATTGCGTTCTCCGGCGATTGGAAGCGCGGCCTGGCTCTGGCGCAAAGAGCTATTGAACTCAATCGACATCATCCAGGCTGGTATCACCCGTCTTATTTCACCATCACTATCGCGAACGCGACTACGAGATCGCCTTGCAAACCGCCGAGAAGATCAACATGCCGGAGTTCCGTTGGAGGCACCTCACAGCCGCGGCCGCCTGCGGCATGCTGGGGCGCCCTGAGGAAGCTCGCACGGCGATTGAGTCTCTGCGCAAATACAACCCAACGTTTCTCGACCTTGAAAATGTCCGTGAGGATATAAGGATGTGGGAACCAGACAAAGATGAGGTGGAACAGTTCTTGCAGGGATTGCAGAAGGCCGGTCTGAAGTATGGCTCGGCGGATTCTGCGGCGAGGGAGATCGAGCCCAAACTGAAAAGTGCCCCTACGGCGACTGCCAGGTGAACCACACATTCCAGCAGCGTGCCAGTTGACCACAAAGATTCCGGCGCGCGCTGAGGATGGGCTTCAAGAAGGGCTGATCGAGGAGATTGTTACCGGACTGCCCTGCTTCTCATACCTTCGTGTGATCGCCCGGGTGGTATTGGGCTGTCCTCTTCTTCCACGCGATAAGATTCAGAGGAATCGCACCTGATCAAGTTGCTGGACTGAGAGGTTGGCTTTTCGCTCTGCATCCACCTGAGATGGAAGCAGCTACGCCAAGAACCTCCTGCCCTGTTATTCCGGCGGCTGGTAGTGATAAAGCTCCAACAAGTGACAATGAGGACAGAGATATGCTTGGACGAGTATGCCTTCGTGATCGCTAATTGGTTTTGCTCCTTCTGCTTGCCTCGTTTCCAGATGTGCATGCGCAGGGAGAACCGTTAGACCTGCTACTATTTTGAGCGGTGGAGCGTTAGGGCATTTGGGGCATGTTTTTTCGTCTGTCAAAGTTTCCTCGCCTAGATCATAATCTGCTGGTGCGAAAGCCGCATTGCTTCCTCAAACCGACTGATCTGAGGGAGCCTTACTTTTACAGTAGCCAATCCTCATGCCAATACGGTATCGCCTGTACTTTAGTCAGGGGATATAGTCCTGGTCGAAAGCCGAGCGATAGCGAATGAGGCCGCGCATTCTATTGGTTGACGATCACGAGATCGTTCGCAAAGGTATCCGGCAACTGCTGGACGTGCCTTTCCTGGATGTCTGCGGTGAAGCCTCAAACGGGGAAGAAGCCGTTCAGAAGGTTCTTTCATTGAAACCTGACTTAGTATTGCTGGACCTCTCGATGCCACTTATGGGTGGCGTGGAAGCGATGAAGCAAATCCGCGAAGTTGCGCCAGAGGTGAAAATAATAATTCTTACAATGGACCACGAGATGGCGAACGCAGACGGCGCTGATGCTTGGGTCTCCAAGGGAAGTGTAGTTTCCGACTTGCATCAAACAATCAAGCGTGTCTTGCTGGGTCGAACGCCCCCCGAAAGTGGTTAAAGGTAAAAAGTATTGCTGTGCCGTGTCCAATTGGCGGGACAGTAGCTGTGCTTTTCAAATTGCGCTCAACCGACTAGACATCCGCTAGGCCTCGGGGTCATGGCGTTCTTGCTCCGGCGCTCGCCGCTAGGCTTTGCCGTGCCGTCCCAGTCCAGCGGCACACCTCCGGTTGATCGGCCTTTGTCAGCTTGGACCCTCGGTGCATCGGCATGTATTGGAGCGGCGGCATGTCTCCCGCTCGAACTTCCTTGCAGATTTCTTCCAGAAGTTTGCCGCTCTTTTCAATCGGGTACGTGCCCCACTCGGAGAAATTCACATGGCGCCTCCCATCGTTTACATCCGAGGCAACCAGCCACGAGACTGGAGCTACGTGGCTGTACCATGGCCAAACCGTCTGGTTGGAATGGCAATCGTTACAGGAGCGATCAAAAGTTGACTGGACCGCTGGTTCGACCTTTAAATGGGCGGCGATTCCCTGCTTGGAGTCAATCGGCGGGTTGACCGTTGATGGTCGAACCAACTGAATCAGAATCAGCAGACCCACTAGCGCCGGAAACAATCTTTTCATCCAGAACGACATAGCCCCTCCCTCGTAGCTCGTATACACCGCAACGTGAGCAAGTGCTACAAGGCTGTGAGATACATACCATTTCTTAACACTAGGGTATAGTCGTTGGCATCCTCGATAGGGAAGGTGTTTCATGTCCGTGGAAGAAAACATTGTTCTGATGAGACGGTGGTTCAAGGAAATCTGGAACGAGGGGCGTGTCCAAACCATTTACGACCTCATGGCCGACAATGCGATTGGCATTGGACAGGATCAGCCCGGGGTTGAAATTCACGGACCTGCCGATTTTGTCGCGCTTTTCAATCGCATTCACGGGGCGTTTCCAGAGATAAAGATCACCCTCGAAGATGCGTTCGGCGCAGACGATAAAGTCGTAGTTCGCTGGTCCGCCGTAATGACCCACACCGGCAAACACCTTGGAATCCTGGCCACAAACAAGAAGGTTCGGATCACAGGCATCACCATTGTTCGCATTGAGAAGGGCAAACTTGTCGAAGGTTGGGACAATTGGGATCAGCTTGCTCTCATGCAGCAGGTCTCAACTGCTGTGGCAGCCCGGTGAGGCCGAGCGCAACGGGCACCGTTACTCGGTCGTGTACCCGGGATTTCTTTATCCGTCTTCCTTGAGTCGCTGGACCTGCGGGATGGTCGATTGGGATTCGAGCGATCCTATTCAGTTTGGCTAGCAGGCGATCCCTAATTTTAGCGAAATGACTTCTACCCTGTATCGCGGGGAGCAGACGCCGAGAGGCGACTTTGTGAGAAGACGAACCGGTTCGCCGCAACCTAAAGTTCAAGGCAAGCCAAGGATCACTTCCATGAAGTCGATATATATCGGTCTGACCATGACGCTGCTGCTGTTAGCCGGTCGAGCGCACAGCGGATCGCAGACACCGATCGAAGGACAGAGCGCGGCTGAGACAAGCCATTTCAAGCGAGTTCTTATAATCGTTCTGGAGAATCAAAGCTATGTCAACGCGATAAACGACAAATATTTGAAACAATTAGCTGAGGAAGCAGTTGAGTTTACCAACTTCAGAGCCCTGGGCCATCCCTCGTATCCCAATTACTTGGCGATGATTTCTGGCAGCGCCTTCGGGATTCATGGCATGTTTGGCGACAATCAAAAAACTTTCCCCGACGATGATCAGCACAAGACCATCGGGGACTTCTTAGACTGGAAGAACTATGCCGAGGATTATCCAAAGCAAGAGGGTCCGTACTTGAACGATCACGCAGGTCGGTATGCTCGCAAACACGTTCCCTTTTTGAGTTTTGAGAAGATACAAAAACATAGCTGGGCAAACGTCGTGTCCGTCGATACCCGAGACCCTCACAATGCATTTGTCACAGATGTGGCAAATTCGCGGAGAGACCCGAAAGACTCGAAGTACAAGGCTCTTCCCACATACATGTTTTATTCGCCCAATTTGGATGACGACGGCCATGACACGAATTTAGGCACCGCTTCCACTTGGCTCAAAAACTTTCTAGTAAATTGGTTTCCGCCGGAAGCCCGCAACGCCACTCTGATCGTCGTTACTTTTGACGAGAGTGAACAGCCCGAGTGGGCCAGCAATCACATTTACACGGTCTTCTTGGGAGACATGGTTAAAAAAGGTCAGAAAGTAACTCGTAGATTTGACCACTATGATGTTCTCCGAACAATCGAGGCAAACTTTGGGCTTGAACCGTTAAATGCGGGCGATTCAAGAGCCACTGTGATCACGGACGTGTGGAACTAACTCGGCGCTTACGAGGTTTATTTCACCTGCACTGGCGATTTGGTGTTGAGGGTGGAAGGCAGCGGTCTCGCTGACGCGTTTTATTGGGCCAGCGTCACAAAGAGCGTCAGCCCCCTAGTTCAGATCGCAAACCTACACTAGGGTAGCGGCGTCACCTGTTCAACCATAGTCGCCAGGCATTCACAGTTTGCCCCAGCCTGCGTCCCCATTCAGTCGCGAGCCGGCTACGTCGCGTGAACGGGAAAAGCTTTCGCCAGAAACTCGTTGTAAATTGTCTCTGCCGTCCGCATCCGAACCGTCGCAAATCAGAACATATATTTCAGCGCCAGCTGTATCAGTCTGGGTGGCGCTGCGTTCACCACCTGCCCAAAGAGCGAATTGTCCACGTCGCCCTTGACCGCTGTGGGACCGAAAAATTGCGTGTGATTGAAAACGTTAAACGATTCCAAGCGGAACTGCACTGTCTTCGTTTCACGGATTTGGAAATTCCGCTGCAGCACCAGATCCGTATTGAACATCCCAGGCCCGGAAAAGTATCGCCGCGGCGCGTTACCGACGGTGCCTATGGCATTGCCGGTGAAGGCGCCGGGATTGAAATACTGCAGCCCATTGCCGTGTGGATTCGTGATGTCCAGAGGCTGTCCCGTGAAATCAGGGAGGTCCAGGTAGCGGTTGTTAACCCCATTCGGGCTGCTCCCCTGCAAGGAGTTGTCGCCGTCCGTGCTCAGAGTAACCGGGAAACCACCGCTGGCACGGGTGACGCCGGATATCTCCCAGCCCTCCAGCAGACGGCGAGCGTGGTGCGTCAGCAGTTCCAGCGGCAATCGGTAATCGTAGGTCGCCACAAAGTTGTTTGTCAGATTCCAGGCCGAAATCGCGCGCGTAAGGTTGAAATCGAAGGGATCAACAGCATCGGCAAGCGACGAGGCCTGATCGATGGACTTGCTGTAGGTATAGCCGAGCGAATACGTAAGACGCTTGGTCGAGCTCCTAACACTCACTTCCAGTGCGTTGTAGTTCGAGTTTCCGATGCTGCCTTCATAGTCATCATTTCCGAAGAAATTTCCGACCGCGTTGTTGTTGATGAGACTTGGATTTAATCCAAAGCGGGTACCCTGAAGCGTCGCACCTGCGGGATACGTGACCCCCTTGAATGTGAACGGTTCAGCGAGATTATACTCGTTGTTTTCCCCGCCAGGACCGCAAGACTCTCCCGCCGCAAGTACGCCAGGCTGATTGAGGGCCAGACAAAGAGCCGGATTACCCGGATTTGCAGAATACACGAGCAGCTGATGATGACCTTGGGAGCCAACGTAGCTCACACTCAAAACGGTCTGCCCCGGCAGTTGCCGTTCGATGGAAAGGAAATAGTTCTCCGTGTAAGGATAGGTATCCCCCGGAATGGGTGCGGTCATGCCGGACTGCGGGTTGTAAACGCCGTTGAAAATGACGCTTGTATTCGGATGGCTGGCCCTAGCGTTGAGAGGGGGAAACGTAAGCGGATACGGGGTTATTCCCTGGGTGCCGTCGGCCAAGTCGTAGGGTGTTGCAAACAGACCATTGTAGACCGTACCGCTCAGCCCGTAGGGAGGCTGAGGCTCGTCAATGCCAATGCTATTGCCCTGTATGACCGTGTTAAATATCCCGTAGCTTGCGCGGATACTGGTCTTTCCAGGTCCCCCAAAAACCTTTCCTAAAAGCCCGCTACCGTTGTTAGGCGAATACGCTAGGCCGACCCGCGGAGCATATCGAAACTTCTCGGGCACGAGTGTGTTCGGGATACCCGGGTCCGTTGGATAAACCAACCCGGGAAACGCGTTGGGATACACAACTGATTGTTCACCGACCTTAAAGGTTGGAACCTGATCGTATTTTTCCGACCAATACCGCATTAGCTCCATGCGCAGCCCGTAATTGAATGTAAGATTTGGCTTGACCCGCCAGGAATCCTGCGCGTACCAGCCCGCGTATCTGTGGCGGGGATAGTACGTGCCCCGAGTCTTGTTGGTTATATTGGTTCGGTGCGCCGATGAGGAAATCCGCGAAATCGCTGCCAGTCTGGTAGCCGTCGAATACAAAGGTGCCATTGAATATCGCATCGGGATTCACGTTTACCTGCTCGAAACTCAATGTGACTCCAAACTTGAGGTCATGAGCGCCTATGATCCTGAAAAAGGCATCGCTCATCGTTGAACGTATTATTGGCCTGGTTGACATTGGTGATTGGCAGCCCCATTACGAAGGCGCCCTGGAAAACCACGTTTTCGACCCCTTCGATTTTGGGAGCCAGAGGATAGATGCCTGCCGTTCCTGCTCCGGTCACAAAACCCTGGGAGGCTAGGCTAACTCCCAGTCCGCCGGACGGCTGTCCCACCACGTTGGCGGTTCGCATAAAGCTGAAATGAGCTTCGTTTACCATCGTCGTGCCAAACGTCTTGGTCTCGCCCAAGCTAATCAGCTGCGCGCGGCCATAGTTCAAACCGTTGAAGCCGGGTATGGTCGCGCCGCCCTGGCCACTAGGAAATGGATTGTTCAAGCTATAGTCGTCAAAAAAGTAGTACACCGAGAGATTCCCCCAACGCATGCCACTCTTATCAATGCGAAAACCGAGTTTGTCATCGCGGACCCTCTCGTCCTCAGAACCGGCGAACCTGGTTGGGCCTTGGTTGGGCAGCGGAATGTACTGCAACAGGTTTTGGGAGGGAGCTGTCCACGCCGCCTTCGGAATGATAGCGTTCGGGAGCACGCACTGCGAGGAACTTGAGCATCCCGCTGTGTAATACGGCTCGCCATTAGAAATCGGATAACCCAGCGAATTCTGAAGCTGCGCCGCCAGCCCCGCACCGCTCACGGTCTCAGGTCCGTTTGAATTGGAAAATGAGCTGGCCATGTCGACCAGATTGCCAGTTCGGTCGGCGAGTGACGGCACAGTAACCAGCCCCGTATCCAGGCCTTCGATCGTCCGGGTTCCTTGATAGTCCCCAAAAAAGAAGAGCTTGTCTTTCTTGATCGGCCCCCCGAGCGTGCCGCCGAATTGATTCTGCTGATAGGTCTCCCGCTCCGGCGAAAAGTAATTCCGCGAATCAAGGTCGGTGTTGCGCAGGAATTCGAAGGCGTTACCATGTAATTTGTCCGTTCCGCTCTTGGTTACTACGTTCACGATGCCGCCGGAGTAGTTGCCAAATTCCGCGTCGAAATTGTTAGTCAGTACGCGAAATTCAGAAATGGAATCCAAATTGGGGATGATACTGGTACCGCCGTTCATCTCCTCTTTAACGTCGGACCCATCGACTAGAAATCCGTTGGCATCTTCCCGCTGCCCGCTAATCGATTGGTTGCCTGGATTGAGGTCGCCAGAAGGTGGAATCGCCACCGTCACGCCAGCCATCACGACCGAATCCCCCGTCTGTGTTGACATCGGCACGATGCCGGGCTGAAGCGCTAACAGATCGGTGTAGCTCCTTCCGTTCAGCCCAACGCCAGTGATCACTGGGCCAGTAATGACATCGCCCATTTGTGTACTCTGAGTTTCAACCTGCACCGCGTTTGCTTCAACCGTTACTTGCTCGCTCTCTGATCCTATCTGCAGACCTACATCGGCTTGGAGCTTCGTATTCACGTCGATGGTAATGCCGGTGCGCTTGTATGGGCCGAAGCCGGTTCGTGTGACGTCCAGTTCGTATTGCCCCACTGCGACGCTCGGAAAAGCGTAAAAACCACCGGCATTGGTTTGTGTTGTTTGCCGAATTCCCGTTCCAGTATTCCGAAGGATCACAGGGGCTTCCGGCACCACGCTGCCGCTAGGATCTCTTACAGTCCCGGAGATATTCCCTGCAGCAATCTGCGCCCTCGTGTTTGATTGAAAAAGGAATAAAGAAAGGGCCATCAAAATAAAGACAGCCCGACATGTTCGCATTGCTCCTCGCGGTGCTCCTGGCAATTTCGAATTGAATTCGCCCTTTGCCTCGAGATTATGAGGGGCGCGGAGTACTTGCGACGTTAAATCCGAGCAAAATATTCTTAACACGGATTTAATAGCACTCATCGGAAGACAAATCGAACCCAGCAAAAGATTGAGATGGGAATGGCAAGGAGGATCCGTGTTCTACGGTTCGGCCTCAAAGTACGGAATCAAAACCGCCCCGCTGGCAACTGAAAACCACGACAGCAATTCCGCCAAGCGGGCGAACTTTGCGATATTCGGTGTCTCGGGCGTCTCGCCCCAAGTGCGAGTCTTTCGTTGAATAGGAATATGCCTTACCTCCACTGCTGCCCTTATTGCTACCGGGTGGAGCGAACCAGTTCCCGGGCGGGTATACCCCCGCTGTAGACCAGCGCCTTTCACGGCGCACCCGGTTACCTGACTTCACTTCAGGAGAGCAATGGAAAACGTCACCTTGATCTCGTCTTTGACTTTCACGGCGCCTCCAGCAATTTTCACTGGTGTGATTCCGAATCCCGATTGTTTTAGGACCGCGGTTCCCTCATATAACCCATTTTTGAGCGCCACTTCGAACGAAATTGGATGAGTCTGCCCGTGCAAATCCAGGTTCCCGTGAATAGTCCAATGGTCCGTCCCGTTGGGTTCCACTTCGGTTGACTGAAAATGAATCTCTGGAAACCGGTGAACCTCGAGAACCTCAGTCTGCAATGTCGCTTGACTTTTTTGCTCGTGTGCCGTCAGAAACTTCGGTATCCAAGACGCGAAGCTCACTTGAATTCACGCGCAGCTCGACCGATGAGCCTTCGGAACCCTTAACCTCGCCCCATTCAATAGGCGCCTCGATTTCATGATCGTGTGCAAGAGCGGATAGGATTCCCGTCTTATAGACGTACACCGTTATAGTTGAACGAGCACAATCGATTGGCAGTCCCTCAGAGTCGCCAAATGCCGGCCTCATCACACACACCAGCAGCGTGAGGACAATAAACGCTGTGCTTTTCTTCATCGGTTTGTTCCAACGGTGTGGGCCTGCCGGCGCGGCCCCACGATTAGTTTTCTGAAATATTTCATTCTTCCCTCTTCAAATCTTCTTGAGGCGCTATCTGAACTGCTGGCACCAGATCGTCTCATCAAGTCACGACCGGCCGAAAAACAACGCTGCCTTAGCTCGCGGTTGCAAAACGCTTAGGTAACAGTTCGCGCAGCCGTTGCCGGGCCTTGTGCAACTGGGATTTGGAATTCCCAACCGAGCAGCCCAAAATCTGAGAGATCTCATTGTGCTCGTATCCTTCAACATCGTGCAGGATCAGCATTTTCTTGTACCCGTGGGGCAGTCGAGCGATAGCCTTCTCCAGATTCATGCGGTCAATTACCCCATTCAGATTGAGATCAGGCCTACCGAATTCCACAGTAGGCTTCACTGATTGGTCGCTTGGTTGTAGGATCTCGTCCAGGGATATTTCAGTCCGCCTCCTCTTTCGTAGGTGCATCAACACGATGTTTACAGTCAATCGGTGGAGCCAGGTGGAAAAACGAGAGTCCGCTCGAAAAGTGTGGATTTTGCGGAACGTCTGCAAGAAGGCACTTTGGGTTAAATCTTCGGCTTCAGTAGGATTCTTTACCATGTGCAGACATAGGCCGTATACCCTTCGCCTGTGCAACTGATAGAGGCGCTCGAAGCCATCGGAGTCGCCTTTCTGGGCGAGGCGAATGGCTTCGTTATCAGATAACTCACTGGTGGTCGACGCTTTTGGGCTAGTTGAGGCGACCTTCATATGATTGGTCCTCATTTTTCTTCGTCACGGCTGAAGCTTTCATTTCATCAGACTTGAGTCCGGCTGGTTTTATTCCCGTCCCCGGCCGCGCGTTACGCGGTCGAACCAATACCCTGTGTTTCGAAATAACCCGAGGTGTTGGCATTGAAGCACCCAACGAAGCGAAAATGGAAAAGCTGTCGGGGACCTATCCTGTGACAATCCGTACTTTCCAATCAGGCGCGACACTCACACCCGTTCTTCTTTCACGTAAGCACGATCTATTCCAGTACCCTTAGTTGGTGGACCAGAAGAAGACAAGTGTCGGTCGCGAGCCAAATAGAAATGAAAGGTGCACCCGGCCGAGCAGTACAAACGTCTGTGGAAACGATGTCAGGCTTCTTTTGCCGTGTAAATCCGAAGCTCCTCGCGTAATCGCTGGCGTGCACTGGAAAGGCTTGACATTACCGTTCCCAGCGGGACGCCCGTAACATCGGACATTTCCCTGTAAGCAAGCTCTTCGATCTCGCGCAGCACCAGAACTTCTCGAAATCCGACTGGCAAGGCCTCCGGTGCCTTCTTCACCTGCTGACCATTCGCGCCCGAAACGGGCTTTGCTTCGGCGTCTGTGTGTTCCTAACCCTGAATACATTAACAAACTGATGCGAACCGATCATGGCCCGACCGACCGGAATCATTCGTGCTCTCTATCAGGGGAAAGGAAGACATATTTGTGACATACTTGTGACATTCCACATCGACGTTACCTCATCTCATCTCCCAGAGCGTGATTCGATCCACGCTCACCGAATAGCTAACTCACTTTCTTCTCCGGGCGAGTTAGACGGTCTCAATACGAACGGTGTGCTATGCACAATGGCCCGATCCCTGAAGCGCATGATCTGCACAGAAATCCGACTCGCCCGGGACCGCGCCCCGGAACTAGATATTTAACGGACTCTCCTTCTGGCAGGCACTGTACTGGCGTTGTGTGGACGGTGAGTCATGTCCACTTTGTCGGCGTTGCTAGAGACTTAGCCGGACAATTTATGAATGCATTGCGTTTCAAAGCAGAACTGCGATCGGGGGAGGCATGCTGCGAGGCTGATGTGCAAGTAGATCCTCGAGCTCTAGACCGGTTGCTCAAAAGACTTGGGATGGGAACAAGTTATGTGAGATGCCAAAGTGACGCACAACCACGTACGATTACGGAAGTCATCGAGGAATTGCTCGCCGTAGACCTTTCGTTTGGTGGCAGCGGTCATTGGGATCCCGTCCGCTTCCCAAGG
>CAVQZU010000139.1:0-13421 GCA_963718485.1 uncultured Acidobacteriota bacterium
GTCTCTCTTTTCGCACGAGACTGAAATCGCCTTCTCAGTAGGCGTGATCGGCGCAGCCCCCGCACTGGCCGCGGTTGGGTAGGTACGCCGATCGCGCAAAATCAGGGAACCGATCCCACTTGGCGTGGGCCGGAAGCTCCGTCCGTAGAAGCTCGCGAGCACAAGGAGAAGACACTGATCTACGCCTTCCGCCGTCGGTTCGGCAATCTACGGCGACTGCTCTCTGGCGCCAACTTCGCAGGCGATGCCTCAGTTGCCGCAAGCTACGATCAAAGCCATCCGATATTGGTCCGATTGCGTTTTGATTTCGATCGCTGCATTTTGGACTTACGTGCAGACGGACTGCTGATGCCAGTTTCTTCCCTGGAACGCCACGTGAGAGGCCGATGAGCGCCTCAATCTCACTCGGAGCAGAACGGGCGGTTTGGCGCCCCGCAGCCAATCCCTGGCTCATTGCTGTGACTGTCTCGCTTGCAGCGTTCATGGAAGTCCTGGACACTGCCATTGCGAACGTCGCTTTGCCACATATCGCCGGTAATCTTGGTGCGAGCAATGACCAGAGTACTTGGGTGCTAACGTCCTATCTGGTTGCTAATGCGATCGTTCTCCCGATAACTGGATGGCTGGTGAGTTTGTTCGGTCGGAAGCGTTTCTTTATGACCTGTATGGGTATCTTTACCGTCAGCTCCCTGTTCTGTGGAATCGCTCCGAGCCTCGGCTTTCTCCTATTTTTCCGTGTTCTACAGGGTGCCGGAGGCGGTGGCCTGCAGCCGATGGCGCAAGCAATTCTGGCAGATACCTTCCCACCGGAGAAGCGCGGCGTAGCATTTTCTGTTTACGGGATTACAGCGGTCTGTGCTCCGGCGATTGGGCCGACTCTCGGCGGTTGGCTTACTGATACGGCCTCCTGGAGGTGGATTTTTTTCATCAATCTGCCTGTTGGTCTTCTGGCGATGGTGCTTGTATTTCGACTGGTCGAGGACCCACCGTACCTCGTTCGCCGTAAAAGAGCCGAGGTCAAACTCGACTATGTCGGATTTTCTTTGCTCGCTCTGGGAGTCGGTGCTTTGCAGATTTTGCTGGACAAGGGGCAAGAGGACGACTGGTTTGGCTCGGGCTTCATCATAGCCTTGGCCATCACGGCGGGCATTTGCCTGACCGCTCTAATTATCTACGAGTGGTTTCAGAATGATCCGATCGTCGACGTCCGTCTTTTCAAGAACGCAAACTTCTCCACCGCGAATATGATGATGTTTATGGTCGGCGCTGGCTCCTTCGCAACGACAGTCCTAATGCCCCAGTTTCTTCAGACACTCATGGGCTACACGGCTCAGTCTGCAGGAATGGTTCTCTCTGTCTCGGCGTTGTTGCTCCTAATTGAGCTACCGATCGTCGGCCGCCTGATCGGGCAATTCCAATCGCGTTACCTCATCGCGTTTGGTTGGCTGGCTTTGGCGATCGGCATGTACGTCTCCACACAACAACTGGATTTGTTGATCAGCTTTCGCTCCGCCACAGTGCTGCGTATTGGCCAGTACTTGCCGATGGGTTTCATTTTTGTGCCTGCTACCACAGCTGCCTACATCGGGATTCGAGAGGATAAAAGCAACGCTGTCGCCGGCCTGGTGAACTTCACGCGAAATATCGGGAGCAGTGTCGGAACATCAATTGTGACTACGATGATTGTGCGACGATCACAATTTCACCAAGCAGTGCTCGTCGCGAATACACATCTGGGAAACCCGAGGTTTCGAGGTGCGATGAACGGACTGGTTCAGCAACTGACGCACGCTGGTTTGAGCCTGCACGAGGCTCAAAGGCAGGCGCTCGCTCGGACCTACGCGGCTGTTCAGGCGCAGGCAGCCGCTCTGGCGTACGTCGACACATATTGGGCGCTCGGTGTTGCGGCCGTCATTATGTTTTTATTGTCTTTCGTTTTGAAGAGGAATGATCCACACGCAAGATACGGATCCGTGTCGACCCACTAACCGAGCAGATCGGGCGAACGTCGTTTCGAAGCAGGCCTAACGGGGGATGGAACCACTTCGATGCCAATTCCTAAAAGTTCCAAACAGGACAGAAAACCATAGCTCAGATCGTTACAATGGCGCCGAGCAGTACTGGACGATTTGCCTTGCAGCCGAAAGAGGAACTATGAGTTTCCGAAGATTCTCGGAATGGCAGAAACCTTGCGAGGAGGCCTTGTTGGAACCGGACCCGGAGAAGCTATTTCAGCGAGTCATTGTGGCTGAGACTGCCATTTTTCGCCGCTTACACGAATTGGCGTGCGGTCCGGAAAATATGGAACTGAAAGCCATGGACCACATGCTGGGCAATCTACGGCGACTAATCGCAAACGCATTCATGCTCCCAGAGCAAGAGGAAAGGAACCTAACGCGGCCACTGCGAATCCCGAATATCCGGACAAGGCCAACCCGAGCAAAAAGGCAAACTCAGGTCTTGATTCAGAACGAGCAGATCTAGCATCACGGAGGGAGGACGCCGCCCTCGGGCTCGATAACGACTCGTGCTGACTGTCCACAGATAGGAGTTTCATTCCGAATGTGTCTTCTCGAACAAGTCTCACCGTCTGACGCGTATTGGCTTAAAAGGCCCACCCAAGACACGCCGCTTCACGGCTACTTTGCCACTGACCGGAAAACAAGAGGCAGAAGACCAACGTGCGAACACGGTACGGTTGATCTTGAGGATCGCGATAGGGAGTAATGGGCTTGATAGCGACCCTGGCGCGGACCCGCTTTGAGTGAACCGCTAAAACGTGCCGCGTTCCCGAGGGTGTCGGTTTGTTTATCGAAACCAGTTCTTGCGATCTGTTGACCGCCATCGGGAAGCTGATCCGGGCATCGTAAGACAGTTGGGCGCAAGTTGCAGGCGGGGCTTGCGAGAAACTGCCAAAACTTGGGCTTTCGGGCCCCGTACGTGAACGGCTTGGCAGGCTTCTGTTGGATTGCTTACAGGGATCGAGGAAACAAAACTGGCATAGAAAATCATCGTGCCTTTGAGTCAGGAATAGATTGGAGAGCTCATTGGCACCTCTAGGGAATCGGCCACGCGAAGGTTCGGTCACTTAAGAGAGCACTGCTAGCCGTGCTCTAGGGTTCGGCTCTGAGGTCGAGTAGGTCTCGAAATGTTTGTGGGAAATTAACGTCGCAATTCGATCTGCGACCTCTCGATCGTCAAAGCCCTTTCTTCTTGCTGTAGGTTCGCCGCCAACGGACATCGGAGACCCACATTGTTGCATACAAGGAAACTGCGAACGCCAAAAGAACTAGGTCCAAAACTCTCATAATTTCCTCCGAAGATAAGCGAAGCGGCATGTCTGCCCGTTTGCTGAAAATCGACTGCGCTCAGAAACTAATGGCTCCTCGGCCTATGAAGAAACACCACACCAGAGGCGCCATATCCGGTTAAAAGTAAGATGTGAACTAAGCCAGAGGTCACATGAAAAGCAAAAGGGGTAGTCGGCACAAATCAATTGATGAAAGATATGTCTCCCCGGGGGCTTCGGACTGCGCTGTCTCCCCGCCGGGGACAGACGTCGGAATGGCCTCCCTTATTCCGGGTCTGGATCGCAACCGCCGCCAAGTGCGATACTGTTTCAATAATCTGAAATTCAGTTGCAGTAGGACTCCTAGGATCGCAGCAGAGGATCTCTAAAGTCCCCAGTAAGACGTCGCTTTCTGAAAGGATCGCCTCGGAGCAAAAGATATGCAGACCGAATTCGCCAGCACTATGAGTAATCGCTTGAAAGTCGCGTTCTTCTTCGTTGGAAAACACGACGAGTGATACGACGTTGCTGATCTGAACATCGATGATGGCGCACAGTATGTTTAGAATGCCGGGCAGCGGAGCGCCAAGGGAAATCAGTTCAAGCACATATCTTTCTTCTTCCAGCAAGCCCCGTGGTTCCGGGGCACAATCTTGCTGCAGCAACGACGTTTTTACCGCCCGGTTGAAACGGGAAGAATCCATTGCTTCACCTTGTTTTCAGAGTCGGTCCTCGCCTGCCTGTATTTATAACGTTCGTCCTCGGCCTTCGCTGAGACTCGGGATCGGAGCCGCCTAGCGATCTGAGGGGCACCTGCGCTGTCTGTCAAATAAGACCGGAATCATGACGACGAGCCACAAGGCCAGCAGGAGGTGGAGGTAGCCGTGAAGGGTGTAGGGAATCGCGACGCCCATAAACCATAGGCTCAGAACGATAATTGAGATTGTCCACGCCATCCGTGCTCCTTATTCGTTTTGATCCGGGGGCCGGGAAAACTGTAATTGATTGCTCTACGTTGCCACTTTAGTCGTGTAGTACAACGCCCTGGTCCCAGCACTGCAACAATCGCTTCCTTGCCCACCTCATTGACCACTGAGACCTTCACACCTCCTTTTTGGATATACATTACGTGCTTGGAGGAAGCACCCTGTACGAAGATGGTCGCCTTTCTCTGATACTCGACAAGCTTTCGGGCCACACCGGTTGAATCCAGAAAGTTTTGAGCATCAAATAATAAGGAGAGCTTTGTCTTCTTCATATTCCGGATACCATTTCCCAAAAGAGCTAGGCGGGTAGCTTAGCTTCTTTTGCAGAGCCAAAACTGTCCTAAACGGGACACCAACGAGGCGCGGCCCTCCACCTTCGGCAGCGCTTTGCATGAGGCAATGGAAACAAGATATGCAAATCAATTCACGGAAGTGGGCGACAAACGAGGAATTCAATGAATAGTATGCGAGCGCTACGAGAAATGCCTTCGTCTCTGTATCGTATTATTGCCGTTGACCTGCGTTGCGTTCTCCGCTTAAGACTCAGAGCATCATGACCTCACCGATCCAGGTGCTCATAATCGGTTCCGTGCGGGAGTAAACCGAGGTTGAAGTGGCTAGTGCAGGGAGGGAAACAGAGCACCATGACTCCACCTGGCCTAGACTCTTTACACCCGTCGACACACCGCTTTTGCGGTGCGCAATCGCCGGTGATGCCCTGCAAGCTTCGCCCACTGGCTACAACAGAAGGAAACGGCGAGCCGCCGAGCTCCCCGTTTTTCATTTTGAGGCCGGGAAAGTACGCTCCGCCCCTGGCTCGTTTGATAATGAGGACGTACACGAAATGCTGGATTGATTTACGCCGGGCCTGGTGGGAGGCTCGAATTAATGATCAATTAGTTAGTACCAGCACGAGGGAGCACGCGTAACAACAAAGCCACAGCGAAATCACGGAGGAAATGAAACATGGCCCGTGTTTCGTCACTCATCGTTTACAGCAGTTGGGTAGTTGTGGGTCTCGCAACTGTGAGAGTCGCGCCGCCAGGCGTTTCCCACATTCGCCCAGTCGCCGTCACTGATCAGCTTCCAAATCAGGAACAGATCCAGGCCTTTGTCGGTACAATCCTCTCGCAGAACAGCGGAATGTTCGCCCTCCAAGACGATGGTAACAAGATGCTATATGGTCTTGATAATCAAGTTCTGGGAGCGAAAGGTCGACAAAAAAGTGTTGGTCACGGGTACGTTAGACAAAACGGCTACGATCCAGGTGAAGAGCATCGAGGAACAAAAGGCGCAGACTGTTGTCGATGCGGCCTAGGATTCGCGTAGGCCTGCCCCGGCAAACTGCTTTCCCAAAAGGAAGCCTTACATGACCAAAATCAGCGGAACAGTAGGCTCGGTTTTGAAACGCAAGGGCACCGATGTTTGGTTTGTCGCGCCCGATCAGACTGTCTACGAGGCCATTGAAAGAATGGCTAATAAAGGGGTCGGCGCATTGCTCGTAATAGAGGGAGGAAAACTTCAGGGCATAATTTCGGAACGAGATTACGCCCGGAAAGTCATCCTCAGAGGGAAATCCTCACGGATAACACTCGTCAAAGAGATTATGACGAGCCCAGTCATATCCGTGACGCCCGGCAAGGGGGTCGACGAATGCATGAGTATCATGACAGCAAACCGTATACGTCACCTTCCGATCGTCGAAAATGAGAAGGTTTTGGGGGTTGTCTCGATCGGTGACCTTGTGAAGTGGGCTGTTTCGGAACAGGAGGAGACGATCGGGCACCTCGAGAACTACATCTCGGCAAAGTATCCAACCTGATGAGATCGACTACTCCGTCTTCCCGTACGGGCCGAACAGTCGATGTCGTCTCGTGCTGTTTCGGGTGGAAAGGGTATGAGAAGGGAAGTGCGCGCCGAGGGGATGAGAGGACGATGAATCCTCGAGGGACCGTCAGAATCGCAGGCGAGGAAGACCGAGCACGGTAAGAATCAGCTTCCTAATTTTCGGATGGTCGACCGTCCAGAATTTCGGCTGTATTGCTCGTCATCGACTCCTTGCTGATTTTGGGAAACGACCGCTTGCCGTACCTCACCTGAGGGCCCTAAATCCAATTCCCCTGGCAACGTTCACATTCCAATTATTTTTTCATCGCGGCAATAGCCAGGGTCGCCAACTTCCTCAGATGCCGCTGAAGTGCCTGCCGATCACCCTGCACCTTTGCGTCGTGTTTGGCCCCTTCTGCCGCCCGAACGAGGATGTAGACAATCTCCTCGACTGTAAGTCCCTGCGGGGGCCCTCCGATCTCTCCCGTTTTCTCGAGCAATCGACAGAATCTCGCGAGCCGCTCCTCGTACTCGATTTTTAGGTCGCCGATCCTCGCCTGCGCCAGCCTTGAGAAAGTCTCCTCCAACTCCGGCATACGTTCAGATTTGCTGAACAGCTCAAACCCCATTCCAAAGTAGGCGTCCAGCAAACCGGTCAACCGATCGACTGCCGTCCCGCCCATGCGCTCGGCGGCTACGCACCGCTGTCGCACTTGGTCACCGAGATATTCAAGAATCGCCAGAAAGACCGCCGCCTTATTCTCAAAGTGCAGGTATACCGTGCGCTTGGCTACCTGCGCCGCCTGGGCGATGTCATCGATGGAAGTCTTGCGATATCCGTACCGAGTAAACAGCTCTAGTGCCGCCAGGACGATGGCATTCGGCTTGGCCGAAGTACTCTCTTTCGTTCCGCCGTCTCTTTTCTGAACCTTTTTCGAGGTCATCACATCCAACTAGACTAAGTATACCATAAGAGGATATCTGGTATACCCAAAACGAGGTCTAAGACATGTCAAAGGTAGCGGTAGTCAGGGGTGCCTCGGCGGGGATCGGCGAGACAACCATCAAGAGATTCATCGAACAGGGCTACCCAACATATGGACGCAGCGCAGCGCCGAGACTGCATGGCGAATCTTGATAATCCTATTGCCGCTCGATCTCACCGATGAGTGTCCCATCGTCCAGGCGGCCGATCGAATCCGTACCGAGCGGGCCGCCCGTTCGAGGTCAATGTTTTCGGCCTTGCCCGACTCGTTCATGACGGAGAGACCCGCGGTAGTCGATTACTTCGGGTTCGAATGAATGGCATCGGCGTTTTGCGGACCAGCGAATTGCCGGCGACATTGCGCAAGCAATGCGAATCGCAGTTGGAGAAAATTGATGGAACTAAAACGATTAATTGGCCCCATTGCAATGATTCAGTCCGTTCTCTGTTTGACTCATCTTCTGATCTACGAGACGTGGACATTTTCGCTCTCCGGGAGCATTACCGCCGGGGCGTTCTGGATCAAGCTGGTCCTCGGCTTTTTGTCGGTGAGCTTTGTTGCCGCTTCGCTCGTCGCCTTTCGTTATACCAACGCTGCCGCGCGAGCGTTTTACAAGGCCGCTGCGGTTTGGATGGGTCTGGTGAGTTTCCTCGTTCTCGCATCGCTTTCCTTCTGGGTTAGTTTCGGCGTTGCACGGGCAGCGGGGTTGGATATGAACGTCCACCGGACCGTGGAATTGCTGTTCGGTGCTGCAGTGATCGCCGGACTCTACGGGGTTTTCAACGCGGGTTGGACACGGATCACAAGAACGACAGTGCGGCTCGCCAACTTGCCGGCGGCGTGGCACGGGCGCAGGGCGGCGCTCGTCAGCGATGTGCACCTGGGGCATGTGCGAAATGGCAGTTTTCTGAGGCGCATGGTCGCGAAGATTTTGAAGGAAGAGCCGGACGCGATTTTTATTGCGGGCGATCTATATGACGGAACTGCTATTGATGCGCGAAGAGCAGCGGAGCCGTTGAGCGATCTGGTGGCGCCGCACGGCGTGTATTTCGTCGCGGGAAATCATGAGCAATTTGGGGACGACAGTAAATATCTCGATGCCATCAGGGCAGCGGGAGTCCGCGTACTGAGCAATGAGAAAGTGGAAGTGGACGGTTTGCAGATTGTTGGGGTGCCGTACCGGATCGCCGCGCAGGACGGATTGTTTGCACGAGCGCTCGACGGCGTGGGCCTCGATCGCGGCCGCGCGAGCATTCTCGTGACGCATGCACCGGATCATCCCGCGGTTGCAGAGGCTGCGGGCATCTCCTTGCAGCTTTCCGGGCATACGCACCTCGGGCAGTTTATACCTTGGAGCTGGATGGCGCGACGGGCCTACCGGCAGTTTGTGTACGGCTTAAGCCGGATCGGGAAGATGCAGATTTTTACTTCGAGCGGAGCAGGAACGTGGGGACCGCCGTTGCGGCTGGGATCCAATCCCGAGATTGTAATGCTTGAATTCCAGTAAAGGTTCGCATCTCTCAAGCGGTGCTGCGCTGAAAGGGCTTGTATTCGGCCGATGGAAAACGAGGTGGAAAGGAGGTCCTAGGTGAAAGTGATTCTTCTCGGGGCCACGGGCATGGTCGGACAGGGCGTCCTACGCGAATGTCTGCTCGATCCTCAAGTGGAAACGGTTCTTGCGATCGGGCGTAATGCCACAGGACAGCAGCACGAAAAGCTGCTCGAAGTCATACTCGGTAATCTTGCTGATCTCTCGTCGGTTGAAAGCAGGCTTTCGGGCTACGACGCATGCTTTTTCTGCCTCGGCGTATCTGCAGTAGGAATGAAGGAGGAGGAGTATCGACGCGTGACCTACCACCTGACGGTGTCGGTCGCGGCAACCGTACTCAAGCGTAATCCTGCGATGACCTTCATCTATGTGTCGGGCTCGGGCACCGACAGCACCGAACGCGGCCGCATGATGTGGGCGCGCGTGAAGGGCCGGACAGAAAACGCGATCTTGCGGATGCCGTTCCGAGCTGTCTACATGTTCCGTCCTGGCTACATCCAGCCGCTCCATGGGATTCGGACGAAAACAAAATGGTACGGGGCGATTTACGCGGTGATGTCGCCGCTCTATCCCGTGTGGAAGTGGCTCGTTCCGAACTACGTCACGACCACGGAGTGCATAGGTCTCGCGATGCTCCAAGTCACCAAGCAGGGCTCCCCTAAATGCGTGTTTGAGAACCAGGACATCAACAGAATCTGTGGGGCCTTGCGGGCGGATGTTGCGGGCACTTCACAAACACTTTCCCAAAAAGATCGTGAACCTGTCGATTTTGGCACCGGCCGTTCGACATAGTAGTGGAGCCTCACTTTAGGAGCTCGAGACGTCCGGGAGCCAAGCTCTTAGCCCGAGACAAAAAGCAGTCGGGACGATGCGATTGGTGGTGATTGTCAAGCGGATAAGAAATCGAAAAAAGGGGTTCTACCGACCAAGGAAACCTTTGCTGCCATGGGGAAGTTCCTTAAAGAGTTGGTAAAGGTGGCGTGATGCTCGCCGGCGAAGGTCTGCAACCGAGCTCGAAGGGCAAGCGGGTCAGGTTTTCGGGGCAGCAGCGCACGGTGACCGACGGGCCCTTCGCCGAGACCAAGGAACTCATCGCCGGCTTCTGATTGTGGCAGGTGAGGTCCATGGAAGAGGCTGTGGAAGGGTTCAAGCGCGCCCCGTTCGATGGGTACGGAGGTTGAGTTCCGTCAGGTCTACGAGGCGAGGCGCTGGGCGACGAATTGCAAGGCAAGGCCGCAAAACCGTGCGGGAGGTATCGGTGGTCCCGCCGAAATAATGCATCAATCCTGTCGATTTCGCAGAACGTCATTGGTCATACAGTAGATCGGGAATTCAAAGCCGTTCATGCCCGGAGGGGAAGCTGATCGTGTCCGATGGCCCTTTCACCGACACCAAGGAGCTAGTCGGCAGGGCCGCTGCGAAATGCTTGGATCGCTATTCGCCAAGCCAAAGGCTAAGGCCATGAGAATGAACTTTGGTGAAGTACTCGACATCAAGGATTTGGGAAAGCACTCTGCCGGGACGGTCATCCACCTGGGAATTGTTCTGGCGGGCAGCGTGGACGTCACGCCCGACCCCAAGCGCAAGAACTTCTACGAAGTGGAAGGAGGCGCAACAGTCTATTACATCTATGTATCGCCAGCGACCGGGACAATCTCTCTAATCGCCGCTTGGGAAAATGTGCCTCAGCTCTGCACACTCATAAAATCGTCCGAAACCGATCTTGGTGCACAGGGGCTTATTGGTCGGGCCTCTTACCGCCTCTCGGTTTGGAGTGGCCCATTACGACCGACGGCCGGAAATGGGCGTTAATTCACTGAGACAACGATTGTGACTGGAGTTGCTCGTCTTGCGCCCCGCCAGCTTTTTTGAAAACTAGAGTAACCGGAAACCTACGAGCGAACTTGCTCTCGGGCTCGACGTCCTGCGGCTGGATAACGATCGTCATCGTACGTTTGTCGCCTGAGAGCTTGTATGACGCCACGGGCTGCCATCCAGACGGATAAAACGCCTTATCGCCTGTGTCCGTCGAATGAGGGTCGTAGCCAAAGTGGTGAGCATTCCCTGCATAATAACCCTGGGGATCCCATCGTCGGCCGATCGTCACCTTGACGAGAAAACTTCCGCCGACACGGCGAAATACAAACATCCCGCCAGTATCTGCGGGAGGCATGTAGCACTCCCATTGAATTTCTCCGGAATCGAGCATCCTACCTCTGATATCAGGCTGTGCATTCCTTACTCCGTCTCCACCTATCAAATACCCCTCGATACCCGTGTCGGTCACCACAAATTGCTCTTGATCTCGGCCGTGTATCTCACCCCACCACCAATCCCAGGTTGCAGTCCATGTTCCCACAAGCCAATTGAACCCCTTCTCTTGTTCCCTGATTTCCGCTTTTTTGTGATCCAACCAACCTTCCAAATTCAGTTGTGCCATTAAGCGTTGCAGGTTCGGGTCGGGGCTGTCCGCTGCACCTGCTGACAGAAGCTTTTGTCCCGCTTCGTACCCTTCGATCGGATCGTTCAGGCTCAACGCGGATGCCGCCCGCAACTGCCAGAGCAGTATTTCATCCGGATGTTGTTCCGCAAACGGACGACTCTCGCTCATAAACTTTTGCAGCAACACCTTCTGTTGCCCTAAATCGGTCGACTGCTGCGCCTGCCGCGCCAGTTCGATCAGAGAATTGTATTCCACCTTATCCATCCCTGTGAGAGGCGCGACATTTGTGCCCCGCGCGGGTGGCGCAACGCTGGTCGGCTGATTGGTGCTCGCCGCGGTCTCGCCGGCTGCGAGGACAAGACGGCCTTATCGAGCAGCGTCTTCGCCGTAATCAGCCGTTGATCGTCCGGATATGCCAGCAACAAACCTGCCGCGAGCTGCTGCGCGTCTGCATATTTACCGGCGTGGATCAAATCGGAAAGCTTTTTCAACACGTCACTTGGTGCTTGTCCGGTCGGCGCCGGATTGGCGACTGGCGCATTGGCGGACGCGTTGGGCGCCGTCTGCGCCTGGATCGACGGACGAATCATCAGCACTAGCACGAATCCGAGAATGAGAGACATTGACAGTTTCCGCATCGTTTATCTCCGATCAATCGTGCGCGAAAATGCAGTCGAGGGCCTTGTCGTCAAAAGCATCTGGCTACTGGGCAGTGGGAATGACCACGAAGCCACCGCTCGCCAAATGCTCTTCAAAATTGGATTTATCTACATAAGCCGTAGAATTGTGGTACTCCGGCCCGAGATTTGAATCCATCACCGAATAGTAGATTTTTCCATCTGCTGTCCGATACACACCCGTGACCACAACCTTGTGCTGGACTCCGCTCTTATCAAGTTCGACGGTGGTAATGACCGGCTGCTTGGTGCTCGCAATGGCCCGGGCATAGCTGCCAGTGGGGACCGGGATGACCTTGCCAAACTTATCCGCTACCAATAATTCCTCAGCGGCACCCACTCCGCCGCGACCGCCCTTTTCAGGTTCCATGACAACGACTTCTGGGTTCGCGCGTTCCGCAATCGGATCCATCCCCAGATGATTAACGATGTTCGTGAATTCAGCTTCTACTTGTTTCTCTGGCACGTGCGCGCCATTCGCGATCGCATCAGAACACAATCATCCTGAGTTTGCTGGCCGGTCCCCATGTAAGAAGCATTGGCCGTGACCGATTCCGCCTTGCCGATATCTTTTACCAACTGCCTATAGTAGGGCGACAGTTCCGCTGCAGCGGCGCCCGTCGGCGGCAGGGTAGCAGCTGCCGTATCCATCTCATCGGCAAGCTGCGACACCTTGCTCCATTCTTTTGGCGGTGGCCCTTCACCGCTAGCGATTGCGTTAAAGTTCGCGAAGAAATCGGCACGTTGCTGCGGCGTCTGGCCCGCTGCCCTGAATTGATCCGACAAGATTCCTTTGAGCTTTTCGTCCGCATCGCCGTCGCCTGAACGCGCGGCGGCCCATAGGTCTCGGATATTCTGTTGAACCTCCGCATCGTCTTTGTAGCGCGAGTCGATGGATATCTCCCACTGATGCTTCATCAGTGCCTTGTCTGCCTCCGATGGATTTGTTGTCTGAAGGGTGGGCCACGTCCCATCAACCAGCGCCGGGTCCACAACGGTTGTGCTGGCGTGCCGCAGGTCAACCGCCTCGGAACCTGCGCTCTCGGGGTTCGGATTGCCTTTCCCAATTGGAGCGTTGCCAGTCGTAGTGCCATCAAAGTCGGGGTCTCCAGCGCCGTCCAATAGGCGTGAGTTGGATTGTTGGGTCGCTGAATTTCCAGACCCGGTGATCGGTCTGGTTCCCGTTTCAACCGGAGCAGCCGGCTGCTGCGCATTCACGCTTTGATCTTGTCCGAGCGCCCGATCGATCTCCTCCGTGGTTTGCTCCACGTTTGACCTTAAATTCTGACTGTCAGGCTGTGCATCTTGCACAGATGGGCCGCTGCTCGATTCGGGATGCGGCGGAAGATTAGCGTTAGCGAAATCGTCCAACTGGCGCTTCACTTCGGCATCCTCCGGTCCGTTGCCAAGCACGTTATCGAGCGATTGCAGCGTCTCTTGGATGTTTGGCGGATCAACATGGAAGCTCGTTGTGCCGCGCAAATCCACCACGCTGGGATCGGAATCCAGGTTCACCAAATTTAGGGCGGATCCGTTCGCGCCGGCAGCTCGTGAATGGGCCATTGGATCGGAATTGAGACTGCCCGCACTGGCTGGAGCACTGTCCAATAGTTGGCCTAACGCTCCGCTGGTCTGCCCCGCCACGGTAACGTCTTTCAATTTTT
>CAVQZU010000140.1:0-11426 GCA_963718485.1 uncultured Acidobacteriota bacterium
ATTTCACGTTTGACCCGGATGATGAGCGTAACCGAGATCTTTCGCCAACCATCGGGGTAGAATGCTTTCTGATGACCGCCCTAAGGGTTTGGCTTTGACCGCATGGCTCATGATCGCGCTAAGCACGCTGGGTTGGAGCGTGATTGACTGGAACAAGTATCGCAACCCTCACCTGCACAATCCTCGGGCGACGTTCGTCTTCTTCATCGCGGTTATCGTGACGATGAAGATTTGCGGTCTCGTCTGCATTTGGTACTACTACCAAGGCCGTAACTGGGCCAGAATAGCCGTTCTTCTCACTTCGCTGTGGACAATATATTGTCTGCGTCTGCTAAGTCACGGGAACGTGGTGTACCGCGGCCTTGTTGCGACCGAAGCAGTCCTTGGGTTCTTCTTTCTCTATTGGCTGAATACTCCCGAACTTCGCGGATTTTTCCAGTCGGCACAGCCTCACGCCAAGTGACGTAATCAGGCGATTACACTCAAGTGTTGGCGCGAGAGCATGACAGGTGTAATCAAGATGTTACACCAGCTATGCACGTGAACCATTCGTGTAAGCTAGCCCGTACGGACTAAAAATCGCGATGGCCTATTTCCCTGATCTTTCACCTTACGCCTATGGAACAGTGCTCATCCGGGCGTGGTCCATGTGGGCTGGCTTGATAATGTTCACCCTTTTCCTCATGGACAGTGGAGGACCACCTTATGGTGCGAATGAAACGACTAGCCGCCAAGCCCGTGGAACTCTACCGGGGCAAACACATCTGCGAGCTATGCAAGGAGCCACCAAATCTTGTGAAAACGATCCCGACCAACCGAGTTGTCATTGATCCGAACTGCTCGTGGTGGCGATGGACTGACGAGCGATCAAGCAATGGCGAGATTCGAGTTTCTCGCGGAGGAGTTACCTTTGCTGCTCCTGTGTTGATTGTCCATTACATCCAAGAGCATGGCTATCTCCCCCCGGGCGACTTTCTAAAGGCTGTTGAAGAAGCAGTCAACTAAATTCTCTTGCCCTCTCAGGGCAATTGTTGTAACCAGAGCCATGGTGCTCAAAACCACCGGCTGCCTACGGTACGTTTGCGTGCTCTCGGTTCTCCGCCGGCACGTAGCTCACCGCCGCTGTCCGCTCCAACTTGTCCCAGGCGAATTTGCGGCCTTCGATCGCACGCTTTAACGTCTTGAAAAGTACGATCGAGAACAGTTGCCGGTAAGCGAACCGCTGCAGCCAGACCTGGCTGAGCAGCCACGGATCTTCCTTATCATCCGGACTGCGCCGCTCCAGCGCAAATGCGATGGCCGACGCAATGAAATCAATCACCAGGAATGCGAAGAAGAACAGCACCAGTTTGTGGAAGCTGGCCGGATCGGTCGAGTCCGGATGGAAGTGTTTCTGGATGTAATACCAGATCGTTCCCACGACGAACATGATGTCGATGAGGGGTGACACCAGCGGCAGCAAAATCTGGAAGATCCAGATATTCGGCAACGCGACAAAGCCGAGCGGTCCCTTGCGCGCCATCACTCCGCGATGCTTGTACACTGCCTGCAGAATTCCGAATGACCAGCGAAAACGCTGGCGCATCAAGCCGTTCGCAGTAGTAGGCGCTTCGGTGTAGGCGAGTGCCATGTCTTCGTACTCGACGCGGTAGCCGAGCCGCAGCAGCGCCATCGTCAGATCGGCATCTTCCGCGACTGTGTCGATGTGATAGCCTCCGGCCTCACGCACGGCCGAAACGCGCCACGCGCCAATCGCGCCGGGCACAACGCTTACTGCTCCCAAAACATCGAGAGCGCGGCGTTCAAAATTCTGGCTCGTGATGTATTCCAGTGCCTGCCAGCGAGTCCAGAGGTTTACGCGATTGCCAACCTTCGCATTTCCTGCGATCGCCCCAACTTTCGGATTGATGAAGTGTGGTACCAGCCGCGAAATCGCGTCGGGAGCAATAATCGTATCGGCGTCAATGCCTACGAAAAGCTCAGCGTCTCCGATATGCTCGATGCCGTAGTTAAGGGCCTCGGCCTTGCCGGAATTCTTCTTCCCGAGGATGAGCACCTTGCCCGACGCAGCCTCTTCCGCAAACGCGTTGCGCGCAACTTCCAGCGTCCGGTCCTTCGATCCGTCATCGATGACGATTACGCGCAGGTTGGGATAATTCGAGTTCAGCGCGGCTCGTACGGTGCGCTCAATGACTTTTTCTTCGTTGTACGCTGGAATCAGCACTGCAACCTTAGGCTTGTAGGAGGCGACTTCGGCAGGCTTGCCGAAAATCTTTTCGTGCATGCGATCGTAAACCGCGGCTGCGCCGATAAATAGCAGACGCCCGGTCATGAGCAAGTCGCCAATCAGGAAGATCCATGTAATGGCAACGATTCCGGCATCGAATACCCAGAATCCGAGCCGGTCCAGTCGCGCCGCCCACAACTCCCCTCGCGGCAGCGGAGCCATGACGTCAGCCTTCTGCATACCCAGCAAATCGTAGACGGGTGCGACCTCGTATTCCCGTGCACGGATGCCATCAATAATCATCGGCAGCGCGCGAACCGTCTCCGCGCGATTGCCGCCGCCATCATGCAGCAGCACGATATTGCCGCAGCGCAGGTCGTCCGGACGGCAGGGCGGCAAGTGCGCCAGCACATACGATGTAATCTGCTCGGCCGTATGCCGTGGGTTCTCGCTCCAGTCGTTCGGATCGATCCGGTTGCCCACGGTGATGTACCCCATCTCCTGCGGAATCTCCAGCGGTCGAACCTGATCGGCGGTATCCGGTTCTTCGTCGATCGCATACGGCGGGCGCATCAAAGTTGTTCGCACTCCAAGCAGACTGCCGAACAATCGCTCGGTCAGGTTTAGCTCCACCTTCATATAAGCAGTGGAGATGTTGCTCACATCCGGATGCGTGAACGTGTGATTCCCGATGACATTTCCTTCCCTATAAATCCGTTTCGCAATGCCCGAGAACTTGTCGGTCTGAATGCCGATCAGGAAAAACGTAGCCGTGGCATTTTTTTCTTTCAGCACATCGAGTATTTTCGGCGTCCACTCAGGGTCCGGACCGTCGTCAAATGTAATCGCAACTTTGTTCGGGCTGTATCCATAGCGCCCCACGCGATAAGGCTCCGGCAGGTTCTGAAAGACCTCATCGTCGATCATTTTGCTGTTGGCGTCGATGGTCAAATCCCGCGTGCCATGGGTAGGCTTGTCTTCAATGCGAAGAATCTCGCCCTGGCCCTCCATGTCCACGTCGGCGCCCGGCGGAACATCGCGCAATTTGTCAGGAGCACCCGGATCACCCGGCACATCCCACACGCGCCAGAGCGAGCGATCTTCACTGCCCAAGCGCCAAAGAGCAAATGTCTTAATGCCCAAAGCCTGCGCTGACCGCATCTGGTTCAGAGCCGTCACGCCGTCAACGAACCATATATCGTGCCGAAGATTTCGTTCGTCGAGATAACTGAAATGAGGATTCATCGCGTCGTCGTCGAAGTTGATGTCCTCGTCGGAATCCCGTGCAGCTAACCAGGCGTCCTGCACGCTCACAGTGTGGTCGTGTTCTCCTGGCGGTAGTTTCCCTTTCTTGGGTTTAAGCACCCAGTCATAGCCATAATTTGCGATGGCGCAGATGATCTTGTTCTTGGGAATGACGGTTGAAGCGTACTTCAGGTTTTGCTCAAACCAATCCTGTGAGGCCACCGGGCCCGAAGCCGCGCCGGGATAGTGCTCGTCGTAGTTCATGAGCACCACACCGTCCGCCGCAGCCGCAATGGACGGATAGTCGTATTCGTCGTTATGGGGAGGTACCGCGGCGTAAAGCTTCATGCCATGCGCGTGCAGGTCCTCTGATACTTCCCGCAACAGGGAGACGTAACCCGGCTGGCCGCTGGCAGGGAAAGCCTCAAAGTCGATGATCAATCCGCGGAACCGTCCCGACGACAGGAATTGCAAGGCTTGATGCCGGAAGAGCGCGCGAGCGTCAGCATTATTCAAAAACGGAGATACGTCGACCCAGTTCGCCCCGTCCTCATAGTTATTCACCATCGGGAAGACTTCCATCCCCGGATCTTCATTCTTCAGAAAGGGCATGACTTGGTCATCGACGGAAAGCACCGAGTTGCCCTGCACTACGTCGAAATACTTGTTGGTCTGGTCGTCAACTCCCTGAATGCGACCGTCGGGAGTGAGAACATGCAGCCAGTCGGGATAGAGCATGTCGATCTGGCGAGCATAGGAACGCAGAGACGAGAAACTGGCCGCATCCGACGGGACGTAGAACGCGGCGCGGATTCCTTCTTCCTGGTTTAGCGTGACCTGCGAAGCCCTTAACTTGGTCCTGCGGTGGGAGCGCGCTACCGCCTTTTTCGCCCGGTCCTTCGCCCGTTCTTTCTCATTTTCCCTCAGAGCTTTGAAGGCCCGTTTTTGCGGGAAAAACAAAAGTTCTGGCAGCGGTTCGTCGCGCAGCGCCGTGTATACGAAGAAAACTATAAGGACAGAAACCACCACTGCCGTGACGTCAAGCAGCCGTCGCAGCCGTTTCCAGCGAGCGCGCCTTGGATCATAAAAGACGGGTTCAGCCATGAGAGACGATGTTCATCGTAAGCTGCGGAGAGCACAGGGTCAATTATCGGTAAGTCCAGGGTGAGTGGCGCTCTTGATTAGATGCACTTTCTTATCTACAGGATAGCCGCAAACGCGTTATCATTCGCACCGTGCGGGAACTGCTCCGACGAAATGTGCGGTTCTTCCTGGGTTGCAGTCTAGCAGCCCTTGCCATTCGGTTGGCGTTTGTTTTCCGTTTTCCGGCGGTGGTCGACGATTCCCGCCTTTACGCCGATATCGCCAAAAATTGGTTGCATCATGGCGTTTACGGAATCACCAATTCCGGCGCGATTATGCCCACCCTATCGCGCCTTCCCGGATACCCAGCCTTCCTGGCTGCCATTTTCGCCATCTTCGGAATCGACAATTTTCGCGCAGTCCTGATTATCCAAGTCGTGTTTGATCTTATTACTTGCTTCCTCATCGCCGATTCAGCCCGCCGACTCTTTTCCGACCGCGCTGCCAAGGCCGCGTTCCTATTGACTGCCATATGTCCTTTCCTCGCCAATTATGCTGCTGCCGCTCTTACCGAAACCTTGGAGATTCTTTTCACCGCATTGGCCTTCGACTTCGCGTTGGACGCGCTCGGGATTGGAGGCTCTACAGAACGGACAATCTTACCGTGGCTGGGTTGCGGAATATCCATCGGCGGTGCCATCCTGCTGCGGCCGGATGGCGGTATCCTGCTGGCCGCGATCGGCGCATACCTGCTCTGGCAGATCCTGCGGAACCTGCGACCTACTGCAACAGGAATCCCCAGCGCGCTGTCGCCTCGAGCTCTGTTCCTGGCCGGCGTCGTTGTCGCCGTTGGAGCTCTGGCACCCCTCATTCCGTGGACGCTACGGAATCTTCACACGCTGCATAAGTTCGAACCGCTGGCTCCCCGCTATGCCAATGACTCCGACGAGCCGCTCATGCCCGGCTTCAATCGCTGGGTAAAAACATGGACCGCCGATTATGTCTCGGTTCAGGAAATTTACTGGAACGTTCCGGGCGAAGAAATTGACGTTGGTCGCCTCCCCCTTCGCGCTTTTGATTCTCCGCAGCAGCGCGAACTGACGGCCCGAATATTTGCCGACTATAACCGCGACCATGATTTTACATCGGAGCTCGATGCCCAACTTGCCAGTCTGGCTGCCGACCGGATCCGCGCGTCCCCACTTCGCTACTACGTCTGGTTACCTGTCCTGCGTATCGCCGATATGTGGTTGCGACCTCGAACCGAGCTTACGTCGGCCGATCCGCGCTGGTGGGAGTTCAATGACGATCGCCGGATGGTGGCTCTCAGCCTCGGTTTTGGCTTCATCAATCTCGTTTATGTCGGGATGGGGCTCGCTGGGCTGGTCCGGGGCCGCGAATTTTTTGGCATCGGGCTATTCGTTTTATTTCTGGTGCTTCGCTCCGCTTTTCTCGGAACCCTCGAGAATCCTGAACCCCGTTACACTCTGGAATGTTACCCGGCAATCATCGTGCTGGCGTCGGCTCTGTTTCAGCGCCTTGCATAAGTATTCATCTAGTGAAAACAGCAGTTTTCCGCTTGAACATCTGTCTTTCCGCGCCAAAACCTGTCCCGCAGTCATGTCGCTAAGCATTCAAGTAGAACGTGACAAATAGTTTATCGAGATCATCCGCGCAAATTCAGCTTGAACATTCCTATACCGCAGTAGCACAATAGCGGCCCAACAGGGGTCCCCCAGGCCGCGTTCGTAAATCCTGGGCAAACGTAAACGGAAAATGAACGCCCCCAACCGGGGCGAGGGAGTTTCCATGCGTTCGAGCTCATGGTTTTTCGCTGTACTGCTCTGCACTCTGCTAGCCGCTGCCGTAATGACCTTTGGACAATCGGCCACCACCTCTCTGCGCGGAACGATCACCGACCCGAAGGGTGCAGTAGTCGCTGGCGCCACCGTCACGCTCAGCGATCCGGCAACTGGCTTATCCCGCAACACCAAAACTGGCGATCAAGGCGAGTATCAATTCCTTGAACTTCCTCCCGCAACCTACGAACTCGTCGTAAAGGCACCGGGGTTCGCCGCCGTAAGAGAAAAGGGCGTCCAACTCATGGTTCGCACTCCCGGCACGTTGAACGTCACCTTGGAGGTGTCGGGGACAGTGGAAACGATAGAAGTCAATGCGAGTGCCACCATGATCAACACCGAAGATGCCTCCATGGGACACGCTTTTGACAAACAGCAGATCGAGTCCCTGCCGTTCGAAGGCCGCGAACCCGCAAGTATCCTGACCCTCCAGGCGGGCGTTGTTTACACCGGCAATAGTCGCGCGATTAATAGCCAAACGCAGAGTGGTTACGACTCAGATAGTCGCAGTGGCGCCGTGAATGGCGGCCGCAGCGACCAGACCAACATCACTCTCGATGGCACAGACAACAACGATCAGGCTGGCGGCCGGGCACTGCAGGGTGCTATTCGTGTTCCGTTGGATTCGCTGGAGGAGTTTCGCGTGACCACCGCTAACGCGGATTCAGATAGCGGTCGTTCCTCTGGCGGACAGATCGCGCTGGTTACCAAGAGTGGAACAAACAAGATTCACGGTGGTGCATACGAGTATTATCGGCCAACATTCACCGCCAATGATTGGTTCAACGAAGCAGCTCAAGTTTCCAGCGGGCTTCCCAATAAGCCGGCATTTTTCCTGCGGAACACATTCGGTGCATTTGTAGGTGGCCCAATCAAAAAAGATCGCGCCTTTTTCTTCCTCAGCTATGAGGGGATGCGGAAACGGGAAGATCAAATTGTTACGCAAACTGTTCCCAGTGGCAGTGCTACAACCAACGGATTGCGGAACGGATATATCAAGTATTGCACCGATCCGGCCTGCACACCGTCGCTTGTCCAGACCTTGACACCCTCCCAATTAGCTGGCCTGGATCCCAACTGCGGTACCATCGGCAGTTGCGTCTTCACCGGTCAGCCCGCGCCTGCCGCCGGTCTTTGCCAAGGGACATTCCCGACCTGTCCGGGTCCCAATCCATATGCAATGCAAGTGTTCCAGCAATATCCAGCTGCCAATAGCTCTGCGGTCGGTGATGGATACAACTTGCTCGGATATACGTTTGCCTCTCCGTGGCCCGACAGCCTCAACATGTACGTCGCGAAGCTGGATTACAACCTCACCGCCAATGGCAGCCACCGTTTTTTGTGCGCGGCGTGCAAGATGGCGATCACGACAGCGCCGGGGCGCAGGAATTCCCGGGACAGCCGAACTCGGTGGTCGAGGTGGTCACGAGCAAGGGCTTTTACTGCTGGTTACACCGCTACTTTCCATAATTCCTGGATCAATAATTTTCGGTGTGGGTATATCCGCCAGGCTTTTGACGATCGAGGGCTACAAAACTCGCATTCTGTGAATTTCCGCTTCATCTCGAACTCCACTGTTCGTCGTATTCAGCTCCAGGATTTCGTGCGCGAGCGTTAATCGCCAGGTTCCAGTGTTGGAACTTTGTCGATGACGTTTCGAAAATTAGAGGGAAATCACACGCTGCAATTCGGCATTAATATTCGTAAGGTTGATAACGTTAGCAATTCCAACCAAACTTCTTTTTTCACTGCCGCAACCAACCAGGATTGGATGTCTCCCACCACGATTGCAGGTGCTGGGGTAAGTCTCGATCCTGCTACTGGGCCTTATCCGGCGGTCGACGGCGGATTTGTTCAAAGCTACGATGTTGCGGTTACCGACTTGGCCGGCCTCGTCAGCGAGGTGAGCGCAAATTACAACCTGGACAAGCATCTGAATGCCCTGCCCGAAGGCGCCATGATTCACCGCGACTATCGCGCCTGGGAGTACGAGTGGTACGCGCAGGATGCGTGGCGGATGCGCCCGAATCTGACTGTGACCTTCGGCTTGCGTTACTCATTGCTGGAGCCTCCGTACGAAACCTCGGGCACGCAGGTTGCGCCGACCATCAGTACCCACGACTGGTTTATTCAGCGTGCGCAAGCGGCTTACATGGGAAAAAATTACTTTGTGACCGGGTTGGATCCGTCCGGCAATCCGATCTACGACCCAAGTCACGAGCTCCAGTTTGCGCTGAGTGGTCAAGCCAATCACGCCAAGCCTTATTGGGGATGGGACTACAAGAATTTCGCCCCGCGACTGGCCATCGCCTATTCGCCAACTGCAGACTCAGGGCTTGGACGCAAGATCTGGGGAGCCGCGGGCAAATCAAGCATCCGCCTTGGATGGGGAATGTATTACGACCACTTCGGGCAGGGAATCACAAGTTCTTTCGATCGTCAAAACGGATTCGGCCTGAGTAGTTCGAACGGGAATGCGGCCGGCTCGGTGAGTGTGGATTGCGCTGCGCGTTTCACCAGCTTGACCACGATTCCCTCCAGGTATTACGGGACGCCCGGTAACCCTTGTTCCTCACCGCCGACTGTGCCTTACTACACTAACGCCCCCAGCGGGTCGTTCCCGATTGTTCCGCCGACCAATCCCGGCTACTTCACTTTCGGTCTGGACGACAAGCTGAAGACGCCCTACTCACATGTGTTCGACCTTTCCATCACGCGTGATTTAGGGAAGGGCTTTGTTCTTGAGGCCTCCTACGTTGGCCGCTTCGGCCACCGGTTGCTGCAGGAGACTGATCTGGCCCAGCCGGCAAACCTAAGAGATCCGGTGTCCGGCATGACCTACTATCAAGCCGCGCAGGCTTTGGCGAAACAGTACCGAGCGGGGGTTCCCATCCAAAGTGTTTCCAAGATCCCTTTCTGGGAGAACGTTTTTCCAAAGGCTTCGAGTGCTAACGGCGGCGTTCTTTTTGGCCCGTTCGAGGGCAACGCCAACCCCTGCGTGAATGGTGAAGCGGGCCTGACGACTTTTACCGCGACGCAGGCAATGTACGATTTATTTGGCTGCTTCGGCATGTCATCCAACGGCCCCGGGGGCTGGGTATAGCGTTGTTGGTAATGAGACCTCTGCCTTGGCCGCCGCTGATCTGGCGGGATACTGGGGATATTCGGGCCCAGGTGGGCCCTGCATCCCAGCATGCGCGACAATCGGTGGTCAGCAGAGTCCGTACGCCTTCTTCTCCCCTCAAACGGCCTCCTTGGATGCATGGGCTAGTCTCGGCAATAGTGCCTACAACTCCGGACAGTTTAGCTTGCGGCGCCACTCCGGTGGGCTCACTTTCGACATCAACTACACGTATTCGAAATCGATCGATGTCGGATCGAACGCGGAACGAATCAGTGTGTTTGAAGGTTTGGGATTTTCCAGTCAGATCATCAATGCCTGGATGCCTAAGCAACTGCGTGCGCCTTCGGATTTCGACACGACCCACATGATCAATTCGAACTGGGTGTATGAGCTTCCAGTCGGCAAAGGCAAGAAATTTGCCGGGAACCTGAGCAAATTAGTCGATGCTGTACTTGGCGGCTGGCAGATCTCTGGCCTGTGGCGCTGGTCACCGGGATATCCGTTTGACGTTTACGCCTTCAACAATTGGGCCACGAATTGGGACCTTGAATCGTATGGGGTGTTGAACGGACCAAAACCCAAGACCGGCCAATTCATTGTCGGTGGTAACACTCCGAACGTTTTCCAGAATCCATCTGCAGCGATCAACTCGTTTCGTTACTCACTCCCGGGCGAGTCGGGTCAGCGTAACGAATTGCGCGGACCCGGATCGTTCGATATTGATATGGGCTTGTCGAAAGCATGGAAGATCACGGAGAACCAGAACCTGAAATTGAGCTGGGAGGTGTTCAACGTGACCAACACGCCACGTTTCGATGTGGGATCGATGATGAACAATAACAATTTCCTTGATAGTGCCGGTTCTTTCGGCAATTTCATCAATACGCTGTCACAACAGCGCGTGATGCAACTTGGTGGGAGGTATACCTTCTAAGCGCCGAACAGGAAAAAACGGAGGAAGATAATGAAGGGACGGTCAAAATGCCGTCCCTTCTATTTCATGCAAACTCAGACACGCAAATCGGATTCACTTCTAAGCCAGCGGCGAATCACTCATGCGGAAGCGCGTCCGCACATGCTCGGAGAGCAGTTCAATGGCTGTACGATTCTTGACCGGATCGGCCTGCGCCAAGTACTTCATCGCTTCGACCAGCAGCCGTTGGCCATCCACGTAACGGGGATCGGAGGTGCGTTCCCGGCGTTTATTGCCCAACTTCGGAGGGACTGTAATCGTAAAAACCTTGGCCATGAATGAACCCTAAAAATGTCTGGTCAGTATAGCGCCCGTTGTGCAACTCTCGGTACTGTTTTCTTATTCCTTTACATTCAACAGCTTACCCTGTCGGAGATATAATCTGCGTCTTGCTCGTCGTCTTCAGCTTGAAGGTATCCTCCCCGATTTTCTCATTCACCTTAATGGACGAAGGCGGATACTTACACAGCCGGTAATCGCCCTGCGGAGTAAAAAACTGCTGCTGCACTGAGATCCCTTTGTCAGGATCGACCCAAAGAATCATCTTGTTGTAGTAATTGCGAACCTTCTCCGATTTTGGAACGAGCTCCAGCTTTGCCGCATTCACTCCCTCGATTTTTTCTGTGCCAGCATAAGTCACGTCGAACGACTTCTGTAGATCCTGTCCGCTCCCACCGAATCCGAGGACGACATAGCTCTCAACATCGCCGTTATTTTTTCCGGGGACGTACACTGTGACTTGGTCTGTTTTGGGTGTGTATATCTTTATTTTCCCTTCGCTGAACAGGACATATTTCTGCTCAGGCTTCAGGGTATCAGCGCTGGCGCCGGATTTTCTTACATTGGCCATCATCTCGATGTCTTTGCCGGAACGACGGTAGTAGATCGTCCCGGTCTCAACGTCCACAATCTCGT
>CAVQZU010000141.1:0-8781 GCA_963718485.1 uncultured Acidobacteriota bacterium
TTCACCAGGTACTTCAGATGTTCGCCTACCGGCTGTTCATAGCCGAGATAGTGATACTGCTCCAGCAGGCTGTTGAAGCATGCTTCTTCCGGCGTGCGCCGTACTTGCACAATCTCAAGCGGAGTGATGCTGTGAAGCGGTCCGCGGACCGGACGGTTGTCGGGAATCATGGGCTCGGGCCGCTCGCGCTCCGCCAAACGATTCCGCACTTTGCGGCGTACTGGCGGCAACTGGATCTCGCCTGCGCGATCGAGTGTTAACAGCAAACCGCGGCACACCATGTCGCGCAACGCGCCGTTGGCTTGCTTCCACTGCCAGGCTTCGCAGAGTTGCCGCGACAGCTTCCAGCGGCTGAGCCCGGGATGATCTCGAATCAGTTTCCGGATGAAGAGGATCTCTTCGCTGGTGATGTCCCGGCTGCGGTAGCGATGGGTGGCCATCTCATCGGTAGTGTGCCAGAAAACCTTTCAGAACGCAAGTAGAAAATGACCGGCTTACACTTTGCGCCACACCGGTGCGGCATCCACGTCGGGGTTACCAGCCGCGAACAGCACCTGCGCTTGATGCACGCGCAGCGCTCGAGTGGGTTCCTCGGCTCCTTCTTCGGCCACCTGTGGCCACCAGCGAAAGCGTCCTTTGGACAGGCGCTTGGTCGCCAACCAAAATCCCGGCCCGTCGTAGACCAACACTTTTATAGAGGTCGCCCGGCGGCTGCGGAACACAAACAGGCAACCCGAAAACGGATCGGCATTGAGCTTGGCCCGGCACAACTCGGCCAGCGAGTCGATGCCCTTGCGGAAATCCACGGCTTCCACTGCCACTAAAATCCGCATCTGCGGAGTAATCTGCAGCATTGCCTATGCGGCGGCAAACGCGCGGATCAGCTCCGCCAGTTCGCTGGCTTGCATGCCCTTCAGCTCCAGCCGCAGCTTCGCACCCCGCGGCGATTCTACTTCCACCAAACAACTCGTCTCGCCACGATGCAAAGTCGCACCGGTAGTCTGCGCCAGCAGTTCCACGAACGCGGGCGCTGTGCTCTCTGTTCTGCCAACTTGACGCTGCCGTCGAGGTTTACGCGCCTTGACCTGCGCGCCAGGCTCGAATCGATCCGTCCACTTCTGTAGACTCGGCCGATCCACATCCAGCACCCGCGCGGTTGCTTCAACCCCGTCCCGCCTCGCCAGTTTCGCCGCTGCCGCCCACAACTCCTCCGGCAGTCGCGATCTCACCGGATGCGTACTGCGAAACTCTGCAAACCGCCGCCCCAACTGCTCCACATCCTCGCGATGGCTTGCCGATCCTTCCGTCATGCCGCCAGGCCTCCCGCCCTCGACACAACCTATCAGCCAAGCTCAACCGCAGTCACGCATGCTTACCGGAAACTCACAGCATTTCAGCGTGCATCATCGCGTCCGTCTGAGCGCTCGCGTCGCGGCCAATCGGCCCCGCAGCCGCAGTCGCGTCGCCACCGATCGTAAACTTATCCGATAGGAGATGCTGCATCCCTCGATCGTTCATCACGAGCAACACAACATCAGTCTCCGAAGCTCCAATCTGAAACCCGACACTACCGCCTTCCACGCGCATCGCAGCCGGTGCGCTCCAACCCACGCCATCGTGCCGCCTACAAACCGCAAATCCGCGACCGTACTCGCGCCGAAGATAAATCCGGCCTTTTTCATGCCCGGACAACGACCACGCAATGCGCCTTGTCGATCAGATCGCTGAGGGATACCATGATCGGAAGCCATCATCATGTCGGTCAGCGCGTCGGCCGAAGCGTCTAGCCGGTCATCCACCTTGACTTCTCTATCCGCCGCGAAAACAGCGGCGCTCATGACGCCGGCGATTGCCATAATCCATACAACTTGTTTTGCGTTGATTCTCATAGACCTTCATCCTTTTCTTTGATCAAACCGGCGTATTTCTTGCAGAGACCGGTCGTTTTTGTTGCTCTCTACATCGATACCCTTTGCTACCAGCCATCGCCAGATTGCCGCGTTCGATTGAATCCACGCCCAGACATAGCTAGCCGAGGCGAGCTGCCATGGTGAATATTCTCCAATCTGCGTCGCTTTCGCAATGGGCACGGTTCGGGTGAGGATGTCCGATCCTCGCAGCCGTACTTGCATGGCGCGGCCAGCACCCAGCCTGACCAGCAGGACCCCGTCATATTCGGAGACTTCGTCTGACAAACAGCAGTCGAATGGCACTCGACGATCGAATGGCTTGGTAGTCCGGGCGCGCGATGAGCGGTGCGGCAAATCCAAATAACCGAGTCAACTGACCTGGCATGTTGCCTACTTCCTCGTTTTAAGGGCTGCGTGCTGCGTATTGTAGACCGCTGAGGGTGGTGTTGGTTTCAACCGACACTCATTTGCGATTCGCAGCAGCGGTCAAGATACCGGCCGGTGCCGGCGTCGGCTTCGCGCTTCACCAGGCGACCACCTTCAGTGGAAGGGAGCTGCTGCGTTAGCCTCAATACGACCATCCGGCGCTGCCGAAAGTGAATAAGACGATAGAACCAATCGAGCATCATCTGTCACCTCGAGTCTTCGGTTAGGCGCAACCAGGATCAAAATTCTGTCGAGGACAGCGACCCGGTCGCTTTTCGCAGAGTGAAAAGTTGGAAATCTTCATTCCAGTCCGCTGCCCTCTGAAGTAAATGTAAGAGACCAATTCCTTCGGAACATCGCGCGGCAGTGGTATATTGTGGCAACCAGTTTAGGTAGATCGCATTAATCGCATAGCAGAAACCGATCAGGTTCCGACGCTAAAGGGCCGCGTCGCTTCGTGTACTGAAACCTGGCGGAACATACCTGTCGCATGGTATGGAGTGCGGCCGCTTTTCGGGATAGCCTTGGCTGAGAGGAAGACGCAAAAATGGGTGTGTCCATTCGAGCGTTGCTGTTGGCAGCTACGCTATCGACCGCGTGTTCCCTTCTGCTCGCTAAATGCACAGGGCACCGCCCGGTCCTTCCCCTGCCCCGACCTTTCGTGTGACCACGCGTCTGGTCTTCCTGGATGTGACTGTCCTAGATAGGCGCGGCCACCCGGTTGTGAAGGGGTTGACAAAGGACGACTTCACGATTACGGAAAGCAAACAGCAGGAGCCCATTGTTTCCTTCGAACCGCCCGAAGCTCATGCCAAGAAGGACAGCGCGCCTGCGACGGTACTTGTGCTAGACCTTCTGAATTCAAGATTCGAGGATTTTGGCTACATTCGCTATCAAGTCCGGAAGTATCTTCTAGCGCAGCCCTCCCCGTTGAGCTCGCCGACAGAGCTGATGGTCTTGGGGACCAGGTCGCTGGACTGGTCAGACTAATACGAAGGAGAAAGGCGACTTACTTTCGGCGTTGCAGCAAGTACCAGCCGAGCTTCCGTTCAAATTCACGAACAACGCCTTTTACGCAGATCGGTTCGTGCAATCGATCGACGCCCTCCAGCAGATTGCGCTTCAGAACAGGGGGATACCAGGCCGGAAAAACATTGTGTGGGTAGGCCATGGCGGCCCGAGCTTGCTTACCGATCGTCTGACGGGATCGATTGTAGATGAGCTTCACCGATATGTGCACGACACGACCAACATGCTGGTGGACGCACGGATGAGTTTATTCGTTATCTATCCGGGGCTGCGGGTCTTTGGCGGGGGATTCAGCTGGAGCGCTGGAGCAGCGGGCGTGGAGATTGGCGACGGTGACCCCTTCGCGGGCGATATCAACTTTGGTGTATTTGTGAACAAGACCGGGGGCAATCTCTTCTACAATCGCAATGACATTGCCGATGAAATCAAGCGCTCGCAGGAACTTGGATCTGAATACTATACGTTGACGTACGAGCCTGCACCTGGCCCTGCGGACGGAAAATTTCGCCGGGGGCGTGTAAGTCTGCGCGATCCAGGTCTGCGGGCACTCACCAAAGCCGGGTACTTCGCGCCGGATGACAACGCGCCTTTAGGTCGCCAGCAGCAGAGGATGAACGCTATCGCCGAGGCTATACGGTCGACTTTACCGTTTCAAGGACTGGCGTTGACGATCGAAAACCTTGTGCGGCATTTAGATTCGGCGCGGGTCAATTTTACGGTCGCGGTGAAGTCCGGCAACATCGTCTGGCAGGCCGCGGACGATGGAAAGAGCACGACCAGTCTCACGCTCGCGGCAGCGAGCATCGACAAGCGCGGGGAGGTTCTAGCTTCCAAGCTGGAAAGCGTGACAGTGACAGCGGACAGTCAGGATGCCCAGCGCCTGGCCGAGACGCCCACGAACGTGCCCGTAAGACTACGTGTTCCAGCATCGACGCAGAGTGTGCGGGTGACCGTGCAGACGGAGGAGGGTGGACCACTCGGTGTGGTCGAACTGAACAAGGCAGCATTGGCGGCGGCACAGACTCCGGCGTCCGAGCCAGACTTGATATTGCGCCCTCCGGCGCCGAAGCCTTAACGCATGGCTCAACGGTCCAGTTCAAAGGCAAGATATTGGAACCGGCCATCGCGTTCGATCTGGAGGACCACAGCGTCGCCCGGCTTCATTTCGTCGAGAGTTGATCGAAGCGTATCCAACAAGGCGACCGGCGAATTATTCACAGCGTCGATAATATCGCCAGGTTGAAGATCGATGGATTGGGATTGGCTTCCAGCTGTTTTGGCGGCTACAATCAGCCCATATTCACGCCGCAGGCCAGGAATCATCCCAGCTACTTCCTTATCGATCTCAACGCACAGGACGCCCAAGCGAGCTACGAGATTCTTTTCCGGGTGAACCAACCGCTCGAGAAGACTGGCCTTATCCTGGCGCTCACGAACTACGAGGGCAACCTTCAATTCATCTTGCCCGCGCAGAACTCGCAGTTCTAATCTGTCACCGGCTGCACGGCGATAGATGTGGCTTCTTAGTTGCCCGGCGGAGACTAGTTTTTGGCCATCCAAAGAGAGAATTATGTCTCTCCGCTTCAGGCCGACCCGATCGGCCGGACTGTCCGGTAGCACGTCGGAGACGATTACCCCGTGGTCGCGTGCCAAGGACAACCCCTTTGCCATTACGAAAGTGATGTCCTGCGCATAAATTCCAATCTCGCCCCGGCTCACGGCCCCATTTTTACGGAGCTGGCTGTATACGTCTCGGACTGTATTTGCCGGAATAGCGAACCCTAACCCCTCATTCCCGCCGGACTGCGACACGATAAACGCGTTGAGTCCTGCCAATAATCCATTCATGGTCACTAAAGCGCCGCCACTGTTGCCGGGATTGATGGAGGCGTCGGTTTGAATGTAGACCTTGGGATTGTCGTCGCCCACCGAGCGATCGGGCGAGCTCACCACTCCAAAGGAAACTGAATTGCGCAGACCCATGGGAGCGCCAATGGCGAGAACTAAGTCTCCCTGCCTCAGCCGATCCGAGTTCATGAATTTAAGAGTAGGCAAGCCTTTTTCATCGATCTTTAGCAGCGCGAGATCGGATTCCTGGTCGATGCCGATGATCTTCGCGTCAACAGTCCGGAGGTTGTTGGGATCATCCGAAACCTCATCCGGGAGGGACGCGCGTGCGACCACCACCCTGATTGTTACGGCGCCTTTGATTACATGCGCGTTGGTGACGATGTAGCCGTCGGGATCGACGATTACTCCCGATCCAATCGATTTCTCATGTCCCAATAAGCTCACCTGATGTTCCGACTCGGAATCGATTAGTCCATAACCGCTAACCAACACTTGCACGACGGCTGGCGCCATCTGTTGAGCCAGGGAACGCATTTGGCCACTCATTTCGAGAAGCGATTCCGGCCCGCGCGGAGCGGGAGGAAGCTGGTCGCCGAAAAGAGTTTCGGCTGTTGCGGCGAACATGAGCAAGAGGGGCAAGGCGATTACGGTAGGATTGCGCTTTGCTGGCCGGTGAGGTTTGTGCACGAATGCACCTCAGTTTCCCGGAGCGGTGGAGGAAACCGTTCATGGTCGGAGGGGGCCATTCCCGGCGGTACCGCTCCGTCTCCTGAAAGGTACCGCGCTTTGCCTCACAGTCCCATACCTTGAGACTGGTATATTGGGCCGATTTGCGTTAGTATCCCGGATGCACTAGCGATGGCCGCCGCCGTGGGAGCCACCTCCGCCGTGGAAGCCACCCCCGCCGCCGTGAAAACCGCCGCCGCCAAAGCTATGGACCCCACCTCCTCCACTATGCCCACCTCCTCCACTATGCCCACCTCCGAAGGAAGGAGCAGAGCGAAAACCGCCGCCACCGAAGGATGGACTAGAGCGATAGGCAGGCATGCTGCGGGCACCGGCGCTGAAGGATGGACTAGAGCGATAGGCAGGCATGCCGCGGGCACCGGCGCTGAAGGATGGACTAGAGCGATAGGCAGGCATGTTGCGGGCACCGGCGCCGAAGGTTGGACTAGAGCGATAGGCAGGCATGCTGCGGGCACCGGCGCTGAAGGATGGACTAGAGCGATAGGCAGGCATGGTGCGCACTCCCCGGAAACCCGCGCCATAAGTTGGAGCGGAGCGGTAACCACCCGCGCCGGCGCGGCTCCCCCCATATGCCGGGCCGCTTTGGTAATTCTGCCGAAAACCTGAACTTCCAAAGCGATTCCCCTGGTTTGATCTGGCGTTCGAGGAAGCTTGCTGTGCTTGGTACCGGTTGCCTCCGAATTGGCCGCCAGGTTGTGCCGCGCCTGAACTGAAACGACCGCGGTTCCCAAAGTTGCCGCCGAATCGGTTGGCCAACCCTTGGTTGGCGTAAGCAACTCCTAAGCGGTGTTGCGGATTGTGCGCCCAGATCCCGCGGCCTCCGAATCCACGGTTGTCGAAACCGCGGAAGCCGTAACGGTTGAAGAAATTGCCGTTCTCAAAAATAGAGCAGTTAAACCAATTGGGTCCCCAACCCCAGCCGCCCCAGCCGAGGCCGCCGAAGAAACCACCCAGGTAGATTCCCGGCCCGAAGTCAAATCCATAACCGACGTCCGGATAATCGAGCGGCGGGTAATAACCATAGTCTGGCTGGCCCCAGACATCTTCGGGGTTATAAGAAGGTACGTACATCACATCGGGATTAGTGGGCTGGATCTCGATCGCGGTCTGACCGCCTTGTGTGTCGGTCGCGATGGTTTCCTGTGTCGTGGAGTTAAGCGTGCCCGCAGCGCGTGCCTCGGCGCGCATTCGCTGTACCGCGTTCATGACGTCGGCCTGCTGGGCCAAGAAGGCGTTTCCGAGGTCGGTGGTCCAGCGAATGTTTGAATTCAAGCGGTCTACAACGTCGGGGAAAACTACCAAAGCCTGGATGCTCGGGTCCCAGCTCTGCTGGCGGGCGGCGTCTAGCAATTGTGTACCCTGCAGGTTCTGATTTTGCTGCAGCCATTGCCCTGCCTCGACGAGCTCGAGCGGGTATGTGGAAGCCACCAGTACCTGGCTCAGAAGCGCATCGGGATACAGCGCGATTGGCGCCACCAGATTGTCCAACTGCCTGGGCGAGAGCGGCTGTAACGGGGACGGCGCCGATTGTTCTTGTGCGACTAACGGTGTAGCAGCCGAAAACTGAAGCACGAGCGCGACACAAAACATGCCGAGTGCCTGCTGGAGGATCGTGATTCGAACCTGCATCGTTCTACCTCCTGCGCTAATGAAATCGACGTACACCAGGAAACATTCGGTGCTTTTATATCCGGTCTCATGCGCCGCATCATAGTACGCACGTTCGAGACCAAACGCCAACACATTTAGCGGGCTCGTTTTACGCGAATACGGAAGTTCCACGAGCTGGCCGAATACCACCGGATCGCTGGTTCGCAGCCAGACAAGGCTTCTTTTGAAGAGAGCCCGGCAAGGTACCGCGCCGACTCTTCCAGAAATACCATGCGGGCGCGATATGAATGAGGCGGGTTCGCGGGCTATAGTTTTTGCAGAACCCCGTAAGCCGGGCGAACTTCACTGTCACTCGACAATCCCAAAGTGATCGCCCGGCCCCGCACCTTCTGCGAGTTGGGTGAACATCTCTCACGTGCCGAAACACGAGCAATCGTAGAGTCCTGCGGACGGTGAAGTAGTTGAACCGGCCCGGAAGCTGTGGCGCGCCAAAACGATCTAGCAATAAATTGGGCGAGCGCAAAGCTCGGGTCATGGTGACTGGATCGCGACATGCTCGCTTGCTGGACTGTGACGTTACTGACCAAATAGACCGAGATTTGCGATTGGAGAAAGAACGACGGGCGCAGTGCATCTGGACTTTCGAAGCGCCCGTCGCGATTGAGGGGATTCAGTCGGTTACAGTTTATGCGCTAACCGCCGAACTGAACATACCAGCCCACTGGTAATTAGACGCCGGCAATCCCAGTAGTAACCTCCTACTTTTGCTCCTCGCTATGCTCCAACGCCTGTTGGCCCTCGTTGATGACGTGCGCTTCTTGTTTACTGGGTTCGGTAACTGCTATGCCGTTTCTTGATCCTGCCTGGAAAACCTTGCTCAGAAACTCGGTATTTCCATACTTGTGAAAAACGAGTTCCGAATGACTCGGCCTGTGGTCGTCAACGGACTGCCGGACAAGAACTGTGCAACGCTCGTGCCGTTTTGATTGGTAGCGATCATGAGTGACTGAGCGGGATCTGTCGTCGTTCGAAAGGTATAGTCACCAAGCGGCAAGGTCTTGTCGCCGATCACAAAGCTGTGATCAACATGCGCTTGGATGGCATTCGTAATCTGAGCATTCACAATTTGCGCGCCCGCTACCAGGACAGGCGCTAACGTTCTATCCTAGCGTTTCATAACATCTCCTCTGTTTCTGAGACTACGTTT
>CAVQZU010000142.1:0-9953 GCA_963718485.1 uncultured Acidobacteriota bacterium
CCCGGCATGCGCAACAAGACCTCCCTGGTCACCTGTGCGGATTCGTCGCGAAATTATAGGGCCCCTCCGGTACTTGCCGCTGTACGGACTTCAGGGTAATAACACCGGTAAAATTATTGAGTCTCGTTCTGTATGGGGAAATTAATTTTTGTAGATTTCCGGGCGCTGGCTGCGGGCCCGCTGCGGCTAGTCACGTTTTAGAAGGTCTCTCGCTCTCGACGCCAATTCCGTGGCCAGAAAAGTCTTATCGATGCAGCCCGAGGCTCCGGCGTGAAGCGCACTCGACAACATCATGTCCGCATCGCCCTGGCTCATGATAAGTACCTTAATTTGGGGAATTCGAGCCGCACCTGACGAGCGACTGCAAATCCGTCCAAACTTGGCATATGAACATCTACCAGAACGAGATCCGGAGACAATTCCCGCATCTTGTCCAATGCCTGGGCTCCATCTGCCGCTTCTCCACAAACTTCGAAGTCGTTCTCACTGTTCAAAACTGCCCGGATAGCTTCTCGAACTCGGTCGTTGTCGTCGGCTATGAGAATCCGCATAAAGTCCAGGGGAGCAGATAGCTAAACTGAGGATTCGAACGATTGCGGGTTAAACTCGCCACTGTTCATGTTCTTGAGGGTAGGAATTGTCACAATCACGGTTGTCCCGGTTCCTTCAGAGTCGAGACTCATCTCTCCATGAAATTGTCGTAGACGTTCTCGCATTCCCCTTATACCTACGCCCGAAATTCCTTGCTCTATCTGCGCCAATTTATCGCGAGGAATGCCTTTTCCCTGATCGCGCACTTCAACCAAAATTCGATCCGGGTCGCGGTTGACCTGTATGGTTGCGGTTTTGCTTCCCGAGTGGCGATGTATGTTTGTAAGGCATTCCTGCACGAGGCGAAAAATGACTAATTCCAGGTCACGCGGAAGTCTGCCAAATTCTTCCGAAATCGAGAAAGCAATATCGAGTCCGCTTCGTTCGCTCAAACCGCGTATGTACCATGAAAGGGCGGCCCGGAGGCCGTTCTCATCCAACAGCGGCGGATGCAGCAGATATGATGTGGTGCGGATTTCCTTTGTAAGTTCCTGAACCATCTCAAGCACCTGGTCGATCGACTTCGCGACCTCCGGTGTTTGGCGCTTCGTATTTTTACTGATTGTGGCTAGATTCATTCCCAAAACGGTAAGAGTTTGCCCCGCGCTGTCGTGAAGCTCCCTGGCGATGTGACGCCGTTCTTCGTCCTGTATCCGCAAGACCTGCCACGAAAGCTGGCGGACTTGTTCTGCCCCGGCCAGCACTTCACGATTACGTTCTTCAAGTTCTGCGGTACGGGCGCGAACTTGGGCATCGAGATTCTCCGACAGTTTGCGGAAGCGTTCTTCACTTTGGCGAAGTGCGGAATCCATCTGCTTGCGCTGGGTAATATCACGCGCGACTTTGGAAGCACCGGTGATACGGCCGGTGGAATCCTTCATTGGTGAAATCGTTACTGAAATATCGAGAAGCGTTCCATCTTTCCGTTGCCGGACCGTCTCGAAATGTTCAATTCGCTCGCCGTTCTTAAGACGCCGTAGAATGTCGTTCTCTTCATGCTGCCGGTCTGCAGGAATGATGATACGAATATTTTGGCCTATTGCTTCTGCAGACGTATATCCAAAGGTGCGTTCCGCCCCGTTATTCCAACTGGTAATGATGCCGTCGAGATTTTTACTGATGATGACATCTTCGGAAGAATCCACAATGGCAGCCAGCAAAGCTCTTGTCAGTTCTGCCTGTTTACGTTCGGTGATGTCCATCAGCAGGTTAAGGCCGCCGACGATCCGGCCTTCGGTGTCGCGCAGCGGTCTCGGATATGGTATGAACCAGCGACGCTCGCCGTCGGGCCTCTCGGCGATGGTCTCTGCCCCATCCACTATCCGGCCCTCTTTAAGGGCAACCGCCATGGGACACTCGTCGTGCGACAGGGGCGTGCCATCGGGACGGAATAGCTTCCAGGTCACGCACCACTTGTCGGTGCCCAGCTCTGGCACGCGCCCCGAGAATTCAACGGCAGCCTGGTTGAAGTGCGTGATGCGGCCTTGGGCATCAGTCGTATAAATGGCGGCGGGCAGGGCATCGACCATCTCGCGGAACCGCCGCTCGCTTTCACGGAGATCCGCCTCGGCTCGTTTGCGTTCTGCGAATTGCCCAATTTGATTGCCGAAGCCGCTGAGCAGATCGATCAGCGCCGGTTCGGGTTGACGCACTTCGGCGCTGAAGAATTCCATCACGCCCAGTATCTGATTTCCCGTTCTGACAGGAAAGGCGAACGCGCCATGCACTCCGTCCTGGACGGCCGCCTGCGCGCGGGGAAAATTGCCGTCTTGAGTGACGTCCGGAAGCCATGTTGGCTCGCCATTGCTCCAGACGCGCCCGGGCAGGCCGATGCCCGGAGAAAAGGTACGATTACGGGTTGCGGCTTCAAAACCGGGAACCTCTCTGGGCAAGCAACTTACAAATTCCAGGCAGCGCAACTCTCCCGCCGTTTTGTCGACTTGCCATAACGCGCCCATTTCCCAACCGGCTGTTTCACACACCGCTCGAATCAACTTTGGCGCCGCTTCCCCCAATCCATCGGACTCCGCCAGCACGCGCGTAATGGCGTATTGCGTCGCCAAGCGTTTGGCCGACAGTTTCTCTTCCTCCTCGCGCTGCTTGCGCTCCGTGATGTCCTGGATCGTCAGGAGGGTCATCTGCCCGACATTGCTCCCTTGAGAGAGTCGTCTGGCATTGAGCAACATGGTCCGTTGTCCTATGACCGGGAACTCATGCTCGAACTCTGCGTCGAATTCACTATGAGCGCAAGTTTCCCTCAGGAACCTCTGAAGGCGGGGAATCTCCCAGTCTTGGCTCCCGATTTCATATATCTTGGTGCCGTGGGCTTGATCGCGCGAGACCTGGAACTTCGTATAGAAAGCCTGATTGGCCGCCTGCACCCGGCAATCGTCATCCAGCACCACCAAAGGATCGATCACCGTATTGATGATCGCCTTCGTGTATTCGCGCTCGTATATCGCTTGTTCCAAACTCGCCCGAAAAGCCGTGATGTTTTGGAGCGTGAGCACGGCACCGTCGATTCGCTGTTCGCTTCCCATGTAGGGCGCTATTCGGAGCAGGAACCACGATCCGTTCGCCGCATCCCGCACTTCGCACTGGGATGAGGCGCCGCTTTCCATCGCATCTCCGCACAATTCCTCAAGGCGCTTGACATGCGTCAACAAAGGGATCTCGCGAAGTCGCCGCCCGAGGTCCGTCGGGGCCAACGACAGTAGCGTTGCCGCCGCTGGATTGAACCGGGCGATGGTACACTCGCCGCCAACAGCGATAATGGGGACATCGATGCTGTCGATGATGTCGGCGCGGAATGTCCGCGCTCCGGCAGCCTCCGAAGGTGAGGGTGACGTGCTCATCAATTCTGTTCGGTTGTAACCGCGTACAAATTACGGCTTCGCTGCAATACCGTGTCGGCAACTAGCGGAAGCACATCACGCAGTGCCAAAAGCATAGCTTGGGACCGCGGCATATCGAGGGGCGCCGCATAGCGCGCGAGAAGCTGCTGCTCCAGGACGCCAGCCTCAACGGGCCCTACCGATTCGCGGAGTGCGGCCGCTACGGCGCGCTCGAGGCGGGCATAGTCTTCGACCGGAATAAGGTGCGAGTGATTCTGTCCGAGCCTTGGCAGCATGCGCGCGTGCACGTCCCCGTCGAAGTTGTCCATCAGGAACGAGCAAAAGATCGCGATCTCTTGATCGTATGCGAGCTTGTGGAACAGGTCTTCAAGGCCCATGCTGGCGGCCACATCTCCTCGCTCCCACAGGACATTGACCATCTCGCCCCACCAGCGGACCTTCGTGAAGCGGTCTCCGCCGCGGGCCTTTGCGACAGTCTCCCCCGCAAGGCCCAGGAAGAGCGGCGCGTCAGGCATGGCGTCACGCATGAAGTGAGGCAATAGTTGATCGGCGTCAACGACGGTAAGCTGTCCGGAGGCTTGCGCCGCCTTAACATCAACACCCTCGGCCTCAAGACGGGGACGCAAGGCATTCCAGTGCGCGGCCGTCGGCACCAAGATGACGCCCTCGCCATGGTTAATTGCGGAAACGGCAAACCGGCAAACAGCACGACTAAGGAACTGTTCGTCCTGATAAAGCTGAACGATGTGATCACGCGGAGCGGCGTCGGCCAGAAGGCCGCACCATGGTTCGTTCTCGCCATGTGGTGTCATATGGGCTCCAATCTTCGATTTTAGGTCAGTCATCGTACGTACACGCTGCCAGTTAGGCTCACGTTATTTCCGGGGTTTCGAATTGCCCGCTAGTTTGTCGATTGCGTGATCTCCCGAGCCACCCCCGCCGGCCTTTGTTGATTTTTGCTGAGTGCTGGCAGTGGCGGCCTGCGTCTTGGGTGCTTCAGAACCGGCTTCCTCAGGCAATTCTGTTAATTCTCTCTCGGCGGCGAGCCAATTTGCAATATCATGACCTTCTTCGCGACCGCGTTCCAGATATAGCTCGTATGCCCGTTGCTGAACTTGCTCAGGCGTTGGTAATTTCGTTGCGCTCATTTGTGAATCCTCCCCTATCTTTAGTAATCGAATGCTCAGCGCGTCCGCGAACCCACAGGCAGAAATAACAACAGTGAGACTGAGGCCCTGATATGGATTTTAGATTTCGAGAAATGTGCGGGCAGGCGATGAAAAGGAGCCAAAAACCTGCGAGGATCGCCAGGAGTTACGGAACACACCAGATCGGTCTTCCGCATAGCCTCATCCCCAAGAGACTTTGACTAACGGCCGCGACTATCGCTGCGGTTAACGAGAAGACTATACCACGGGGCTGAAAAGCAAAAAAAGCGGATGTTTTTCTCCTCAAATTTTATGGACGCGGCGGAAAATTGGAGATCTTGTCTGCGGGGTTATCTAGCTTTTCCTGTCCACCATAAGACCCTGCCAATGATACGCCAGGAAGATTCCTGGGCCAGTGAAACGGACTGCTGCTCACGTTGATCGGAAACGAGGGCCTCGGTGTGGTCGAATCTTATCAACCGCGAAACCAGCAGCCGCTTGTCCCGGGTATTCCATGCCACAACAATCTGCCCAACGAGCCCGTCACGAGAGACATCGGATGTATCCACAGCGATAATGTAGCCATCGAGGATAAGCGGTGACATGGAATTGCCGACGACCCGGAGACTAATTGTGGCCGCAGGATTGGGACACCACTCCGTAGGCGCTGCCCACATTGCTTCGGGCTTTAACTGATCTAGATCGGAAACTTCATCTCCATTCGCGCCCAGTGTCGCCGCGCGGGCAGGGAGAATTGGAATGGCGACGAAACTTGTTTTTTTCAATGCACCCGCGTCTGCCGCGCCGGCGTGGACGACATGCACCTGGGCAATTCTACCTTGGCGTAAACGCCGACCCGCTGTCGGCAGGACCCGCATTACATCGGCAGTGCTAAGACCTGCGCGTCCCCAAAAAAACCAACAGAGCGGATCATCCGCAATATTCCCGAGTCTTATGTATGCGTCTGCCGGGGGTTCGCTCATACCGCGCTCCCATCGGGAAACTGCCATAGCGGATGTCCTCAGGCGCCTGCCGAGTTCGCCCTGGGTGAGTTTAAGAGTCTGGCGAAAACTCAGGATTTTACGAGACCACTCCGGAAGGACGTGGATAGATTTTCGCGACATAGGCAATCCAGGGAGTTCTGCCGATGGTTAACGGGAGGCTCCCACATCTCATATATAACCCCAAGAAAGCGCTAACGCCAAGCATTCTGGCACATGCCAAGCTGACAGCTGAAACGTTAGCGCTACGTCAGATCGCGAATCGCGGCTTAAAAGTCGCTGATGGATTGAGGCCGCGATAGCAACAGGCTAGCGGTGAAACGTTGGAGCCGCTAGCTCTGTTGTCCCGAGCGCTCGCCTTGGTCGCGTAATTTTCTGGCACGCTCAGAACAGCGCGCGGAAATCACTGGCGATCTTGTTTTTTGATGTTCCAATTTGGAACATCAAACGTTGTTTCACTCTTTATGCGCGGCTTCTTCTCTGAATCAATCGTCTGAGGGCACGAAACCAATGGGATTTTTCTTTTGCGCGGGCGGCGTCAGAATCCTCTGAACGGCGTCGACGAGGAGCGTAATTTTCTGGTCGTGCTCCTGGACCTTGCGGGCCAACTCACGGTTGGTGGCGAGCATTTGGCGAACGGTGATGAACGCGCGAATGATACCAATGTTGACGTCGACTGCCTTCTTGCTGCGCAAGACGCTTGAAAGCATGGCAACACCGTGCTCAGTGAAGACATAAGGGAGATATTTTCTATGCGCGCCGCGGCCGCCATCCTTTAAGGTCGCAATTTGCGATCTTAAAGAGTCGAATTCGGTACGAGTGAGCTGGAAGGCAAAATCTGCGGGAAAGCGATTGATGTTGCGCTTAACCTGTTCGTTAAGACGGCTCGTACTAACTCCGTATAGTTGCGCCAAGTCACTGTCGAGCATGACCTTTTCGCCGCGAATAACATAAATCCGACTGACGATGCGTTCAATAGGAATGATGGATTGCGCCTTGGCCATGGGCGAATTGAGCACGAGCTGAAAGTGCTGTCAAGAAAGGGCGAGAGCGCGGTTTTGGTCTCACAGTTTCCGTAATCTTTAGATGTGATAATGTTAATTCTGGGAATTAATTCCGAGGAAAAAAAAGACTGCGTTTCGGTGGTCGCGATTTTATTTACATATCATGAAGGCGAGGGGTCAGAAGTATTTTGGAAAAGTTACGAATCCGCAAGAAATCGCGCGGGTAGTGCCGGTCACGAATGTGAAGGTTGTAGGTTAAAAGATGAGACGTAGCAAGGGTTTAGTGAATTGAGTTGAGGGGTTTTTGCATCAGTGCAAGAGGATCGGCGGGGCGCTGGTTTGCCTCTGAGTTTTTCTTAACAAGAGTTTCGATAATATTTTTCATGCCCTCTCCCCGAACACACCCGTGCCATGCGGATATAGGTCGCGCCCAGTGCGATGGCGGCTTCGAAATCGGCGCTCATGCCCATGCTTAGGTCCGGCAAGCCGTGCCGGTGCGCCAGTTTTTTCAGCAGCGCGAAATGCGGACCCGGCGGGTCATCCACCGGCGGAATGCACATCAGGCCGCGTATATCCAGACCGGCGGCGCGGCACGAGGCGAGCAGGTCGGGCAGGCCGTCCGGCGCGACGCCGCCCTTCGCGCTCCTCCCCGTATTGACCTGAATGAAACAGGGCGGTTTCCGGCCCGTTTCGTCATTTCCTTTGCCAGCGCCGCGACGAGAGCCGGGCGGTCTACCGTTTCAATGCAATCGAACAGCGCTACGGCGTCGCGGACCTTGTTCATTTGCAGCGGGCCAATCAGGCGAAGTTTCAGGTCGGGGTATGACGCGCGCAGGCTGTTCCAGCGCGCCTTCGCCTCCTGCACCCGGTTTTCGCCGAACAGGCGCTGCCCGGCGGCAAGGGCTTGGGCGATGCGGTCAGGCGGCTGCTGCTTGCTGACGGCGACGAGGTTGACGGCGCGCGGATCGAGGCCGTTATCCGCGCAGGCACGGGCGATTTTTTCACGGAGGGCGGCGAGATTCGCGGCGATGTTGTTCATTGGCAATGTCATCCAAAGAAAAAGGGGTGCGGAAAACCGCACCCCTGATCCTTTTATCCAATCCGTAAGGATTAGAAGTTGATTTGCGTGCCGAGCAGGACGTCGGTGGAGTTGGCGTGTACACCGGCATCGCCGACGTTGCCGCCTTCATCCGGGAACGTCGTATGGACCCAGCCCACGGAACCGCGGAACGTCATGCCCGGGCCGTAGGTGTAGACCACACCGGGAGCCCAGCGCTGCGTATCCAACTGGCCGTTGCTGATACCGCTGGTCTCGGTGGTATCGCCCAGACCTTCGTGGTTGTTCAGGTAGGAACCGCCGATTTTGAACGGACCGGTCGTGTAGTCGATGCCGGCCACCCAGGTGCGGTTTTGACCATCGTGTTGCAGGCCGCCGTTGTCGGTCGTGTAGACAACGCCAAGGCCGAACTGCTGCCAGTTGATTTCCGCGCCGAGGTTCCACTGATGGAAGGCGTCGTTCTGGTCGGTAGCATCCACAGTCGTGTATTGAACGTGGGTGTAACCGCCACCGGCCGTGACACCGATTTCCTGCCACTTGCCTTCATACCGCAGCGCGCCTTCCCAGGCATCGCCGTAGTTGCTGGGCACGTCCTTGACGGGAACGCCAAAGGCCGTCGAGGCTTCGTTGGCGCCCGGCGTACCGCCGAGCGACAGCAACCCGGGCGTGCCCAGCTGGGCGTATAGGACGCGCCCGCCTGGAAGCCGGACCAGACCGGCGTCAGGTAAGTGATCTTGTTAGAGAAGCCCGAAGCGTCGTCGGAGTAATCCAGCTTGCCACCGGTATTGGCGAAGCCGCGAATACCGTCACCCGCCCCAGGACCGCTACCTTGGATACCCGTTCCCTTCGCCAGAGCGCCGCCGAGACCGAACACGCCGAGGCCTTCCGGGTTGATCAGCTGACGCAGGCCGTCATAGTTCGTGTCGGCCGAAGGCGCTGCCACTTCCAGCAGGTAGTTGGCGCCGTCTTCCTTGCCGAAATTGACGCGGCCCCAGGCGCCGGAGAAGTAAGCGTAGCTTTCCCGGGTCAGGAATGCGTCTTGGCCCAGACCGGAGTTCTCGCCTTCATCGATCAGCGCCTCATGATGGACGCCAACCGTCAGGCCGTTATCCAGCGTGGTTTCGCCGGTGAAGTGGATTTCGGTTTCCCGCAGGATGTCGAAATGGCGGATCTCATCGGTGGTGGTGCCGGAAGGAAGCGAATCGTTCACCCAAGTGACGTAGCCCAGCGATGTGGCCGGCGAGGTCCATCTTGATGCCGTCGGCTTTCGCCGGGCCGGCAACAGCGAGGCCGAGAGCGCAGGCCGCTGAGCACATAAGAAGTTTTTTCATTGAGTTCCTCCTAAAAATGATTGCAGATAGTGAACACACGACAACCCCCAAAAGGCTTGTCTCCCCTCAACTACTACTTCAGAAACCGAGACCCGACAAACTCATTTGGGGCATCGACGCCCTTTCCCGTTCCTCGCGTGATATTTTTGCAACATGGCTTTTGCTTTTAGGCAACACGCTTTTTTCTTGAAAAGGCGAGCAAAACCACATAAGTATTATGAGGAACTTCAAAAAAGTTCCTCCAAAAACTGCCCGGACCATGCCTTTGACCAGTCATGGTCCGGGTTTTTGTCTTTAGAGGACCTAAGCTGACAGAATCCCCTGAACAACCCCCCGCCGCAGACCAGACGGCGCATTTACGCCAGTTTCTGGGGCAGGGGATGTCAGAGCCTTCAATAACGCCCATAGAGCGGCAAGAAAGCGGATTCCCAGTTCAGGCTCGACCTTACGGGGATAACGCTCATAGGGGCTGATCTCCAGCGAATCGACCTTGCAGGCGTCAATCTCAACGGAACTGATCTTTCAAGGTCCAACCTCGCGCGGGCCAACATCAGGGAATCGCTTCTGGAAGGGGCTTGCCTCGTACGGACCACGCTGACGGGAGCTACCCTCGCAGGCAGCAAACTGGTGGGTGCCGATTTAACCGGCGCCAATCTCGCGGGCGCCGACCTCATGTATAGCGATCTGACTGGGGCGAAACTCGCAGGCGCGAACCTTTCATGGTCGAACCTCGCAGGGTGCATTTTCGCGGGCGTCAGACTGGCGGGGAGTGATTTCACCGGAGCCAAGCTCGCCGCCGCTGACTTTAGCGGAGCCAGACTGGCGGGAGCCGATTTCGCAGGTGCGAAAATTAATAAGTGGACGAAGGGTCTAACTGCCTCACATGTGGGGGAGATCACAAAATGAAGACAGTTGCCGCCGGAACTCTGATCTTAAAAAGAGGCTGATTACAGAGATACTGGGCAG
>CAVQZU010000143.1:0-15019 GCA_963718485.1 uncultured Acidobacteriota bacterium
GTGCCATGTCGTGGCGATCGACTTCACACAGTGCAAGGATGTCCTCGCTAGGTTTGTATTCCGGCACAATACGCTGGAAGGTTTGCACCAAACCGTATACGTTCTTCGCTTCCACTAACGCAGAAAGCTCCTCGAGCCAGAGCCGCACCTGCCCAATGCTGGCTGGTCCGCCATCGAGCACGCGGATCTTCGGGTGAGAAGTTGGTTTGACGCCCTCACCCTCCAACATGAGTTCTTCGAACAGTTTCTCACCGGGACGCAAGCCAGTGTAAATAATTCGAATGTCCTGGTCTGGTTCCAGACCGGAGAGCCGGATCAAATTCCGCGCCAGGTCCACAATGCGGACCGGCTGACCCATTTCAAGCACAAAAATGTCGCTGGCTACTCCCATGCTCGAAGCCTGCAACACGAGCTGAACCGCCTCCGGGATGGTCATGAAGTAGCGCCGGGCCTCGGGATGCGTCACGGTGACAGGACCGCCGGCGGCGATCTGCTGTTGGAAAATGGGCACTACGCTGCCGTTGCTGCCCAAAACGTTTCCGAAACGCACCGCAACGTAGCGCGTATGCTCATGTTGCAAACCCAGAGTGATTAGCTCGGCAATCCTCTTTGTCACTCCCATAACATTGGTCGGGTTTACAGCTTTATCGGAGGAGATCATGACGAAGGTCTTGCAGCCGAACTGCCGCGCGACAAGAGCGACGTTGTAGGTACCAAAGATGTTGTTGGTCACCGCCTGGAAGCAGCTTTGCTCCATCAGGGGCACATGCTTGTACGCCGCCGCATGGAAGACAATGTCAGGACGATGCAGGGCGAAGATCTCCCGCATGGTGCCCACATCCTGGATGTCAGCAATCACCGGAACAAAATGCTGTTGGGGCCGGTTCGTGCTGAGCTCCATACCCAGTTTGAACAGGCAATTCTCTGAACGATCTATTAAGATCACGTCGCGTGGCGCAAAGTTGCAGACTTGGCGGCTCAGCTCAGAACCGATCGACCCACCAGCGCCGGTAATCAGCAGCACCTTCCCTTCGAGCTGATTCCGTATGCTTGCCAGATCCGTCTGGACTGACTGCCGGCCTAGCAGATCTTCCACCCGCACATTGCGCAGATCGGTAATTGACGAGCGTCGTCCGCTAACGTGCTGACTGAGGGGAGGAAGGATTTTGAAATCAACCTTGCACTGACGGCACTTCGCAATGATCTGTTCCACTTGACTTCCGCTGGCGGACGGGATCGCGATTAAGACACATCGGACACTCATGCGGCGAATGATCTCCAACATGCAATCGCATGAGCCGAGCACCTTCAAGCCGTGGATGCGGATCTCGTGTTTGCTGCGGTCGTCGTCAACGAATCCAACCGGCTTCAGGGTTAACTGGGAGTTACGTTTCAGTTCGCGCGCAATAGTGCTCCCTGCTCGCCCGGCCCCTACAATCAGCGTATTGACCTCAGCCGCGCCGTGCTGCGCGCCTTCCCTATACGCGCGAACTACATAGCGCGAGCCTCCCACAAGGAGCACTGTGAGCATCAGGTTGATTGCTAGCACTGAGCGAGGATATCCGTTCACCTTTAGAACCAACTCGATGAGCAAATAGAGGACTATCGCGTTGGTAAACGCCGCCTTGCAGATATCCAACGCATCGCTCATTCCCACGTAACGCCACCATCCACGGAGAAGACCGAACACGTAGAACACGAGCAGCTCGACAGCAACAACCAGAACCAGTGTCCGCACGAACAGTAATTGATAACCCATCTCCGGACTGAAGTCGAATCGAAGCAGAAAACTGCCGTAGTAGCTCATCGCTAATAGGCCGATCTGCGAGACGAGAATGAGCGACCTTCTGTAGTTAAGCAGATTCTTCAAAGGGATTCCACTCCTATAGGTTGTGAACGTTGTTAGTGAGTGACGCAGGGTTTTTAAGATATTCGCCTGTGTACTAGCGCACACATAGTTAAGAAAACGTTCTAGCGCCAAGCTAAAATGACTCAGGGATTTCGACCGCAATCGCGAGCGTTATCGCGACCGAGAACTGCCGCCTGATTCGTGCGCCTGCTGCAGGACTTACGCAAGAGTCACGCCACAGCAGCGGAAATATCGCTTGTCTCTCGGCAATCGCCGTCCGCGATCAGGTAATTGCGCCCGCACTCACTGCAACTCACTCTGCTTGCTTCCGGAATACGAACTCCACAAGCGCAAATCCAACCAGACTGAACGGCGGGAACGCCAATCACGAGCGCGTAGTCTGGAACATCTTTAGTCACCACAGCGCCCGCGGCCACGAAACAATACCGGCCTAACGTGACTCCGCAGAGGATCGTCGCATTGGCCCCAATGGAAGCCCCTTGTTTCACGAGAGTGCGCCTGTACTCGTGTTTGCGTTCGACCTGACTGCGCGGATTGACTACATTCGTGAAGACCATGGAGGGGCCGCAGAATACGTCGTCTTCCAGCACCACACCCGTGTAAACAGAGACGTTATTCTGAATCTTCACACGGTGGCCGATCCTCACACCGGGACTGACAACAACATTCTGTCCAAGGTTGCAGTTCCGGCCGATGCGTGCGCCGTTCATGACGTGGCTGAAGTGCCAGATCTTCGAGCCCGAGCCGATCTCGCAGCCCCTATCGATTACCGCCGTTCGATCGGCGAAGTACGCGAGTGCCGCCTCGCGAATCGGAACCATGGTCGCGTGCGAGTGTAGGGAACGCTCACAGGCTTCGAGCACCTCGAGGACTTGTACTCCGCTACGGCCATCCGTCCGCGCAGTTCTGCGCGTAACGATGCTCTCGATGAAATGTTCGCATTCCTTTCTGAGCGGTTCATCCGGCGGGAGCACCACGAGCTGTCCCTCATCCCGGCGGGCGACTGGGTGACGATTGACCCAGTCGATGCGGTGCGAGTAGAGGGAGAGCTTGCGCTCCTTTTCCACATCATCGAAGACGGCTGTCTTGTTAGTCCCCACGATAACCAGTTTTTGCTCTTTAAAGGGATGAAGCCAGCTAACAAAAATGTGAGCCTTGACGCCGCTCTCGAATTCACAGGCAGTTAGGGTGGTATCGAAGATCTGCGGATTGATGTAGGCCCCGCCCGTGGCCGTGACGCTTGTCGGCGTCTCATCTAAGAGGAATAGGATGGCGGAGATATCATGCGGAGCGAAGCTCCACAGTATATTCTCCTCGGTGCGCAGCTTGCCCCAGTTAAGACGGGACGAGTAGATGTACTGAATACGGCCGAGCTCGCCCGAGCCGATCAGCTCCTTCAACCTCAGAATTGCTGGGTGATACTGCAGAATATGGCCGACCATCAGAATGCGGCGCTGTGATTCTGCGAGCTCGACGAGTTCCTGTCCATCTTCGATCCGAAGCGCCAGCGGCTTCTCAACATACACATCCTTCCCAGCGAACAAGCATGCTTTGGCCAGCTCGAAGTGTTGAGCAGCGGGTGCAGCGATCGCTACACCCTGGATTTCTGGATTCTTCAGGAGTGCCTCAGATGAGGAGCAGGTATCGACCCCAAATTGTGCGTGCGCCTCGTTCAGAGATTCGGTACGCATATCGCAGACGCACTTCAATACACCAAGAGCGTGAAAGTTCCGCACTAGGTTTTTCCCCCAGTACCCATTTCCTATCACGGCAATATTCGGAAGCATGTCTCTCCTTTGACCTCGAATTCAACTGCTTTCCTTCTAAAGTTCACACGAGTAGAAACGCGAGATGACCGCAACGGATCTTTTGTAAGCCCAACAAGCAATCTCGCGACAGAATCTCGATCTTCATTGTGTAGCAACCAAGTCGCTTTTGATATAGATTGCCGGGCCCCTCAATCTTCCATCTACAGCCTTCGCGATCGCTTATACCGCAGCTACTGCAAGAACTTTTTGCACGGCATTTGCCGTGTCGTACATGTCCTTTTTCGTAAGCGTCGGATGGACGAGAAACATCAAAGCGGTTTCTCCGAGGTTTTTAGCCCGCTTAAGCCTCTGCTGCGGCCGCCACTCCTCGGGAAAGCTCTTTTCCCGATAAATTTCGCTGCAAATACCCGAAAAACATGGGATACCCTCCGCATTCACGGCGTCGATAATGCGTTGACGATCCCAACCCTCCCGCAGGTGCTCGGTTCGAAGAAAAACATAGTACTTGTAATAAGAGTGATAAATGTCCTCGGGTGGGATTGGCACCCGCAAAGCCGGAATCCCAGCGAATTCTGCATTCAGAACGGCGGCCAGGCAACGGCGTTCTTCAACCATCTGCGGAAGCTTGCGCAGGAGAATACGGCCGATTGCAGATTGCATTTCTGTGAGGCGCCAATTTGTGCCGAAGCTCTCATGTAACCAGCGGAAGCCCCGAGGATGCCACTGCTTATACACGGTGTCGTATTTCTTGCCATGGTCTTTAAAGGCCCAGGCACGCGCCCAAAGCTCCGGATCATTCGTTGTTAGCAGCCCACCCTCTCCCCCGGTTGTCATGATCTTATCCTGACAAAATGAAAACGCGCCCGCATCTCCCATAGATCCGACAGGATGCCCCCTATATGCGGCTCCATGGGCTTGTGCGCAATCTTCAATGACTTTGAGCCCGCGTTCCCGCGCAAGCGCCAGAATTCCATCCATGTCACAAGGCCAGCCCGCCAAATGAACGGCGATTATGGCCCGTGTTCGAGGACTGAGCGCGACGCGTACCGTATCGGCCGTAATGTTCTGTGAATCAGGGTCAACATCAGCCATGACCGGAATCGCCCCGCGCATCACCGCACAACTTGCCGACGCGATAAATGTCCGGCTGGCGACGACTACTTCATCTCCCTGCCCGATACCAAGCGCATACAGCGCCAACTCCAGAGCTACTGTTCCATTGGCGAGCGCAATGGCATATTTATTGCCGGTCAAGGTGGCAAATTCGGCCTCAAACTGCCGGCCCTCATTTCCCGTCCAATAATTAACTTTGCCCGATCGCATCACTTGTCTGACGGCGTCTATTTCCTCGTCGGAAAATGACGGCCAAGGTGCAAACGGATGGGAACGCAGCGGTTTGCCACCATCGATGGCCAACTGGGTCGATATCTGAATAGCAGTGGAAGCCGTCATAAATTAGTCGACCTGGAAGTGCAAGACCTTCCTTCGTTGACCCTCAATTGTGGCGGGCACAGCAATGATACTGAGGTCAGTGTCAAGGCAAGTGCGGCTTCCACACCTGCCTTGGCGAGCTCTACGTGCGCTATTTGACACATAAATATAAATATCGTTGGCGGGAAGCGTTATCTCAGGCAACTTTGCCTTCATGATGTTGCCCAGGAAGCATTTAGGCCGGTTGTGAGTAAAAGCTGGCGATGGCGGCCACAACCGCTTGCTGTTTCTCTGCCGTTAGCTCAGGGTAGATAGGCAGGGAGAGCGCCTCGTGGCAGGCAGCCTCCGCTTGGGGAAATGCGCCAACACGGTAGCGGAGATATGCGAACGCGGACTCCAGATGAAGCGGGCTCGGATAGTAAACCTCAGTGGAGATGTTATGCTCGCGCAGATAGTCGCGTAACTGATCCCTGTGAGGTGCCCTGATAGTGTATTGGTTGTAGACGTGGAAGCTGTCATTCCTAGGGCATGGCAACGAAATTCGCTCCAGCAGACCATACTCTGCAAAGAGTTTGCGATACCGGTCGGCATTCCGTCGCCTACCTGCTGTCCATTCGTCCAGGTGACGAAGCTTCACGCGAAGAATTGCAGCCTGCAGTGCATCTAGCCGGCTGTTTATGCCAATGACTTCGTAGTGATACTTCCGCCTGGAGCCATGCACGCGCAGTGTGCGGACAGCTTGCGCCAGTTGGGGATCGTTTGTCGTGATCATCCCGCCGTCGCCAACGCCACCTAAGTTCTTGGACGGGAAAAAGCTGAAGCAGCCAAAGCTTCCGAGGGCGCCAATTCCCTTCCCGTGCCACTTGGATCCGATGGCCTGGGCAGCGTCCTCAATCACCGGGAGATTGTGCCGCCGGGCAAGCTCAAGAATCACATTCATATTCGACGGCAAACCAAACAGGTGGACCGGCATGATAGCGCGGGTCCGGCGGGTCACGGATGCTTCTAGCTGCCGTTCGTCGAGGTTGAAGGTCTCAGCGTGGATGTCTACAAAGACTGGACGCGCTCGGAGACGAGCGATTGAACCCGCTGTTGCCCCGAAGGTGAATGGAGTAGTGATAACCTCGTCGTCCGCTTCGATGCCGAGCGCCATGAGGGCGAGAAGAATCGCATCTGAGCCGGAGCCGCAGCCGATGGCAAACTTTGCGCCCACGTACTGCGCGACCTCGGCTTCGAACTCTTCGACTTCCGCACCGAGAATGAAATGCTGCGATTCAAGGACGCGATGCACGGCATCTATGACCTCGTTCTGAATCTCAACATATTGTGCCTTGAGGTCGAGAAGAGAGACAGGAACAGCCGAAGGAGCTTTCATGATCGGCTGTTCTGATGGAGCTAATAGGTGGGTGGTCACGTAGAAATCTCCCGTTTTGAGGCTGGCAATTGTGTGCACTTAACCAGCAGCTAAGAGCGGCGCACGTCAGATACTTTTCGATCTGGGTAACACCGATGAGGGTGCTCGCGATTTCACTCTGAAGTGGGGGTGCAGCTCGGCACTGAAGCCGAATGAGCTCAGTAGCTGTAAGCGCTATAGCCGGTGCGCTCGTCAACACCATTTAGAACGACCGTTAGGATCGGCGCGGAGTTAATTGTCTTCAGAAGTTCCATGCTCCGCGTAATCGCTCCCCTCGGCGTTTGCCCTGCGCGTCCTACCAAGATGACGCCATCCACATGAGTGGCTATCGCGAGCCCGTCAGCATACGGCAGGATTGGGGGCGTATCGATCACCACGAATTCAAAGCGATCTCGCAGGCGCGCGATCAGTGCCTTCATGCGTCCGTCGCTAAGAAGTTGAATGGCACTGTGCGTCGGGTTGACGGCCGGGATGATGGTCAGGTTTTCGACCGTGATCGAGGCACAGGCGACCTGATCGAGCGTCGCGGAGCAATTCAAGAGGTGTTCCAATCCGAGGGTGGAGGTCAGGTGGAAGCTGGTGCCGACCGCCGGCTTGCGCATATCTGCATCGACGAGACAGGTTCGTCCATGCTGCGCCATAGTGATCGCCAGGTTCATAGCGAGCGTAGTCTTGCCCTCCCCTGGTAGTGGAGAAGTGACGACAAGCACTCTGGGAGGATGCTTGGGATCGGAAAGAAAGAGCATCGTTCGCAGGGCGTGGACTGCCTCTGCCTCAGGTGAGTTTGGACGTTGCAGCACATAGCAATCGCGCGCAAGCGATTCACCTTCATCCAGAGGCACGAGCCTCCATCGATTGCCCCCCAGCAATCCCAGCCTCCCTACCCCGTTGTGAATCGCAGGCACCACGGCAACCGATGGGGAGTTTGCCCACTCGCAAATGTCATCGGCGGTGTGGATGCGGTCCTGCATGCGGTCTTTCGCGAATGCTAGCCCCACACCGCCGATCAGCCCAAACAGTGCTCCAGCCAAAATGTTTAAAGAGCGATGCGGACGCGTAGGATGATCCAGCACACGAGCCTGGTTGACGATGTGGATGTTGCTGGACTTTGAGGCTGCAGAGATGCCGGCTTCTTTGACCTTGGCGTAGAGCGCGTCATAGAGATCACGGTCTGCTTGCGCTTCTTTCTTCAGAACTTCGTATTGCGATAACGTCGTCAGGTCAGTGGTCGCCAGTTTTACCTGCCCGGATAACGACTGCTCACGTGCTTTTGCGGCGCGATAATTTGTCCACAGCTCCGACACGATCGCTTGCTGCTGCCCAATGATCTCATTCTGCAGTTCATCTACCTGGTTCTGCAGCTTGCGCACGTCCGCATGGTTTGGACCGTAGATCACACGCGTTTGGGCCAGCTGCGCCTCCTCTTCAGCGCGCTTCTGTGTAAGTGCCTGGATTACCGGGCTGCTGCGTACCTGTGGAAGTGAATCCACGTTCCGGGAGGGAGCCAGGAAAGATTCAAATTGGATGCGATCTGCTACTGCTTGGATCAGTTGCCTGTTCAGATCCCCCATCTTCTCGCTATATGTGTTGGTGTTCGGATCCACGTCTGCGATGCCGGTTTTTTCGCCGAAGTCTGCAAGCGCCCGCGACGCACGCTCCATCTTCTCGCGTATGTCATCGAGTTGGCGTGACAGCCACACTGCAGACTCCGCAATAGCATTATTGCGACTCTCGAAGTTTTTCTGAACCAATAGCTTCATCAAGGTATTGACGACGCTCGCAGAGAGCCGGGGATCATGCGAGCCGAACGCCACCACGACCAAGCGGCTGGACGGATCCCGTCGAATGGACAGTCGCGATCGGAATCCGCGGAGCGCAGCGTTCTCCCTTGCTGCAAGTGGGTCTGAGTTGTCAGTGTCTAACCCGTGAATCGGCAGCTTGCCTGTGATTTCAGAATTCCTATCCAGGTGGAGCTCCGCGATCGTTGCGAGAGCCAGGTCGTCCGTCTGTAACTTTTCGGCTTCGGTGGAGATGTACTCCGAATCGATGAGGCCCGCGCCGGTCGCGTCCAGAGAGAAGACCTCTGAACCAGGGGGATCAATCTGCAGTTTGCCCTCTGGTTCGTACACCGGCCGCATCGCAAGCGTAGCAGCCGTTACCACGGCAAAGACGATAGCAGCAAAGACGATTACCGTACGCCACTGGTTCGACAGCACTCCAAGTGCCCGCTGCCATTCCGTCGGCGTCCGTTTGGGAACGGGAAGCACCCTTTCGCTCCTCGTATCCCGAGGCTGCTCATAGGAAAGATCATAGCTGTGTTGGCCGGGAACCATGCCCGTAGACGACTTGCGATGAACGGTCCGCGGCATCCTGCGATATGTTGCGATACGCATGTTTGGCGGGCGCGCAGCGACCTCCTGCGCTCCTGAAGGAAGCAGTTGAGGTGCTGTGCCGTCCGCGCTGTAGTTTTTGGCGCTCATGTCAGGCATATCTTGGCGAGTTATCTGTCGCTCTATTTTCTGGAGGAATTGATTGCTCTTAGGACCGCCCAACGATATCCCCGGGACATTCGTATCCGCTCGGTTCTATCGAGTCTGTTGCGTCATTTTGGCCTAGAGCCCCTAGTACTGGTGCCGTTTGAAATCATCTTTGAAATCATCTAGGGGCCAGGAAGGCTGATCCTTATACTTTGCGCGAGCAGGCAGGGCTTCGCCAACCTTAGCCGCGCTGTTGAATTCTGCTAAGTCTATTTTACTCAGTTACTTATGGGGGAAGGTTTTATTCGTCCCACGGGCGTAGTGTGTACTCTCAATGCTACAAACACGTCAGAAACATCTCAGTCCGACACAGTTCATAATTTCTCGGCTCCCATTTCGGAGCCGGGATTCAAACCTAGACATTTCACAAATTCGCGTCGGTGTGGCAACGCACATAACTTAGAAACCTCGGAGAATATTTCTTCCGAGTTACCTAACGTTACGAGAGTTTACTTTTTCCTGGTTACCCAGGTATCTATTACTCCGCAATAAAGTCTTATAAGCCCGCGGTAGCTCAGCCCTCTACTGAATAGTTTGCCTTCTTGTGATGTTATGGGGAGCGAATCTACGCAGCACTTGCGGCTACCCCGCTGCAGGGTGTATGGAATATGGCAACCACGAAGTGTGAGCTAAGCAACCAAGAGTGTGGGTACAGCGGTTATTTTTGGATTGCGCTACTCAGCATTGGATTGCGGTAAAGTCATGGGCAACAGGACCATGTGTCTTACGGCGATATGAACTTGTGGCACTAGGACGAGATTCCGGCCCATCACTAGTCAGCAGCATCCCTGTTTAGTTACATCTGCTTGGGAGCCGTCTATGCTTAACGCTACTGCATTCCAACATCCAATCGGGAACTGCCTTCTGCGGTTACTTTCGAGGGATGAACATGTACGTTTGGGCCCTAGTATGCAACCGACAACCCTTGCCCTTGGTCGCGTTCTTTATGAGTCAGGAGGCCGACTGGATCACGTCTACTTTCCTACCAGTGCTGTCGTGTCATGTCTCTACACGATGCGCGATGGCTCGACTGCCGAGATGGCTCTCGTAGGAAATGATGGGCTTATCGGCATTGCCTCGTTCCTCGGAGGCGAAACCACTCCTCATCGGGGTGTGGTTCAGATCGGCGGATCTGCGCTGCGAATATCAGCAAGGGTCCTGCAGGCAGAGTTTGCCCGGGGGGGCCGGCTTCAACATGTCTTGCTCCGCTATACGCAGGCACTCATCACACAGATCTCACAAACGGCTGTCTGTAACCGCCTGCATTCCGTAGAGCAGCGATTATGTCGATGGCTGCTTTTGTGTCATGATCGGGTACCTGGCCCAGAAATCCTAATGACGCAGGAATTCCTCGCTAATATGCTGGGCGGGCGGCGCGAGAGCGTGACCGTCGCCGCCGGGCACCTGCAGGATGCGGGTCTAATTCATTATTCCCGCGGCCACATCACGCTCGTCGATCGGAAACGATTAGAAGCGACGGTTTGCGAATGCTATCAGATCGTCGAAGATGAGCTCGATCGTTTGCTGGGCCCGCGCCACAACATCACATTCAGCGCGTAGAGCGTTGGTTACCGAGCACACGATACAGAAAATCTCTCAATTGATTGAAGTTATCAGGGCGTGTCACGTAAACATTCTTCTGGACCTCCATCTCCGCACCCTCGGGGATGGTAGCGACACAAAAGATGACAATCGCAACATTTTCACTAAGGGCCGCCTGTTCGCGTATTCGTCGTGCGGTGGCGAGAAGTTGCTCGGGTTCCAGGCCTAGGCTCATCAGGATCAGGCTAGGCGATTGGGAAACGGCTTCCGAGATGGCATTTTCTTCGCTCCTTGCCAACGCCACCTCGTAGCCATTCGCTTTCAGCATTTTCTCGATTAAGTAGCGCGTCTCCTCTATATCATCCAGGACGAGAATGACCCGACGTTCTTGATCCTGCAGATTCATAGTCGAGATCATTTCATCCAACGAGGTTGTGGTCTTTTTTTGCAACGGCTTATTGTCCATCGCTTCGATATATCACTGCATCCGCATCGCCGTCGGTGAAGTGGACCACATGAGGCCAACTTCTCAGATTCCAATCATTGCCCACTGGCATGGCGCAATTTGTGTCCTGGATCACACAAGCTTCAGCTCGAAGTATTCTTTTACCGCTATGTACGCTACCACACCGACGCATATCATCGAACTCTCTAGCTTTGGATTTCTGGTCAGGTACCGGGCTAATGCGAAGATGTCACAGTTGACAGTGCTTACTCCAATATAGAACCAGTCTCTAACCGGCTTATTATATGAGATCATCTGAGCGCCATGTCGCCGTTAAGATGGGCGAGGCCTTCGCTGCAACCGCTCTAGACAATAATCTCGCTACCATACCCCGCTGGTATGCGGTCTATACTTTGCCGCGACACGAGAAGGCTGTCGCAGGTAGACTCCTCACACGGAATATCGAAACCTATTTACCGCTCTATTCCGCGGCGCGCTCCTGGAATCACCGTCGAATGCGCGTGGAACTGCCTCTATTCCCGGGATATGTCTTCGTTAAAATGCACATCACAGATAGGGCGCAGGTACTCGCGCATTCCGGTATCGTTCGGCTAGTAAGCTTTAACAGCAATGCGGCTGCTCTCCCTGACGGTGACATTGAAAGGCTACGGTCATCGCTCGCGGCCTGGCGGGCAGAACCGTATCCGTTCTTAACGGCAGGCAAGCAAGTAAACATTCGATCTGGGCCTTTTGCAGGCCTGGCAGGCACAATACTTCGTCGCAAAGGGAGACTGCGGCTGGTTGTCTCTCTCGACTTTATACAGAGGGCGATCGTGTTTGAGTTGGATGCGGCCGACATTCAAGTGGCAAGTTGATGCTTTCGTTGTGCAGAGGTGAATTATATATTACAACGACTTAGACAGATATCGACGACACCGCAATTGCGGCCGTCACGATCGTGTGTCTTATCGCATTCTTCAAAGCTCTTTGCGCCATTTTTGCGGAAGACCAATTGAATGCATGCACTCGTAGAGGAATATACATGCACATATCCACTTCAGCCCCGCCATTGAACGCAGCCGCGTTGAAAGCAGAAGTGATTGCCAGGTTTCAATCGAGAGCCGCTAACATTGGGGTCATCGGTTTGGGATACGTCGGACTTCCCTTAGCGTTGCTCTTCACTGAAGAGGGCTTTCCTGTAATGGGATTCGACATCGACGGCACTAAGATCGATATACTCGCCTCCTCCCGTTCTTATATCGACCGCATTCCGGAAACGGAAATTTCTCTTGCCATGGGCCGCGGTTTTCGGGCCACCACAGATTTTACACAAGTCTCCAAAATGGACGCTATCTTAATTTGCGTCCCCACGCCGCTAACGGAGTATCGCGAACCCGATCTCAGCTATGTCACTGAGACCGTGAAATCGATAGCCCCACATGTGAAAGCGGGCCAACTAGTTGTACTTGAGAGCACTACTTATCCGGGAACAACAGAGGAGATAGTGGTGCCCCTGTTGGAAAGTGGTAATTCATCAAAACTGCATGTCTCGCGGGATAAGGCCGAGGCTACGGATGTCTTTTTTGTTGCATTTTCACCCGAACGTGAAGATCCAGGAAACAACACCGTCGCACGATGCGATATTCCCAAGATTATCGGTGGCACAGACCGCTTTGGCAGCGAGATCGCGACCGCGCTTTATGCATCGATTTTTCATCGGACCATATCGGTCTCAAACACCACCGTCGCGGAGATGACAAAGCTGCTCGAAAACATCTACCGCTGCGTGAACATCGCGCTAGTCAATGAACTGAAGCTGCTCTGCCTGCGGATGGGCATTGATATTTGGGAGGTCATTGCGGCTGCGGCTACCAAGCCCTTCGGCTTTCAACCCTTCTATCCTGGGCCGGGGCTGGGCGGTCACTGTATTCCGGTCGATCCCTTTTATCTTTCATGGAAGGCGAAAGAGTTTGATTTTTCGACCCGTTTCATTCAACTCGCTGGCGAAATCAACATGGCCATGCCGTACAACATGGTCGACTTTATTGTGGAGGCGCTCAATTCTCGCAGCAAAGCTTTGAACGGATCAGGGTTTTGATACTGGGCGTTTCCTACAAAAAGGATATCGATGACCTTCGCGAGTCACCGGCAATCACGATTATCGAGGCATTGCAAGAACGGGGCGCTCTCGTTGACTATAACGATCCCTACTTCTCAACAATTGGAAAGGGGCGCAAGTACAATCTTCAGATGAAACGTGTGCCGCTGGACACACTTGGCCAATACGACTGTGTCGTTATCGTTACCGATCATTCGGACTATGACTATCGCAGAATCGTCGCGGAGGCGCAGCTCGTCATCGATACGCGCAATGCCACGTCCGGCATCTGCTCACCCAACATCGTTCGCTGTTAACGACACTCAAGTTGCACAATCAGGTCCTCCTTGGCCTATGAGATCAAAGTATGGAACTAGAGAATAAGTGTCAACAGCAGGCGATCAGAATAGACACTAAACTCCGCCCTCTTGTCTCGGTAGTACTGGCTGTTCGCAACGAAGAACGCCACATAGAGGCTGTTTTAAAATCGCTTTTACAGCAAGAAACCTATAATTGCGAGCTGGAAATCCTGATTGTGGACGGCGACTCTTCAGATGCAACCCGGGAGATAGTCAACCAGATTTCCGGCGAGGACCCCCGAATAAAACTTCTAATCAACAAACTGAAGAAAACACCTTACGCATTTAATCTTGGCATCCGAGAGTCCCAAGGGCTGTATATCTGCATCCTTGGTGCACATACCATCTATGCAAACGATTACATTGCCACGTGCCTAGATGAACTGAGGCGTCATGGGGCGGGAGGCTGTAGCGGACGCACGATCACTCGGGCCGGCGGTTACGGACTGCAGGCACAGCTGATTGCCTGGACATTGGCCCACCCATTTGGTACTTCCACACGCTCGATGCGAACGCGGGAGGCGGGTTTCGCCGACACCATTCCCTATCCCATCTTTTTGAAGAGTACTCTTCTCGAAGTTGGCTGCTACGACACTCGGTTACATCGCAACCAGGACAACGATCTTAGCCAAAGACTGCGTGCTCGTGGCCACAAGCTTTACATTACGGACAAGACTTACTGCGAGTACTTTGTCAGCCCCACAGTAGTGTCACTTGTAAAGTATGCGTTCACATCGGGCTTCTGGAACATTATCAGCTTTAAGACCAACCGTGCAGCCATGTCAATACGGCATTTCGTACCAGGCGTTTTTGCCTTTGTTCTTTCGCTGAGTTTGCTGATATTGTTCGTTTCGATTAGTACGCCGGATCATACTGGATTTTGGTTGCGCCTTCCCTTCGTTCTACTTGGCGCGACATATGGCTGTGCAAGCATTGTGGCTGCAAGCCAGGTTGTATTTAGGAAGAGGTCGGTCGCAGCGTTGCTTATGCCTCTCATTTTTGTATCTTTACATGTTCCTATGGCATGGGAACACTGTTTGCGATCATCAGCAATGCGCAACGTCCATTTTCCGAAGTCGTGTCGCGGAGAGTGGCGGAGTTTGTCCAATCCTTGAGCAGGTTACTAGAATTAACCTGGGCTGATTGCAGAGTTAGGTTGATCTTTAGGAAGTCGGTGATAAGGGCCCATTATATTGGGCACGGAAGACATCTTACATACGAGGACATCGGTGAGCGTGGAATGATCAGCAGTTGTCCGACCGATCGGGATATCTATGCCCACAACTAGAATGATCCTAATCGTCAATCTTGTTCAACTTATCCTCATTTCAAACAGCATAGGGCAGAGCGGACCGGTTAGGTTGAAATCAACTTCGCCTGCCCCTAATCTCAGATACTTCCGAAGACGTGATCGTGAGTAGTGGAGACTTACTTGCGATATCAGTCGATAGGGGCTCCAGAGTATCGTTATGATGTGCGCGTAAGTTCGGGGGGCGACGCCTCTTTGCCAATGGTCGGCAATATCAAACTTGCGGGACTTTCGACGGCGCAGGC
>CAVQZU010000144.1:0-12596 GCA_963718485.1 uncultured Acidobacteriota bacterium
GTTCTGTGTTCGAATCACAGCGGGCTCACCATTTAACTCCAGTTTTTACTTAGCTTTACAGTCATTTTCCAGTTTCCATCCTTTTTGACATCCAAGCTAAGTGTCAGGTAAATGTCAGGTATTTTCCCTGAGTGCCCCCTTGCAGGCCCATGCTGGATTGATCTCGCACTTGACGCCGTAAAGCGCCGGGTGTTCAATTGTCCTGTAACTGCTTCACGGTCTTTCGGGACTGAGAAAAGGAAAAAAGGGGAGATCGGGTAAAAACCGTCTCCTAAAGACGAAGCGCAACGCTTCGGATGTAGCTGCCGCCCGGTGGCGTAATTTTCCTTAATCTCGGAGGCCGGATGACAACACCGGTAGGTCCTGCAGTTCACCACTTTCTTAACGCTTACGTGAGCGAGGCCGATCTGGCCGCTACGCTCGGCATCCATACGCGCAGCTTGCGCCGCTGGCATGATCGCGGCCGCGGTCCTGCGCGCACGAAAATCGGCCGGCAAATCTGGTATTCGAAAAAAGCCGTTGAACAATTCCTGGCGCAGTGCGAGCAGTCGGGCCGACGGCGGGTGCGCTAATGGCAAAGAAGACAAAGCAAGCCAAGGCGCATGCGCAGCAACGCCTGGACGATCTTGGGAAAGGGCTGCAACCCAAAATCTATTGCGGCGGCAAAGATCTCTGTACAGCGTGCCAGCACACCCTAATGATTCGAACGCTGTGGATCGCGGCAAGCGGGACGCCAGACGAGCGCAGCGCCCAAATTGAATTCGCGCTGCAGGCCGCCAAGCTCAATACCGGACTACGGCCCGAGTTCTCTCGCGTGCTGCGCGATCTCCTGCAGCAGAAAAGCGCGGGTGTCCAGTGAAAAAGAAAAAGAACACCACAAAATGCACTCAGGAAATTCGCAGTGTGCCGCCTGAGCGTTATCGACTCGCTAAAGACGGCAAAAAATGGCGCGCAGTTTGTCGAGAGCGCCGAGAGGTACTGATGCAGTTGGCGACTTACGCGAACGGCGATGGTAGTTCGATTCGTGTGTCGGTCGAGCGTGTAGCCAACGAGCTCGGGATTAGTCGCAGTACAGCGTTTTACCGGTTAGCGGATTTGCGCGGGTTAGGTTTTTTGCTTGATGGTGATGTTGATCCAAAGTATAGGACGATCATTCGCTCAATCGATGTGGCAAAGGTCACCGCTATTCCGGTACACCCCGTCCAGAATAGCGAGACCCCGTCCAGAATAGCGAGGGTACCCGTCCAGAATGGAAGGGGGACCCGTCCAAAATAGCGACGGACTCTACCGCCTATATATACCGTCCTTACACACCGTCAGAAGAACCGGCAAAAGAACAGGTGTGCGAGACGCACGCCACCAGTTTCGCTTCGCTTATTCCAGATGAAGAATTGCTGCCAATTATCCCCAGCAAGAACTTCATCAGCTTGGTCGGTTACCTCGAAGAGTTTCAAATTCAACTCGATCAACGAAGCTATGGTGCGCTACGCGCGTTATGGGGATGCACGGATGAATCACTTCCAGTGGACTCGCGCGAAGAAATCTGCAAACAGATACTGAATGAAGCAATGATGCATTGCGGCGACGAGTCATCCAGTGTATTTGTGGTCGCTTTGCAAATAGCCCGCGGAGAGTTGAATTTTGACTGAGAATCCAACTCGGCTCATCTGGGCACAAGAGCAACTTTCAGTTGCACGCGGCGAAACGTGTACTGCTACGAATCAGCGCTGCGGCTGCCAGATCTGGAGCAGACAAAGAGCAAACTCGACGAGGATGACGATTATTTGCTGACCGAATGAATCCTACAGTGAGCAGATTCCTTGGGGCCGAGAAACTGTGAATCGATTCACAGCTAACTGTGAATGCAAAAGGTCTAAATTTAGACGTTTTGACCAGTGGAAAACCGAGAACGGTTCTTGGCTATCCAAGAAAAGGATCAGGGCGATGGACTTCAAATAGTCAACAGCTTGGAAGCGGAAAAAGGTCACCGAGAACCTGCGCCTCCCATTACAATGAAAGCTGAACCGGAACTCCGGCCAGGAGGTGCATCCGTGAAAAAACTCACGGCTTACCTAGTGCTAGAGTCCCGTCGTCAGTCGTGCAGATAGCATCGGGATTTTCGACCCTGGCAACGTGAGGGAAATTGCTATCTTGCCGTGGGAGATGTACTTCTAGAAGACCACGCATCCTCGGTTCATGAGCGGTGTCCCCGCTTGTGAGCCGCCAGAAAAGCGCGAGCTGCCGGAGCGTTATCCGGTCTGGGTTACTGGACCTTCTGACAATCGTTGCCGTAGGAGAGGAAGCACCGCCTCACCAAGCGTTAAAATGGTATCCGGCGTTAAGAGGCCGACTACATCCTAGTCGGCCTTCAGCTTTTTCATTTTGGTCCCCCAGATGTGATCTCCCCGCCTACTTCTGCCAATTGGCAGAATGATACCTTTCGGTCGGCGCACCTTGGCTTCAGCGGCTCCACGCCAAGTTCTTGCATCCATGGAGCACAGATGCTGTATCTGTTATGCACAGGGCATCGCTGTTGTAAAACCAAGGGTTTAGTGCTATTCGTTGGAAGTCGTGTCCGGTAAATGTCATGGCCGGGCGGAGGGACGACAGCATGCCTACCCTTGAAACTTCAGGAAAACTGCTGGTTGAGCAGGCGCAACTCCGGGCAACCGAAGCCCGCGAACACGCGGATATCCTGCGGGTTCGCCAGACGACGCTGACGGCGCAGATTGAGGAATCCGCCGATCAGGCCCGTCGCGGTAAAGTATCCGGAGATTTACGAGAGCTCGCCAACTCGAAGGCTGAAGTCGATCGCGACCTCATCGATGCAGAAGCGGAATTAGATCGCGCGGTCCGTGAGCTCGCCGAAGTCTCAGCCCAATCTGATCGCGAAAATTTTTTTACTGCTGTGAAGGAATTGAGAACGTGCCGCGAAGAGTTTCGTGGCGTGCTTCGCCAAGCCTGCTTGCTCTTGGGGCGACTCTGCGCTCTTAAAGCATCAGCCAATGAGTTCGCGAGCAACCAAGTGCGCCGCGCGGGTCCGGCCACGAGTCCGATTCATTATCGAGATCCGGATATTGATTTCGAGCTCAAGGCAGTAGTGAATCAGCCGCTTCCGGCAGCTCGCGAGTTCTGCGCTGGGCGCGATGGCTTGCAGCCGGACATGGGCCTGGGCTGGCAAACCGAAGTAAAAGTTTGCCCGTTAAATCCAATCACGGAGGGAAAGTAGATGAGCGAAGAATTTATCGGAAAAGACAAAGTCGACACCTTGCACGAACTGCACAGCAGAGCAACGGGCACGCCTTCACAAGCTGGCAAGGCAGAAGCGCTCAGTTCGCATAGCATGCGTGACGCTTCGGACGCAATGCTTTCGTGGGGCAACGGCAGTCTTGTGGCATCGCAAGGCCGCAACGATACGACAAAATTTCCTAACGCCTCAGCCGGTGCGAGTGCAGAAGAAAGGGTCAGGGCAACTGAGCCGAAAACCTTGAGGTTCGGCGATATCCCAGAAGGCGGCCGACTGGGCGCTTGCGGAGTGGATGAAATCGTAAACGGAACGCGGAGTCGGTCATGAGCAGCTTCGCGACAGAACAAATACTCACGCCACACACTGGGCTCACGAGCGAAGGCTTTTTTATCGCTGTGGGCGCGGTGGTCGCACGCTGCGGGATGATGGAATACAAGGCCAGCGAACTTGGTTTGGTTGGTGGTGATCGCATCGTGCGCGTATGGAGAAGCCCAACCGAGGTCTACAACAAAATCGCAATGAGTAGCGCGGAAGGAAAACCGATCCTATACCTGCATCCCACAACATTTATCCGAGCGGAGAATTGGGCAAACACGGCGAAAGGTCACATGCAGAACGTGAGACCTGGACCGAGCGGAGACGATGGCAACCCACAGTTGTTGGCAGACCTGGTTATTGCCGATGCCGGCCTGATTGAAAAAGTGCGGCTGGGTTTGACGGATTTATCTCTTGGCTACGATTGCAGCTATGAAAAACTGCCCGACGGCTCGCCATATGGGGATTATGCCCAATGCGACATTCGGATTAATCACTGCGCTGTGGTTCCCAAAGGTCGCGCCAACAATACACGAATTCAGGATTCGAAGGGAGACAGCACCATGGACATCATGGCTCTAACTCAAAAAATTGATCGCCTAGCGGAGCTGGTTGAACAGCGGCTTGTAAAGAAGTCAGATATTCCGACATCTCCTCGCAAGCCCACAGTTGACGGACGACGCCTGACCTACACCGAAGTGCAAGACCTGGCCGAGGAACGTCAGCGCGAAAGCAATTTCGCTTGGGGTGAAGCCGTGAATGAATATGGCAGATCGCTTCGAGAGCGACGAGAGTACGTCGCGCCGGTAACGCAGCGTCAGCAAGCGACGGTAGACAGCAAGGAAGAGAATCCGCTTCAATGGTGCGATCTCATCAACGAACGCGGACGTCAATTACGTGCGCGTTGAATTCAAGCTTTCAGCCGCTCCGGGAGGGCGTCCGCCCTTTTCGCGTGCTGGAGTCCGGAGCTCGGTATCCGCAACCTCCGCGGTTTCTGACGAAGCCGAGCTCCGGGATATTGTTCAAGTTTGGCCCCAGAGGCGGCAAGTCCCGCGCTGGGCCGGGTCTGCTGATGGAGGGGCCGAAAACAGCAAAACGTCAGCGGAGAGTGCCCGGGCCAGGTCTGTAGCGTACCTGTCCTTGAAATCCGTTACCCTCGCCGGTTGGGTCAGCCGGCAATAACTTCCGGGCCCTCGATTCCAAACCCCGTGGCTGGGCGGGCTCTGAACGTGGGGCCCAGATCATGCGAACACGTTCAGGGGTATTAGAACCTAGCAGCGCCTACGGCGAGCGTTCCTTCGAATTCGCCGTCGAGCCCGGCCGGCGCCGGGCAAATTATTCACGGTGAATCCGTCTAAATTTAGACTTTTCGCGCGCTGGTGGTGTCGGACTTCACAACAGCTTCGCAAAACAGGTGAAAAGATTCATTGTCTGTTGATCATCAATGCTAAGTTATAGAAAGTAAACATGTTATTAAAAATGACCTATTTTCCGTGTCCGGTACGTGTCGGAAAACCACTAGAATGGGGGCATCTTGGATTGGTGTGACAGCCATTGACTCCCCTAAAAGAATTGCCCCATGCTGCTGTTTCCAGGCCCTACAGGAGGGCTTTCCCTGTTCCTGAGACTGGAACTATCTCTGCAGCCTGCAAGCTTCCTAATGACCACACCAGATGCAGCATGCTGCGTTGCACGTGCCCCTGCCATGCTGTCGCAGCCTACAGCGCAGGCCGTCGCAGGAAGTGCCGGACGAAATGAAATTCCGGATCAAGTCTTGGGTGGACAGGTCGACCACACATATTTATCCTAACGCTCGTGAAGGTCACTGAAGTATTCACTCCCGGTACCCTGCCAACGTACACCTACTACGAACGCCCAAATCGGAACTTAGAGGAGGCGCTGCTCAGTGCCGTCGACACGCCTGGAATGATTGCGGCCGTGTCGGGACCATCAAAATCCGGCAAAACGGTTCTCTGCGAGAGCGTCATCGGCCTGAATTCGATGCTACTCGTGACTGGCGGCGGCGTCGACAGTGAAGCGACTTTTTGGCAGCGCATCCGATCCAAGTTGAAAATACCTGCCGGTACCTCAACCTCCGCCACGGATACTAAATCGCGGGAAATCGGCACTTCAGCGACGGGCGGCCTGGGCTTCGTAATCAAGGGCGAGGCAGGAGTGACAGGGACAATAGGCCGGGGAGAACAGGCACAATCGACGCTTCAGTTTGATGGTGTGAGCGGGGTTGATCTCCTAGAAGCTGTTCGAACCAACCACAAGACTTTAGTGGTCGACGACTTCCACTACATCAACAGGGACATTCAAGCATCGCTCGTCGAGCAGTTTAAGGAGGCGGCGAGGGCTGGCTGCACAATAGTGGTCGTGTCCGTACCACATCGATCGGATGACGCTATACGCGCCAATCCTGATCTGAGAGGCAGGCTTCGCCTGGTCGAGGTTTCTTATTGGACAGAGGACGAGCTCCGCAATATTCCGCAGCTGGGGTTCCCAATCTTGAACATCGAGGTAGATTCGAAGATCACCAAGAGATTTGCCACCGAAAGCCTCTCTTCGCCACAGCTGATGCAAAGCTTGTGTTTAGACTTGTGCCGAGTGAAAAGCATAGACGACCAGTTGCAGGAGAAAAAGGCGCTTACCGTCAACAATGAAGATCTGGATCGAGTACTGAAAGGCGTTGCCACCGCTTCGAGCGGCCAGACGGCCCTAGACATACTGGAGAAAGGCCCGCGCGTTCGCGGAACCGAAAGAAAAACATACAAACTGAAGGATGGCCTAGAGGGCGATGTCTACACAGTCGTACTTCGGGCGATTGCTAGCGGCGAACCAAGGCTGACGCTGAAATATCCGGAGATCAGATTAAGGGTTGAGGAAATAACTGCTGGCGAACCGCCGTCTGGTAGCAGCATCGTGAGCACCTTGACCCAGATGGATGAAGCTGCGCAGCAGATGCGTCAAGACCGGGTCCTTGAGTGGGATGAGGACAAGGAAACGTTGAACTTCCCCGATCCCTATTTCCTCTACTTTCTCCGATGGCGCCCTTGGACTTAGGTCCGCACGGAAGTGTTTAACTGTTCCTCATTTGACTATCGGAAACAGTTTCCGATTTGACCGATGCTTCCCTCTACTCACCGATCAGTTCATCACTGCGATTCACCGCTCGCTGCTGGGCCGCATCCGAGAGATGCGCATAGCGCGACGTGGTCTGAATGGACGCATGCCCCATGATCTTGCCGATGACAGTCAACGATTCGCCATCGCTGGCCAGAGCGCTCGCGAAATTGTGCCGCAGGTCGTGGATGCGATATTTAGGTACGGGTTCGCGCTTGCGGCCCGGTTTTTCCAGCTTCGCGGCTTTCGAAATCTGCTTCCATGCCCGCTCGAGGGTCACTCGGTTTTTGCCCTTGCGCTGATTCTGTCCGGGGAATAGAAATAGCTCGCTGTAGCCTTCCAGCTTTTCTCGCGCTGCCTGCTTTTCCCGCGCTAGCTTCGCCTTGTACATTTTCTGCAGGAGAGCAAGGGTATATGGGCCGAGCATTACCGGGGCCTTTTGTTTTTGTTTGGTTTTATCCTCCGGCCGAGTCCAGATGCCACGCGTCAAATCAAACTCGTTCCACTCCGCTTCAAGTAGTTCGCCACGCCGGGCGCCGGTACGCATCAAGAGCTCGATTGCCTGCGCACAGTCTCTGCCGGGATAGCTGGCAATGGCCTTTTTTAATCGCTTCAATTCGTCCGGAGTGAGAAAGGCTTCCCGCTTCTTCTCCGGATGGCGTGGAGTGCCCGTTACGGGATTGACTGTGATCTGCGGCCACTGTTTGCCACTGACCGGATCTCTTGCCAAGTCCATGGCGCGGGAGAATAGCAGCGACATCAGCGAGCGGCACCTGTTTGAATGGTACGGCGTTGCCTGCAGCTCGCGGTGAAGTTCTTCCAGGTGCTCTCTCCCGATCGCAGAAAGTGGCATCGATCCAAACTTCTTCAGGAGAATGGAGTCCAGCAACTGCTTCTCTTCTTGGATGGTCCGCGTACTTTTCCCTCTGGGATTTTTCCGCGTGGTCGGTTTAAGTAAATAATTGTCCACCAAGTCTTTGAAGGTGCGGCTTTCTGCTTGCGTCTTCGCCTCTGCTTGTGTCGTGGCCACTTTTTTCTGGATGACTACTTCCATGGGATCCAGCTTGTCGTCGCGCACTTTTTGCCGCAACTGAAACCAGCCATCCGCCTTCAGCGTTTTCTTTCCGTCCTCGATCTCATACTTCCCTTCTTGGGCGTCCAATACAGACCATTCCGGCCAGTTGCCAATGGTCATGCGTCGTTCTTGTCCACCACTGGGCGAGCGATAGTTAAACACGAATGAAACGCCGCCATCTGGGTTCTTCTCGCTCCGCGCCATGATGCGCAGGCCGAAACCACGATAAGTGGTATCAGTGACAATTTTGTAGCCTTGCGCGGGCTGATATTGCTTGACGATCTGTTTAATTGAGTCATCTGTGATTTTCTTCAATGGTTCTCCATTTCTCGGGCATGAGCCCGTTAACTTGCTCAGAAAAGCCTGCCCGTCCGTGTCCGGTCCGTGTCAGGCAAATCTGTATTTCAGTGGCTTTTAGTGTCTCTCAGAGTCTGTTGATTGGCAAGGTTAATTGCTTGATAGTAAAGGAAAAGTGTGTAAACTGTTGATTCTCAATGTCAGGATTTTTGCTAGCTATTCAGACTCATAATCTGTTGGTTGTAGGTTCGAGTCCTACCGGGCCCACCAAAGCCGCTGTGGTCTGATGATCGGGACGAACCTGTTCTGCGCGGGCGCGGTGGCGGTCATGCTGCTTGGCACCTCGCCCGGACGGTACTGGGTGCTGTATGCCGCGCTGATCACCGAGAACGCCGGCGCCGTGCTTTACTGGCCCGCCCTGCAGGCTCGCACGCCGGCCGTCGTGGGCACCGGGCCGTTGCTGAGCAGCGCTAATTCGCTGACCTCGGCCACCGGCGGCATCGTCCGGCTGATCGGTGGCCCGCTCGGCGGCGTCCTGCTGGCCGTGTGCGGATAAGGTGGCTGATCTGCGCGGACGCCATCAGCTACCTGCTGGCCGCTGGCGCCATGTTCATGACGTCCCGGTCCGGCGGCGGGCACCCGGACCGGACCTTCGCACCCAGCGCTGTGGCCCGCGACCTGATCACGGGGGCGCGGGTGCTCGCGGGCAGACCGTCGCGAGGGCGCTCCTTCCGGTCACGGTCGTCTTCCTGACGGCGAACGCCTCGCTGGGGGCCGTGCTGATGCCCTTCGGGATCGAGCGACTGGGCGGCAGTGAGCACACCGGGCTCCTGCTGTCCTGCCTGGGCGTGGGCTTCCTGGCCGGCGCCCCGGTCACCCGGGCGCTTCTGGACCGGGCCCAGCCCCGGACCCTGCTGACCGCCAGCCTGACCGCGACCGCCGCCGCGTACCTCCTTCTCTTTACCTCAACGTCGCTGGCCACCGCGCTGCCCGCTGCGGCCGTCGTCGCCATGTCCGGCTCCATGGCACTGGCGGTCCAGCAGACCACCCTGCAACGGGTCATCCCCGGCGCGGTACTCGGCCGGGTCAGTGTGGGATCTTCCTCACGGGCGAGGCGGGGGGACGATGAGCGACAAGGTGCGCACTTCAGGAATGAGGCTGTCCAATCTAAGGCCATGCTCTTTTTGCGGAGGAAAAATCGCGCCTCTTTTCTCCTTGCTCGAAATGAAATTTGCCGTGGCTGGCGCTGGTGCCAATCGCGTGCTGGGCTTGACGGCCGTGTTGGGCGGATTGTCAGCGCAATCGCTTCGCGTGGCTGAAGCGATGTCTCCGGATACGGATACAGGCCATTGTGGAGATGGGTGTGACATTCCTCGGTGAGTTGGCGCTCGGATCCGGAGGTTCGCATCGGTGGCGACACCGGTAACCCCGTCACGACACGTGTCGCAACTCGTTTCGCACGCGGTCCCGTTTCTCGCTCTGGCAGGAAAGGTAGAGGCTCGTTGCCGCGAAGCGCAAACCTCCGGGCCGTCGATCACCGTAGAGGATTAGATACGGTAAACTGGCCGCATGCTGCGTCTTCTCGCCCTGCTCATCGTGCTACCGGTTTTCGCCGCCGAACCGCACGTGTTCCCGCCTCTCAAAATTATCGGGAACCTCTTACTATGTGGGCGACGACGATATGGCGTCCTACCTGATCGTCACTCCCAAAGGCGACGATCAGGTAGGACGCTTTGTCGTCGTCGCCCACATAGTAGAGGTTCCCGATAATTTTGAGAGGCGGGGACGCGTGCGGTTCGGCGGCGAAAACCGGGTAGCGCGATGAGCGGCCCGTCTGTCATAATCCTCTACGGTGATCGACAGCCCGGGAGGGTTGCACTTCGCGGCAACGAGCCTCTACCTTTCCTCAAAGAGCGAGAAACGGGACCGCGTGCGAGTCAGTCGCGACACGTGTCGTGACGGGGTTACCGGTGTCGCCACCGATGCGAACCTCCGGATGCGAGCGCCAACTCACCGAGGAATGTCACACCCATCTCCACAATGGTCTGACTCCGTATCGGAGACATAGCTTCCGCCACGCGAAACAAGATATTGCGCTGACAATCCACCCAACACGGCCGTCAAGCCCAGCACGCGATTGGCACCAGCGCCAACCACGGCGAATTTCATTTCGAGCAAGTAGAAAAGAGGCGCGATTTTTCCTCCGCGAAGAGAGCGTGGCCTTCAGATCGGACAGCCTCATTCCTGAAGTGCGCACCTTGTCGCTCATCGCTTCCCCGCCTCGCCCGTGAGGAATCTTCCACTGAGAGCCGGGGACACCGGTTCAGGTGGTACTCTCGACCACCAGTGCAGTGGACCCGGACATGGCAACGACGGCCGCACGGGGCAGCGCGGCGGGAAAGTGAGGTAAAGAGAAGGAGGTACGCGGCGGCGGTCGCGGTCAGGCTGGCGGTGAGGGGGGGCTGGGCCCGGTCCAGAAGCGCCCCAGTGACCTAGGCGCCGGCCAGGAAGCCCACGCCCGGGCGGGGGGCGGAGCCCGTGTGCTCACTGCCGCCCAGTCGCTCGATCCCGAAGGGCATCAGCACGGGCCCCGGCGAGGCGTTCACCATCAGGAAGACGACCGTGACCGGGAAGGAGGACGCCCTCGCGACGGGCTGCCCGCGCAGCACCCGCGCCCCCGTGATCAGGTCGCGGGCCACAGCGCTGGGTGCGAAGGTCCGGTCCGGGTACCAGCCGGCGGACCGGGACGTCATGAACATGGCGCCAGCGGCCAGCAGGTAGCTGATGGGGCCGTACCGCGCCGAGTCGGCCACCTAATCCCGCACACGGCCAGCAGGACGCCGCGAGCGCGCCAGCCGTCAGCCGACGATGCCGCCGGTGGCCGAGGTCAGCGAATTAGCGCTGCTCAGCAACGGCCCGGTGGGGGCGAGAGCAGGCGTGCGAGCCTGCGGGCGGGCCAGTAAAGCACAGCGCCGGCGTTCTCGGTGATCGGCGCGGCATACAGCACCCGGTACCGTCCGGGCGAGGTGCCGAGCACGTGGCCCGCCACCGCGCCCGCGCAGAACAGGTTCGTCCCGATCATAAGACGCACACGAGGCTTTGGTGGGCCCGGTAGGACTCAAACCTACAACCAACAGATTATGAGTCTGAATAGCTAGCAAAAATCCTGACATTGAAGATCAACAGTTTACACACTTTTCCTTTATATAAGCAATTAACCTTGCCAATCAACAGACTCTGAGAGACACTAAAAGCCGCTGAAATACAGATTTGCCTGACACGGACCGGACACGGACAGGCAGGCTTTTCTGAGCGAGAACGGGCACATGCCGAGAAATGGAGAACCATTGAAGAAAATCACAGATGACTCGATTAAACAGATCGTCAAGCAATATCAGCCCGCGCAAGGCTACAAAATTGTCACTGATACCACTCATCGTGGTTTCGGCCTGCGCATCATAGCGCGGAGCGAGAAGAACCCCAGATGGCGGCGTTTCATTCGTGTTTAGCTATCGCTCGCCCAGTGGTGGACAAGAACGACGCATGACCATCGCAACTGGCCGGAATGGTCTTTATTGGACACCCAAGAAGGGGAGGATGAGATCGAGGACGGAAAGAAAACGCTGAAGGCGGATGGCTGGTTTCAGTTGCGGCAAAAAGTGCGCGACGACAAGCTGGATCCCATGGAAGTAGTCATCCAGAAAAAAGTGGCCACGAACGAGCAGAGGCGAAGACGCAAGCAGAAAGCCGCACCTTCAAAGACTTGGTGGACAATTATTTACTTAAACCGACCACGCAAAAAAATCCCAGAGGGAAAAGTACACGGACATCCAGAAGAGAAGCAGTTGCTGGACTCCATTCTCCTGAAGAAGTTTAGATCGATGCCACTTCTGCGATCGGGAGAGAGCACCTCGAAGAACTCACCGCGAGCTGCAGGCGACGCCGTACCATCCAAACAGGTGCCGTCGCTGATTCGCTGCTCCTTTCCTCGCGCCATGGACTTGGCGAGAGATCCGGTCAGTGGCGAACGGTGGCCGCAGATCACAGTCAATCCCGTAACGGGCGCTCCGCGCCATCCGGAGAAGAACCGGGAGGCCTTCTCACTCCGGACGAATTGAAGCGATTAAAAGAGGATTGCCGGCTCTCCCGGCAGAGACGGTGCGCAGGCAATCGAGCTCTTGATCCGTACCCGCGCCCGGCGTGGCGAACTACTTGAAGCGGAATGGGACGCGTTTGATTTGACGCGCGTGGTCGATTCTGCCGGAGGATAAAACCAAACAAAAACGAAAGGCCCCGGTAATGCTCCCACCCTTTGCTCTCCTGCAGAAAATATTACAAGGCGACTTTTTGCGCGGGAAAAGCAGGCGGCGCGCGAGAAAAGCTGGAAGGCTACGGCGAGAGTATTTCTATTCCCCAGGACGGAATTCGGCGCAAAGGCAAGAACCAATGACCCTCGAGCGGCAGTGGAAGACAGATTTCGAAAGCCGGCGAAGCTGAAAACCGGGGCGGAGCACAATTTTCCGGTACCTAATATCA
>CAVQZU010000145.1:0-6561 GCA_963718485.1 uncultured Acidobacteriota bacterium
CTTCGCCGATCCGTCGTTGCTGCTCTCTGTCTCTCTGTTGCACTTCCATCGCAACACCAATCTAAACGATTCCGTTCCGCTTGTCAAGCACTATTTACAGATAATGATTGGTGCGCGATTGCCACACCTGCAACGGGAGTTGTTCGCCTGGTCGGCTTGTCCCCGTCATTTGTCGCAATATCGTTGTACTCGTGTGCGTTGCAGGGACGCGCTACAGCGCATCGGTGCAGCTCGGGTGCCTGCTCACCGCCTCTACCGTGCGATCAGCACGCCTACCCTTGCGGCTTCGATGCCGGCGGTAGACCTGGCGTGTCTCACCTGTCCTGTCTGTCTCTGCCGGAGTTGTCCAGGGGTGGGGGAGGGGAGCGCCCTTAGGCTTAAGGTCCCAGCGTACATTTTCTTTTTTTTGGGAAGTTAGAAATTACTGAAGGAGGTTTACGCCCTACCTCTGGACGTGAACGCAATTCTCATTCGTAGGAGGGGCCAGCGCTTCGGTTGAAGCGTCTTGTGCGGTTTGGTGGACATCCGGTTTCCGCCGGGCTGAGAGTTCGCCACGGTCTTCCCCGGGTAGCCGCGCCTTCAGGAAGCTCTTGGGTTCGTTGCTTCCGTGGCCGCTTTGCCCTCTTGGGTTACGGCTCTGCGCCCGCGCGCTCCCGGCTCGGCGGCATTCCGCTGGCGGGGTATGGTCAAATCTTTCATCGTCGCTCGAACGCGAGCGATTATCGAATCCTTGCGGTCAAACACATCGTTGTTGGTAAAGCGAAGTGTCTTTATGCCGCGCTGGGCTAGGTGACCGTCGCGTGTTTTATCGTACTCCTTGCGGCCCTTGTGGGAGGATCTGTTGATCTTGACCACGATTTTCAGGATGGGATTGTAGAAGTTGACGATGTAGCCGAATAGGGCAACTGATCGACGAAAGCCTAGGCGGGCCAGGGATTTAGACATCCACCGCTCGGCGATGGTTGGCCTGCACCGAAGATTATGGGCGCATAGCTCTTTCCCCGTGGTTGCCTTTTTGTCCTGAAATGGTTTTGGCCTCATGGGAGGGTAAGCTCCTCTGGCTTCTATTGAGGCGGGATTTTCAAAGCGCAGATACTTCCTGGTGAGGACGAGGGCTTGAAAGTCTTGGCTGCGGATGGACGGAGGGGCTTGTGGTTGCGAGGGAGGCTGATTTTCCGGCGGGGAGTTTCGCGATTCCTTCACCGGGAACACCTTGCGAACAGAGATTCGGGATGAAAAGTGAAAATCATCGTACAATCTTCGCATGAGGATTCTATCACAGGTTGGGGCGGTGTGCCTGTTTTCCGGAATGGCGTTTGGCCGGGCTCTGGGATTTTGGAAATTGCGAGCAGGGCAATCAGCAGATTACGGTGGCGGGGATCACGTTGCAGGCGGCGACTCCCGTTCAGCGGTCTTATCCGGCGTGTGTTGTGACGGTCTACATTTCGGGGACGGGGACGAAGGCGACGATTTACTCTGGACAACCTGGGGACTGCGCTGTCAAATCCGTTTACCGTGGGGGTTTCTCCGGAAACGAGCACCAACGGCTACTGGTTTTACTATGCCGACAATGGGACTTACGACGTGCAGTTGTCTGAGCGGGGGGGGATTCCGACACCGTTTACGCTGGGGGGCAGGACGCTGTGGGATTCGCAAGGGGCCGGGCTTTTCGATATCCAGCAGTTCGGAGGGGTGCCGAATGGAACGACGGATAATACTGCGGCTTTTACCGCGGCGGTGGCGGCGATGCCGGTTGGGGGAACGCTGATCCTGGGGCCAGACTTGCAGGGCGCTGGGGTGTACCTGATCACGTCCGTAACGATCTTGAAGAACATCAATATCCAATGCACCTTGCCGAGCGTCCTGATCATGTTGAAGACGGCCGCGACGACCAATGGAAACCAGCAGCCGTCCGGGGTTCCAATCTCGTTTTCTGGCGTGACCGCCGCCACCGTTTGGGGTGTACGTTCGATGGTAATTATCCAGCGTCATCGAGCGTTTATGCGCTCCAGGCTAAGGATTCTACCGGCGTCCATATCGAGCACAATGTCTTTCAGAATCTTGGAGGAACGGCGGTTTCGATCCAGGATTCTTCGATGGTGTGGGTGCAGAACAACACCTTCAGGAATGTTTATCTGTCCGGGATCCGCGTAGAGTATCCCGACTCCCCGCTGTCTAATTTTTGGTTCAACCATAATACGTTTTCAACGACGGGGATTGGGCCTTCGGGAGGTGGGTATGCCAACATTCAAACCTTTGGCTTGCTCTCCGTCTCCCTACCGTTGATTTCAAATGTTCACGTATCGGAAAATACGATCACGACCCCGGGACGTGTGGGAATAGGGCTAGACCGCTGCGATTACTGCGAAGTCAGCGGAAACAGGGTGGTGGAGAATGGCACGGTTGGCGAGGCGATCGCCTTTTCCGGGGCGTTCAATCAAATCGTCAACAACAAGATTTCGGCTTCCGGGTCTTCGGGAATTTTGCTTTATGCGACCTCGACGAGCGACATGAGCCACAACGTAATCCAGGGCAACATGGCGTGGAACAATAGCCAGGGGATAGGCTTGGTTTTCGACAATCCCTCCTCATCCATCTCTTACGAACAGGTCCAGGATAATAAAGCGTTCTATCTGGCCGGCGGGGGGTGGAGTTGTTCAAAATTATGGCCTTCAGACGTACTGCAATACGCTGGTTCCGAGTGCCGGGTCGTGCGTTACCTTCACGACCGCCACCTTTGCCAACAACCTGATCACCAACAACGAGTTCGCCTACAATAACGCGGGTAGCGCAGAGTATTACTGTGTCGGGCGTAAACAACGTTTATACGAACAATTTGGACGATCAGGTGGGCGGAAATCTAAATTTCATCGGGACCTGCGCGCCGGTGACGCTTGCATGTGCCGGCGCGGTCACGCTTCCGACGCATCCGATCACTTCGAACTTTCAGTATCCGGTCATGCTCAGCGGCAACCGGCAAACCGGCGTGAGCATGCTCGCCAATAATCAAATCGTGGCTTCGGTCGGGTTCAACAACGTGGCGGCGCTCGGCCAATTGGATCTGATCGCCGCGAATCAAAATGCCCTGATCGCCTTCTACACGCCGAAAACAACAGGACTCTCGATCACCGCCATCTCAACCGCCGCGAACGCGGTCTTGACGGTCGGCTCCGTTCCGGCGGAAGTCGTCGCCGGTAGCTATGTTTATATCTTCGGCGCCACTGGATCATGTGCGTACCTTTCCACTCAGCCGCAAGGCGTAGTCAGCGCGACCGGAACCACGATTACCATTCAGACGTTGGGCTCAACTTGCACGTATACGAGCGGGCGACGTTAAACACCGTTCAGCAATCCGGATTTATCGATCCGCGTGGCTGGAACCCGCCCACGATCCCGTTCGCCAGCCTCGCTGGCGCGAATCTTCCATTCATGATCTGGTGTGCCGATTGCGTAATCAATACAACTCCCCCTTACACCTGTGCCGGGTCCGGAACCGGGTCGTTTGCCTTTAAAAATAAAACTTCCGGGGTATGGAAATGCCCCTTCTGAGCCCCAAGCCTACTGTCGTGACGGTTCCGAATGAAAAGCTGGCGCTCGCGGTAAAGGTGCTCGCCCGCAAGAAACGAAACGGGCAATTGAGAATAAATTTCAGCCAGGGGACGGCGACCGGAGGGGTGCAGTGGATCGAAAATATCCCCAAAGGGAAAGCGATTCTCGCGGTCGATTGAGATTGGTGTTTGCACTTTTTTTAAAAACTGGTGTATGATTCGTCTTTAGCACTCAGGCGAACTGATTTGGGATTCCTCCAAACGGCGCTTCCAGGTAACACTGGGAGCGCCGTTTTTCATTTTGGGGAGCCGGAAAGGAGAAAAACAACATGGAAACCTTCGGTCAGGTCATGAACGCGAAACGCGGCAAAAAGCGCGGCAAAAAGCACTCCAAGAAGTAATCGGCCCCTACTCCGCGTAGAACGAGGGTCGGAAGGTATTTCCGGAACTCCCCAAATGCGAAGCAGGGTACACGCGGGGCAGGCCAGTTGAAGGCTGCCCCACCTTAAGCGAAAAGGAGAGATCGATGGCCCACGAGTTAGCGCAGAAGGGAAAGCATCCCGTAAAGTCGGCCAAAAAGGCGAAGCTCAAAACGCCGATGAAGTCGGCGCGGAAGGCCGTTCGCAAGTAATCGCAAAAATGACCCCCTCTCAACCATCGTCGTCATCTGGATTTTCCCAACCATCCTCCCCCGGTACGGAGATGGGTCCTTATCAGGACATGATGGGCGTCCAGCCCGGCGCTGCCTCAAACAACGCGGACCAGCTTCGCAAACAGCAGATGGACTCTGCCGGTATGCAAGTTCGCTCCGTGAGCCAGCAGCTCGACACGATGGCTAAGCAATTCCCAGCGGCGGCACAGGACATCCTGATGCTCAAGCAGGGGCTTACAAGAGTGTTGGTTAAGATCGTTGGTTCAGCACAATCGGAAAGCCAAGCCCCGACCGGACAATTGGGATGAGGCGCAATCTGATTGATTCCGCAGCCCGAAAGGGAAGGAAAGCATAAAACCTATGGCATTTGAAACATTGACCAAATCGCTCACCGAAGCCGGACTGGCTCCCGAGTTGTTACTCAGCTCGTTTCCAACGAGAAGGCGGCGGCGGAGATTCAGAAGTGGCACGAGGGCGGATTACGGCAAAGCGATTACGACCGCAAAATGAACTCGGGCAAGGCTGAGATCGAAGCTTCGCGGAAATCTCTTCAGGAGCAGCAGGAAGCCTTCGAGAATCAGAAAAAGGCCATCAACGATCAATACCTCGCCCGCGCTCACCACGCGAGAGCAGGCCGAGCGCAGCTCGCTACGCTTCGGGCGAAGGCAAGAACCCGGTCCCCGACATCTACGGAGTTCCAACTGGTGAAGGATCTTTTTGGCGACACCCCGCCGCCCGCCGCTCCCACGAAGCGTGAGGAGCCACCCGTTCATTTGGACTTTGAAAAAACGCATGGGCAACGTTGAGAGCCTGGTTCCCTCCATGGTCAATCTGACCACGGAACTGATGGATATCGAGCGCGCCCACGACAAGCTTTTCCCCGGTCAGGAGTTGAATTTCAACGAACTGATTAAGGACGCGACCGCCCAACGACGGACCCCGACGCAGGTCTGGGACGACAAGTTCGGCGAGGCGCGCAGGAACAAAATCATGGCCGACAAGTACCGCGCGGAAGGCGCGGCGAAGGCCAAAGAGGAACTGGAAAAGAAGTACAGCGGCCAGATGGTCAACGGGATCCGGACAGACATCCCGACCAGTCCGGCTATTTGACATGGCGAACAATCACAAGGGTCCGAGCAGTCCGAAGGACCGGGTACAGAACGGCAGCAACGCAGTACAGGCGGCCGTGGCAGCTTTCGCTTCAGGGAAGATAGACAGGGCGGCCGGGCCGCCAACGAGCACTAAAAATTTAACCGGCGTCCAACGCCGAAGTGAGGACAAAAGATTATGGCTTTCGATCCGGCATTGGACGAACTTTCGGCGACAACGCTCTATGAAATTTACCCGCGCGTCGTTCAAGACAACTTCTTTAACGATGTTGCGTTCCTGGCTTACATCCGCGACCACTGCCTAGCGACGTTCGGCGGCGGCTTAACGATGCAGCAGACGTTTCTCTATGCTCCGCTGATCACTCAATCCTATGGGGTTGGCGCGCAGTTCAACCTTGAAAAGGTGCAAATCATTGCCGCCGAAAGTCTGATGAAGGGGCGGCGTCGAAAAAATCGCCAGCCCAGTAAGAGTGCCAGGCGGTAGGTTATCGTGTCCGGTTTACACGAGTTGCCCTGTGGTTCTGCTGTAGAGCCACTGGGGCTGCTCGGCGTCGTAGTTGCCGCCGTTCCGCATCTTGAGAACAATGACGTTCGCCCCGATGTGCTGGAGGATTTCGTCCTGGTCATCGAAGTACACGTCGATGCCGAGGCGAGCGATGACTTCGGCCTTCTCAGCGAACGAGTTCACGAGAACGAGTTCCTTGTACCTGATACCGAACTTGCCCAGGTCCGCCACAGCCTTGGCTGGGTCATCCCGGTAGGTGATGATGTAGACATCGCCGGGCCACTTGTTCGTGAGGAATGAGAAGAACCAGACATCCTCGTCAATGGTGCCGTCAAGGTCGAGGCCGATGATCGGCGGCAGCGTCGGCACCGTCAGGGCCTTTACCAGGGCGTCTCTGGCGGCGGCAATCTGCTCCTTCGTAATCATTCGGTCGTCCTCTGGTACTGCTCTTGCTGCGACTGCTGGGGAACCGCCGCCAGTTCTGCACCGCCCGAACGCTTTCTTCCTGGCCCATATTGAAGAAGATGAGAGAGCGGCACCACACCGATACTCACGTCCCACTCGCCGTTCTTGACGCTGACGTGGATCAGCAGAATCTCCCACCAGGAAGTTGCGGAAGCCAGCAGCAAGAAGGTCTCACCTCCAAGAAATGATTATCGTGGCTTCAGCCAGAAAGACACCGGGGCAGCAGGCGGGTTCGGCTACGGCTGCTTGGGTGCCTTCTGCGGCGTGGCGATCCCGCATCTC
>CAVQZU010000146.1:0-3487 GCA_963718485.1 uncultured Acidobacteriota bacterium
CGGCGCTGTGCGACCAGCTTTTCGTATGCGACGCTTTTGGCTCGGCTCATCCGCGCATGCTTCGGTTGTGGGCATCACCCAGTTCTTCAGCAGTCGGCCGCAGGACTGCTGATGGAGCAGGGGCTCGCTATCTCGGGAAGGCGATTTCGAATCCGGAGCGGCCGTTTGTGGCTGTGCTGGGCGGCGCGAAGGTTTCCGACAAGATCGAAGTTGTGCAGAACCTGATGAAGCTTGCGGATGCCATGCTGATCGGCGGGGCCATGGCGTATACGTTCCTTAAAGCGCAGGGGCTACCAGTCGGGAAGTCGCTTGTGGAGAATGACAAGCTCGATCTCGCGCGCAATCTGCTTGAGGAGGCGCAGCGGCGCAAGTTCCGGCTGGTGCTGCCGGTCGACCACGTGCTTGCCGAGTCGCCCGATTCCACTGCCACGAAGACGACCGACATTGCCAGCACACCCGGAGGATGGATGGGCTCGACATCGGGCCGAAAACCAACGCGCTGTTCAGTGCCGAAATTTCCAAGGCTCGCACGATCGTCTGGAATGGCCCGCTTGGCATGTTCGAAAAGCCTGCGTTTCGCAGGGTACGCTCGCGATCGCCCGCGCGGTTGCCGCCGCCACGACGGCCGGTGCTACGTCGATCATCGGTGGCGGCGATTCGGTGGCGGCCGCCGAGCAGTCCGGAGTCGCTCAGCAGATCTCGCACATTTCGACGGGCGGTGGCGCGTCGCTTGAATTTCTCGCTGGGGAAAAGCTTCCGGGCGTAGAAGCTCTCACCAGCAGGTAGTGAGGCCCTGCAAGTTGCGGGAATGGTGCCGGTGCCAGGTTAAGACCTTGCGAATTTTACGATAGTCGGTTTCTAGGAGAAGCGCATTGCGAAGACCGGTCATCGCCGGCAATTGGAAGATGTTCAAGACCAGGGAGGAAACGCGGATTTTCTTTCAGGCGTTCAAACCCGCGGTCGTATCGGTAAAGCATTGCGACATCATCGTCGGGCCGCCGTTTACAGCGATTACCGAGGCGGTCGAAGCGGCACGCGGGAGCGCGATCGGCATCAGCGCCCAAAATTTGCACTGGGAGCGCGAAGGGCCGTTTACCGGTGAAATTTCGGCGCCCATGTTGGTCGAGGCCGGCTGCCGCGCGGTGATCATCGGACATTCCGAGCGCAGGCAGTATTTTGGCGAGGCTGACGATTCGGTGAACCGTAAGCTGCGCGCCGCGCTTGCGGCGGAACTCATGCCAATCGTATGCATCGGGGAAACGCTGGCCGAGCGCGAGGGAAATCAGACGCAAATGGTGCTGCGGCGGCAATTCGAAGGCGCCTTCGCTTCGTTGACCCCGCAGGACTTCTCGCGTATTCTCATAGCCTACGAGCCAGTCTGGGCCATTGGCACCGGGCGCACGGCCACGCCTGAGATTGCCGCGGAAACTCACCGGCACATCCGGCACCTTGCGGCAATGCAGTTTTCGCCCGATCTGGCGGCGGAAGTGCGGATTCTCTATGGCGGGAGCGTCAAGCCGGACAACATTCGCGGATTGATGTTTCAGCCGGACATCGACGGCGCGCTCGTTGGCGGGGCAAGTTTGGACCCGAAATCGTTTGCGTCGATCGTGAACTATCAGGATTGAGGTTTCCCGAGGCGCCGGGCGGGCCGCTGCGCCCAATGAGTTGGGATGAGGAGTTAGGAAATGCCATCTACAGCAAAATGGGCTTTGTCGCTGGCGGTTGCCGTAGCCCTGATCTCCATCGGCTGGCGCTTCACACCGATTTTGATGACCCTGCACGTTCTGGTCTGCTTCGTACTGGTGATTGTGATCATGCTGCAAAGCGGAAACGCGGCCGATCTTGCCGGCGCATTCGGCGGCGCGGGCAGTCAGACGGCGTTTGGGCCTCGCGGCGCGGCGACGTTTCTTTCGCGCGCAACAACCTGGTGCGCAATCGTGTTCATGATGACCTCGCTCACCTTGTCAGTGAAGCGCGCTCCGACCGGCTCGTTCAGCACGGGTTCAGTTCTCGAGCAAACGCAGTCTTCCACTCCGGCGAAGAAAGTGACTCCCGCGCCGGCGACGCCGACCCCCTCGGCTCCTGCGAAAACGCCGAGCGCGCCGGCGCAGCAGTCAGCGCCCGCACCGGCTCCTGCGCAGCCGCCGGCCCAAGCGCCGCCCAACAAGTAGCGACTTTCGCAATCGCGTTGCCTGTGGTTCGAGCCCATTTTCGAGCTCCTGCCGGTGTTGGTCGGCGACCGTCTCGAAATTCACTTCTCCCTCGCTGCCAGCCTGGCCTTCATGAGCCGCCGGACAATCCAGGCGATCGCTGCGCCAGTTTGCTTCTTGGATCTTTTCTAACGCGTTCCTCGTTTCCGCTTCGAACGGAATCAGTATTTGTGCTTCCTCATACATCATGCGACATCGTATGACTTCGTCAATCTTCAAGCCCGCAAAATAAAAGGCACCCGCAAGAACCAGCTTCCCGGATGTTTTCTCTGCAAGGTGTTTCCAATCGTCCTTCAGTGCTTTTTCTTTTTCGATTTGCCGGGATCATCGTCCACAGAAGCTTGCGTCACCGGTGGAGGATGGAACGTAAATGGCGCTGAGAGAGTGAATGGAATCCGGTTTCCGGGTTTCAGGTCAACTTTTGCCGCCTTGAATGCCGCAATTCCTCCAAGAGCAACCGCCCCGACGGGATTTACAGACGCAGCTACTTCAGCCGCGCCCGCGGCGCCTGGCTTCACCTCTGCCTGCGCCTTGGTTGAAAGCGCTCCTTTTTTCTTGTCCAGCGTGTCGGTATCAACGTCGGTCCGCTCTCCGTTGAGCACGAGGCCGACGAGCTCCAGCTCGACTTCGGCTTTTCCATGAAAGTGACCGCCCCTTTTGTCGTCCACCATTTGAATGTGAGCCTCGGTGCCGCGAGGGATTACGACATGGTTTTCGACAAACACAGATGGGTCGACCGTGCCGGTAAACATATCACCAGGATGATTCTTATTCGAATTGACCTCATCCGCAATTCGCACCGAGACGACCGTTCCCGCGGGAAGCGTTACGGAGCCGTCTGAGCTGGGCGGGTTCGAACGCCGTCGGTGAGATCCCTATTCTGGATTGCCAATCTCGGCGCTGAAACCAAAGCCGTCTGCAGCAGACAACAACCCATGGTTACAAGCCCGAATTTTCGATGGTTCATATGTACCCGCCCCCCAGCGTGGTTGGTCACAGGCGTGAGTTGAGCACTGTTTGTTGGCCCTAGAAATACGACAAAGGGTGGAATTGAATTCGAGATTCACCTGAGAATGCCTTTCATCCTAGGGAAAGAATCTCTAAAAGCGGGGGGGCCACTCGTTGATGGCCGGGTTCTTTGAAGCAAACATAATAGCTGCAGAGGAAGGTGTGGAATACAGAGCTCCTGCCAACTCGTCAGGCTGCTGCGATTCCTCCGAAATGCCAGACGTGCGGCCGCCATGAGGCGGTTTCGAGTCTCACAGGCACGGCAT
>CAVQZU010000147.1:0-9582 GCA_963718485.1 uncultured Acidobacteriota bacterium
ACGTGCAGATCGACAGCGGCGTGCGAGTACAGCTGTTTCCTGCCAGCGCGACGATTGGCGCCGGGCAGAACATCGGGTTCACTGCCACCGTTACCGGAACCACGGTTCGAACCGTCAATTGGCTCGTCAACGGAATAGCGGGAGGAAATGCCACCGTGGGGTTCATCAGCAGCTCCGGGGTGTATGCGGCTCCGGCGACCGGCAGCAGTGCGGCCACCATCACAGCGACGGCTACGGCCGACGCGAGCAAATCGGCCACCGCCAATGTGACCATTTCCGCTGTGGCCACCGCCACGCTGACGAGCCTGGATCCCACGACTGCCTCACAAGGATCGGCCCAGCAGGATGTCTACCTGAGCGGCTCGAGTTTCTTCTCCAATGATACCGTGTTTGTTGCGCCTCCCGGTCAGGCGACGGCCGCCGTACCGACTACCTTCATCAGCACGACACTGCTGCGGGCCACCCTACCGGCAAACGTACTGACCGCAGCAGGCCAGGATCAAATTTCGGTGGTCCGCCAAGACGGAAGCTCCAATGCTCCGGGGCCTCTGGCGCTAACGGTGAATCCGGTGCGACCGGCGATTGTGGCCTCCTCGCCCGACAGCGTGTCGCAAACCTCAGGAAGCAGCAGCCTGCAACTCACCGGAGGATTTTTCGCCGCAGCGGCAAGCACGGTCTCCTTCAACGGTGGGCCGGTGGTTCCAAGTCTAAGCAGCAGCCGGCAATTGTCGGTGCCGATCCCGGCGGGCGGACTGGCGGTACCAGGCCTGTATCCTGTCGTGGTGCAGAATGCGGGCATCAGCGTGGGACTGCCTTCCCTGTCGGCCGTGAACCTCGCGGTAGCACCCGTGCAGGCAAACATACCGACATCGCCCACCGCCAACATCGCTGTGGGAAGCAGTCCTTCGGCGGTCGCCATTGATTACGCCTCCGGTGTCGCAGTCGTCGTAAACACGGGCAGCAATAACGTTTCCCTGGTGAATCTGAACACCAATCCTCCCTCACCCTTGGGTGGTGCGATCGCGGTAGGAACGAGCCCGACCGGCGTGGCGATCGATGATCTGCTGCCGCACCACGTTGCGGTGGTGGTGAATAGCGCAGACCAGACAGTTTCGACCATCGATTTGACGACCGCAGCTCTCACCTCGACCGTGTCGGTTGCCATCGGGCCGACCGCCGGGTCGCCGGCGGGAATTGCTCCTGTTCCTTTTTCGATCGGCATCAATTCGTTGACGCATCGCGCGGTTGTGGCTTACCAGTCGTTCAACGAGGCCACCATTCTCGATCTTTCAAGCGGCACCCCAACTGTGTTGCAGCAGATCGGGGGCGACCTGACAGCGCCGATCGGGACCGGAACGAGCCCCGGGGTAGCAGTCGACGAACGGTTGAATTGGGCGATCGTCACGCCTGGAGGCGGCGGCGCTCAAACGACCACGGTCATCGACCTAGGCCACAGTGCGACCGCGACCGACGTGGTGCGCACCCCGGCGGTGGTGGCGAGCTTGGCACTTTCAACCACCGGAGTGGGCATCAACGGTGAAACGCATCAGGTTCTGTTCACGACTCCCAATGCGGGGAATCTCACGTCGTTCAGTTTGCTTGACAATACCGTTAACACGATTACTTTCATGAACAACGGAGTGGCGGTCAACGAACTAGGATTTAATGCCGCGGCTGCGAATCCGTTGGAAAATGTAGGCATCGCCGTAAACTCCAGTTCCAGTGCCGCAATCGTGGATCTGGAGAGTGGAAATGTCATCCGAACCATCACCGGACTGGGCACCTTGCCACAGGCGGTAGCTGTCGATCCGGTGACCAATGTCGCGCTGGTGGCCAACCAGGGGAGCAGCACGGTATCGGCAGTGTCGCTTGGACCGGCACTGAATCCTTTGCAGATTGTCGAGTCCAGTCCAGCAATTACATTTACCGGTAGCACGCCTTTAGCGCTTACCGTTATCGGATCCTTCGCTCCCACCTCAGTCGTGCGACTCGACCAGCTACCGCTTGCGACGACGCCGGTGTCGGCCAGCTGTACAGTAGCTCCCTCCGTTTGCCGGGAATTGACTGCCGTGGTCCCGGCCGCGATGTTAGCAGCGGCCAGGAACTACGCGGTTGATGTAGCGAATCTCGCGGCCACGCCGGCTGCGGTTTCCAATGTCACGAATTTGACGGTGGTGCAATCGATTGTGGTAGGCAATGCGCCGGTCGGGGTGGCTATCGATACCGACCGCGATCTGGCGGTGGTAACCAATTCGGGCAGCGGAAGCGTCTCGCTCGTGGCTCTGAGCGCGACGACGCCGGTCGGTACCAGCCAATCGCCGGCCGGATCTGTGGGAACGATTGGCTCACCACTTTCGGTCGGATCGAATCCGTTGGGCGTGGCCGTAATTCCCCGCTTGGGAGTCGCCCTCGTGACCAACAATGGCAGCAACAACGCTTCGCTTATCGATCTGACGCAAACCTTCGTACCACAAACCGTGTCGCCGTGCGGGAGCACCTCGGGGGAGTGCACCGGCCCGACTGCAGCTGCGATCAATCAGGACACCGCGCAAGCGGTGGTGACAAACGCGGGAATCCTGAATGATACGGCGGCACCCTCGAGCATCAGTTTCGCGACGATCGCCACGACCGCAACCGCTGCTCCCACCCTGGGGTCGAGCAGTACGGATGGCAATGTGGATCAAAACCCGGTTTCGACGGCGATTGATCCTGCACCCATCCCCGCGACTCCCGGGGTGAGCTACGTTGGGGTGGGAACGTCCTCGCAGGCAAGTTCGGTCGAAGTCATCAATGCGTCGACTCTCACGCCTCAGCGCGTATCCGGATTCGCGAGTCCGACAGGCATGTTGTTTGATCCTTTGAATCAAGTGTTCCTGATCGCCAACAGCTTGAACAACAATGTGGTCATTCTGGATCCCAATACTCTGGTACAAACGCCGATACGAGTGGGAATCAATCCCACGGCGATTGACTATGATTTCCAGACCAGCACGCTGGTAACCTCGAACCTATCGAGCCATACGTTGTCGGTGCTCGACTATGTCTGTGCGCCCTCGACCGCCAACCCCGGTTGTCTGAGCCCCCGGGTGCGGGCGGTTCTGGGGCTGGGGGGCTCGCAGCAATTTTCGATCGCCATCGATCCGAAGCTGAATCTTGCGGTCGTTGCGGATCAGGCGAATAACCGAATCCTGCTGGTGCCCTTGCCGCATTAAGAAAGGCGCTTGCCGGTGGTTGGGGGGCCAACCCATTTGGGTTGAGTGGCATCCGAAGCTGTCAAAGAGCTTACTGGGCAAGGGAAATCTGATTGACCGTTTTCTTCCTAAGAAGCTATAATCCACGATTTCCTTTAACGGAAAATTCGAATAAGGAGCCAGAATGAAGATGCGATTGGCAGTTTCCGCCTTGGCGGTGTTTCTGACGATCCCCGCCATATGGGCGCAATCGAGCGGCGCACCCGGCGCGCCTTCCAAAGTTGGGGTGATTAACGTGCAAGTGGCCATCACCAGCACGGCAGAAGGGAAACAGGCAGCAGCGGAGCTGCAATCCAAATTCGCTCCGCGCCAGACCGATCTCGACAATATGCGCAAGCAACTCGATGACCTACAAACGCGCCTGCGCACCGGCCAGACCACACTGAGCGATGACGAAAAGGCCCGGCTGGCCCGGGAAGGCGATGTGCTGACGCGCACCTATCAACGCAAACAGCAGGAAGCCCAGGATGATTTCAACGATGAACAGCAGGAAGTGGTGAACCGCATCGGCCGGAAGATGATGGCGATACTCGACAAGTACTCCAAAGAGAGCGGCTACGCCGTGATTTTCGATACCTCGGCTCAGCAAACGCCGGTTGTTTTCGCCGCCAACCAAATCGACGTCACCCAGGACATCATCCGGCTCTATGATCAGGGGAACCCCGTGAAGGGCAGCGCCTCATCAGGCCCTTCGGCGCCGCCCAAGCCGGCGGCTCCCAAACCAGCTACTCCCGCCCCCAAACCGCAGTAAGCTGCCGAGAGCGCTATTTCCGAAGGGGCCTCGTTTGCCGCCTTGCAGCGAGGCCCTTTTTTGCCGCGGAACTCTTTGCCACACGTTGTCTGCGCTGGGGGCTTCCACTATGATGAAGGTCCGGCCAGGAAAGCATCTTGCAATCTTTGAAAACCTTTTCGCGCAAGCGAACTGAAGGAGGCTTGAGAATGGCAATCTCGGTTGGCACTGCTGCTCCGGATTTCACCCTGAAGGATCAAAACCAGAAGGAAGTGAAGCTATCGGATTTCAAGGGGAAGAAAAACGTGGTTCTGGTTTTCTACCCGCTAGACTGGAGTCCTGTGTGTAGCAACGAACACGCGTGTTTGGTGAACGATATGAAGAGGTTTGAGCAGCTCGACGCCCAAGTTCTGGGGTTGAGCGTGGACAGCGCATGGTCCCACAAAGCCTTTGCGGAAAAGATGGGGATCCCACTACCCGCTGCTGGCGGATTTTCAACCCCGGGGAGCGGTGGGCGAGAAATTCGGCGTCTACCTCGCGGACAAAGGAATTACCGGCCGGGCGATCGCCATCGTCGACAAGAGCGGCAATGTTGCCTGGTTTAAGAACTACGATATCCCCACGGTGCCTGATATCAGTGAAGTTTCAAGCGTCCTGGCGGGTGTGAAGTAAATCCGGCCGCCCGAGCGCTTAGTTCCACAACTCGCTGGGATGCCGCCGGCCCTGGGGGGGCCGCGGCATTCGGCGGCGGTATAAAACCGCGAATATAGTTCACCGATTGCCAGCGCTCGAGGGGAGTGAGTTTGTCCTCGAAGCCGGGCATCGGATTCCTACCTTTGGTGATTTGCCAGTAGAGCTCTCCATCGGTGAGGTCGCGCATTTTCCTGGGATCGGTGAAATTGCCGGGTTCCACCGACAGCTCGGCGGATTTCTGGCCCTTGCCGTCGCCCTTTTCGCCGTGGCATTGGACACAGTGGTCGGCATAGATTTTCCTTCCCGCTTGGAAGTTTTCCTCGGTCGGAGGAACGGGATTGGGCAACTTCTTGGCCCGTTGTTCGGCGGCCCAGTTGCTCAGGCCGTGAATCAAGGCGATCATCCCGAGCACCATGATCGCCAACAGAGCGATCCAGTATGACCTTCGGGATTTCGTTCCAGTTCCGCGGCTGGGCATTATCCTGCCTGAGGGGAATCTAGCCCCCGCAATTTTCCCATACGCCTTCAGGATTTCCCAGTGGCGATGGCGAACAGCAGCCATGCGTTCATGGCGAGGATGATGAGCGTCGCGCATACGGCGAGGTAATTTGTAATGCGCCGGTTGGCATGCGCGCCCATCAAGGCTTTCCGGCTGGTGAGAACCAGCAGCGGAATCATCGCAAAGGGCAGGCAAAAGCTCAGCACCGCTTGACTGAGGACCAGCGTCTTCAGAGGATCAAGGCCGTAGCCGATCACCAGCACGGCGGGGATCATGGTAATCAGGCGACGCAGAAATATGCTGATCCGGAATTCCATGAATCCCTGCAAGATCACCTGGCCAGCCATGGTTCCTACGGTTGAGGAGGAAAGGCCGGAACAGAGCAGAGCAACGGCGAATGCCCCCCCTGCAAACCTCCCCAGGAGCGGAACAAGCGTATCGTGAGCGGCTTCGATGGAATAGACGTGAATGCTCCCTCCAAAAAATACTGCGGCGGCCATGACCACCATCGCGGAATTAATCAGCCACGCACCATTCATCGCCAGCAGCACGTCGAGAAGTTCCATCTTGCGATGATGGTGCTCCTCACGGTCCTGGACTTCGCGTCTGGGAAGCACCAGCGCCGAATGCAAATAGATCACATGAGGCATGACCGTGGCGCCGAGCATGGACACGGCCAGGTAAATGGACCCGGAACGGATTTCTGGAAGCAGGACGTGCTTGACAATGGGACTCCAGCCGGGCTTGACCAGGAACATTTCGAATGCGTAGGAGATACCGATGACGCCCACAAACAACATGATGGCGCGCTCCAGCCATTGAAATCCAAACTGTTCGATGGCCAGAATCAGCATCACGCAAACGCCGGTGACCACCGCGGCGGGAAGCATAGGAATGCCGAATAATAGGTAGAAGCCGAGAGCCGCTCCGAGAAATTCCGCGAGGTCGGTAGCCATGGCCGCGATTTCCGCCGCAATCCAGAGAAAGATGGTCATGGGACGCGAGAATTCGGCCCGGCAGTTCTCAGGAAGCGTTCGCCCCGTGGCGATTCCGAGTTTCGCTGCCAGATACTGCACCAGGATGGCCATGGCATTGGACCACAGCAGAACCCACAGGAGTTCATAGCCAAAACGGGCACCGGCCTCGATGTTGGTGGCAAAATTGCCGGGATCCATGTAGGCCACCGAGGCCACAAATGCCGGGCCGAGGTACCACCATTTTTCACGCAGAATCCGGCCAGGCGAGACAGCGGCACCGGTCAGCGCGACTTCTGAATTGGCGTGTTGGACGATGGTCTCCGGCATGCGTTAACCGAGTTAAACTTACTATATAAACTACGCTTAAACAAAATAGCCCGTCAATCAAAACGAGTGTCGATAGTTCCACGAATGTATCCGAATCAATAAGACGCTCTGCTATAGTGGGCGAGATAGTTCAAGGAGATTCCGCATGGCTGAGCCGCCGAAACCAGCAGCAAGTGTAAATCAAAGCCGATGAGAAGATGCTGGGGCAGTATTCGAACTTGGTGGTGGTGCATCACAATGCCGAGGAGTTTACGCTCAATTTCGTCTATCTTTTTCCTACCGTGCCGCAGGGAAAATTGGTGGCCAGTTTGATCGTGAGCCCCACTCACGCAAAGCGGCTGATGAGGGCGTTGCAAGAGAACGTGGCGCGCTACGAGGCGCAATTTGGGCCGCTGCCAGAAGGAGCAGGCCCCGGTTCCGGGCCCAACGTAGGGTTCATCCAATAAGCAAGTGCGGACCTACAAGCAGGCTGCGACATTGCCCAAACGGAATTGCTTCTCTTCTCGGCCCTTCATGCGATACAGGGCGCGGTCGGCGGCGCCAAAAAGCTTTTCGATGCTGGCTCCGTCTTTGGGATAGAGCGAGACACCCACGCTGACGCTGACCTGAGGAAGCTGGCCGTCGTTCGCCAGACGTTCGCAGATGCGCCTGGCAACGCGGCTGGCTTCCTCTTCTCCGATTTCCGGAAGTATGACCGCAAATTCATCGCCGCCATAGCGAGCCGCCGTGTCGATGGAACGGCTGTTGCTGCGCAAGGCGTTCCCGAGGCGCTTGATGGCGCGACTTCCGGTCAGATGCCCGTATTTGTCGTTAATTTTCTTTAGATCATCCAGATCGAACAGCAACAGGGCGAAGCTTCTTCGCGTGCGGCGCGAGCGCTCGATTTCGCTCTCCAGTACTTCGATCAGGCGGCGATGATTCGCCAATCCGGTAAGCGAGTCTGAAGCCGCCATCCGGCTTACTTGATCGAAGAGCCGCGCATTGTCGAGCAGCGTTCCTCCCAAAACCACCACATAACTGAAGACCATCAAAACATGAGCAAGGGTGGCGGGAGCGTCGAGTACGTGCTGGGATTCGCTAATCGTGAGATGACAGATGACATTCAAGCCCGAAGCGATGAACAGGGCGCGATCGAGCGAGGCACTGGCGCGCCGCAGGCGCCAGCCGAAACCGATGGTTGCCGCGACATAAATCGCCGCAGGCAGGAGGTCCAGGGGCGCGATACAAACGCTCCCGGATGAATCTTGGGAGCGTCGGGGAGCATAAAATAGAACACGCTGGTTAGATAGGCGACCGCTCCCACGATGAGGGTCGCGCCGGCGATCTCCTTTCCCGGTTCGCGCGACACAGGTATGCGCCGCTCCACCACCAAAGCGGCCAGAAGCAAAATACCAAGCAGTGTGCGGCCCGCAAGCCATGCCAGGGAGATTTGGCTGCCGCCGGGGTTGGTGACGAGCATCCCTCGATAAAAGGTCATGCTCATGGCTAGCTCGATCAGGCCGGCGAGAATAAACCGAAAGCCAGAATCAAAGAAATTCGATCGTGCATTCCGCGGAAGCGAATCATCGCGTTTGCCGCGAAGGTGAACGCAATCAGGCTGCCGGCCATTTCAAGAAACGTGTCAAGAAGAGGGTCGGCCAGGTAGGAGGAATTACGCAGCCCCCACAAGAACAGGAAATAGGCCACTGCCACAATGACCGCCAGAAGGACGAGCCTGAAGCGGTGAACCAGTCCCCAGAAATATTTGGCCGGACTTCCCATGCAGCCCCCGAACCGGAAACACCTACCCGCAAAGAGAAAAGCAAATTCGGCGCCGTTCACCCATGGCCCTTAGGATGACGTTAAGTATATAAAAATAATAGGCTTGCTTCGAAGATGCTGCCAACCTGGAGTGCTGCAGAAAGGGAAGTATCCTTCTCGGCGGGGTAGAAATGTTACCAATTACTACCGGCGATACATACTACAAGCCTAACTCTTAGGTACGGGTGGAGGAAGGTCCCGGGCCTGAATCTCACTGTGGAAATTGACCTTCTTATGTGCTCCGTCGCAGAAGGGCTTCGATTCGGAATAGCCGCATCGGCACAGCCCAATCGATGCGCGTCCGCCAAGGCCGAAAGCCCGGCCGTCCTGGTCAAGAATCTCGAAGTCGCCTTCAACCCGTATGAACCGTCATTGCGAACGGTAATTTTCGTAGCTGCCATTCACTCTCCTTAGCCCGCCGTACGCTGCACTAGCTGTCGCCGTGGAGCGCTTCTCAGTATTTGGGCACGCTTGGATCGACTTCGTCGGACCAGGCGAGAATCCCACCTTTCAGGTTCCAGATTTTTCGGAAGCCGGCCTTGCGGAGGAATTCCGCGGCTTCCGCAGAACGCTTGCCGCTGCGGCAATGAGCGACGATTTCGCGGGAGCTGTCGAGTTCGTGAACCCGCCGCGAGAGTTCACCGAGCGGAATCAGATGACCTCCCAGGTCGCATATCTGATATTCGTGCGGTTCGCGAACGTCAAGGATATAGATGTCATCCCCATGATCCAACCGCGCTTTCAGTTCTCGAGGGGTAATCTCTGGGACGGTGGTGGGTGCCGCGGGGGCCTCCTCCCGCGGATTCCGCAGAACTCGGCGTAGTCGATGAGCTGGGTGACCGTCGGATGGTTTCCGCAGACCGGGCACTCCGGATTTTTGCGAAGCTTCAGCTCGCGGAATTTCATTCCCAGGGCGTCAAACAGCAGCAGGCGGCCGATCAGCGGGTCGCCTTTGCCAATGATGAGCTTCAGCGTTTCGGCGGCCTGGATGGCGCCCACGATTCCGGGCAACACACCGAGGACGCCTCCCTCCGCGCACGAGGGGACCAGGCCGGGGGGAGGGGGCTCGGGATAGAGACAGCGATAGCATGGCCCGCCGGGGGCCCCGAAAATCGTAATCTGGCCTTCGAAGCGGAAGATCGAGCCATACACGTTGGGCTTGCCCAGCAACACGCAAGCATCATTCACGAGATAGCGCGTGGGAAAATTGTCGGTCCCGTCGACGATGATGTCGTAATCTTTGAAAAGTTCGAGGGCGTTCTCGCTGGTCAGGCGAGTCTCAAACGTATCGATCTGTATTTCCGG
>CAVQZU010000148.1:0-67598 GCA_963718485.1 uncultured Acidobacteriota bacterium
ACCTTGCCGACGTCCACCAGACCGGTCTCGGGACGCCGTCGAGGTGGTCGGGGAGCGGCAGTTGCACGAGCACCCCCCTAAGATGGGGGTTGGCATTCACAGGCTGCTCGATCAGCTCGATCACTTTAGACTCTCGCTCGCCGTCCCGGGGCAGCCGGTGGTCGAAGGAGAGAACCCCCCCTCGACCGCACTCACGGGGCGGTTCAATGCCTGATGTAAACAACTTGTGCTCGCCGGGTCAACCACCGTTGAGAACTGTCGCGAAAGCCCGGCGGCCGCCCATGCCTGGCTGCCAAGGCCCTTACACATGGCCTAGCTCTGCCCGCAGCGCCGCCCAACCGCCTTTCCGTCAATGATGCGCGCGCTCAACGGCGCGTCACCGGCGCCACGTCGGCGAGCAGCCTGCGCTCGGATCCGTCACCGGCAAACCGGATGACGTCTACCCCGCCCGGCTCGATCCCGGTCACCACGCCCTCGCCAAACGCCGCATGAACGACATCATCTCCGATCCGGCCCCTCGGCGCCGGAGCCTTGGGTCCGGCGCTCTGACTCGGGGCGTCGAAGCCGCTGCCCACAGGCCTGGTCCGCCGGCGCCCACCGGCCCGCGCGGCTCAATCCTGAGGCGCGTCACGCGGGCCGGTGGGCGCCGGCGGACCAGGCCTGTGGGCAGCGGCTTCGACACCGAGTCAGAGCGCCGGACCCAAGGCTCCGGCGCCGGTATTCCGGATCGGAGATGATGTCGTTCATGCGGCGTTTGGCGAGGGCGTGGTGACCGGGATCGAGCCGGGCGGGATCGTCGTCATCCGGTTTGCCGGTGACGGATCCGAGCGCAGGCTGCTCGCCGACGTGGCGCCGGTGACGCGCCGTTGAGCGCGCGCATCATTGACGGAAAGGCCGTTGCGGCGGCGCTGCGGGCGGAGCTGGCCAGCGATGTCGGGGCCTTCGCAGCCCGGCATGGGCGGCCGCCGGGCTGTCGCGATGGTGCTCGTCGGCGGTGACCCGGCGAGCACGGTCTACGTGGACGTTGAAGCACCGTGAGTGCGACGCGGTCGGGGTCCGCTCCTTCGACCACCGGCTGCCCAGGGACGCGAGCGAGTCTGCGGTGATCGAGCTGATCGAGCAGCTGAATGCCGACCCGGATGTCAGCGGGGTGCTCGTGCAACTGCCGCTCCCCGACCACCTCGACGGCGTCAAGCTGACCGGTCTGGTGGACGTCGGCAAGGTCTCCTGATTCCACAACAGGCCGCGCTCGATATTGGTGTTTTCAAAGCTGAATGTATATTCGGCACCAATCAGGGTCGGGAGCTCCCCAACTTCCACTGAGAACCCGCCTTTCACGAGCTTTAAGTATCCGATAGGCAGCGGGCCGAAGAAATCCGGTAACGTCTTATTCGTGGAAATAAACGGCAGTCCCAAATCCGGCAGGTTGTAGGCTCCTCCTTGGAAGTAGAATTGCCACCAGCCGGTAGTCTTCTGGACAAAAACCTGAGCATTGCTTACATCCCAGTGCGACGGTTGGTCGCCGGGGACCCAGTTGTTCTGGATCATCCCCATCCCGCTGAGAATGCCCGTAACCGCCACGGTTCCAAACGGGCCCGCATCAAACGTGTGAGCAGGTGCTGCTGTTGAAAGCGGCGCGGTCATAGACGGCATGGCGAGCGGCGCCGGAGGGGTTGCCGCGGCCGGGGTTTGATCCTGGGCTGGAGCGGCCGGAGCAGAAGATGACGGCGCCGACGCAGCCTGCGGCGCAGGGTCGGGGATCGCAACGGCCGTTAGCTGAGTTTGCGACGACGAAGATGAATCTCCATTCTGAGAATCTGCGGCGTTTGCTGCGGAACCGATCGGTTGCCGTGCAATCGCGCTGCCTTGGTCCGGTGTGTGAGACGCGGCCTGTGCCCTCAATGTGGGAGATAAACTGGCGGCCAGGCATAAGCCGACCAGTGCAGTAACCAAAGTCAAGATGCACGACGAGGTAATCTTCATAAGGTGCTGCTCTCCTTGTTTGTGTTGTAGATTGTCAGCGACGAAGCGCTAATTTGTCTGAGTCAAAATACAGGTCAAAAATGGAAGGGTCCAACTCATTAAATCTATGGGATGCATTTATAAAAAATTATCAAATCCTTATCTTTTGTTAACTTAGGCAATTTATTGTGAGCCTTTCGAACGGCGGCTCGCGAGGAATCTTCATCTCTCCAGTGCTTTTCCGCAGGACTTCCTGACGGACGCTTTACGCGTTCCTTACTGGTCTAGGTAGAAGTTAGGACCGTGAGATTCGCGAGAATGCATGTTAGGCGCGTCCCACAGGAGGGCAACATGAAAACAGTTTCGAAGTTGGGATTAGCTTTGGCAGGCCTTGGGGTTTTGGGTTCGCTTCTGGCAGTCCAGGTTTTCGCCCGCCCCGAGGTGGCAGAGGTAACTTTTACAGGTCTGGTCACCTGTTCACATTGTGTGGACTTGGCTCAACACAAGGGATTCACGCGGTGGACGTGGGCAATGTATAGGGTTAGCCAAGGCGATGGAATTGTGTTCGTAACCTCGGGAAAGACCTTCCGGCTACAAGGAAATCGACAGCAGCTCTCGAAATACGTCGAAGACAAGGCCACCGTCAGCGGATGTTTGGAAGCAGACACGATCGAGGTTACCAATATCGATCGGCCGGCGAAGTACAAGAACTGAATGGCGAAACCGCACATGGTCGAGCACGGCGCCGTCCGGCGAAAGGCATAGCTTTCGCCGGACCGAAGCGGGCTAGCGTTTGGCGAAAAATAGCAGCAGTCCAAAAATCACAACAGGGATCATCGCTAGCATGATGTAGAAGAGCAGTTTTCGCACCCAGGGCGTCCGCCGCCTTTTCCAATCCCGCAGTTCGGGCCGGTCTTCCACGCCCACCTGGTCCTGATGCTGTAGATCGTGGGCCAATTCGGCGGCATTCGCGTAGCGGTTTTTGGGATCCCGCTCAAGCGCGCGGTAAATGATTTCTTGCAGCTGCGGCGAAATGCCGGGGTCAATTTCGCGGGGCGGAACGGGGCTGTTCAAGAGGCGGTCGTTCATGATTGCGAAAGGGTTGGGGCCCTGGAAGGGAGGTTTGCCGGTCAGCATCTCATAGAGCATCACTCCCAGAGCGTAAATGTCGCTGCGCCCGTCCCCCCGCTTGCCTTTGACCTGCTCAGGCGAGATGTATTCAGGTGTGCCCATCACCTGCGAGAGTTTTGCGAACGTAAGCCGGCGGGCACCTTGCTGGCCGGCGATGCCGAAGTCAATCAGTTTGATATGGTCATCGCCGTCTACCATGATGTTTTCCGGCTTGAGGTCCCGGTGGACGACGCCGCGGCTGTGAATATAGGAAAGAGCGTCGGCGATTCCCACGGCGATTTTTACGGCGCGTTCTGTAGGAAGTTTCCTTTGCGGGCCGAGGATTTGGCGGAGCAGCTTGCCGTTCACCCATTCCATGACCATGTAGATCTGGCTGCGATCCTCGTCGTCATAGACCTTCATTACGCCGGGATGGTCGAGCGCCTTTCCGATTTCCTGTTCGCGGCGAAAGCGGTCGAACAGAACGGGATCGCTTTCCATTTCAGGGTGGGGGACTTTGATGGCCACGGCGCGGCCGTTCTGGAGGTCGGTTCCGCGAAAAATAGAGGCCATGCCGCTGCGGGCGGCCACGCTATCGATGCGATAGTGATCGAGTTGTTCGCCGGGGCGGACTGGAATCCTCGCGCGCGTGCAGCAAGCAAAAAAATGCGCGGTGAGCCGCTATCAGCGAAGCAGATAAGGACGCCCGCGGTACATGCCGACGCGTTCCACACTGCGAACGCGTATCAACTGCAAGCTGATATTATCACTGCCGTCGCGCTGATTGGCAATATCGACGAGCCTGTGTGCCGCGACGGTCAAATCGCCGCCATGGCTCGTTACCCCAGCCATTTCGGAAGCCGCGACCGAGTTGTGCAATCCATCGGAGCACACCAGCAGGACATCTTCGGCGAAGACCTGGTGTTCATTGACCTCGGCGGCCACGATGAGTTCGCTTCCCAGGCAGCGGCTCAGGACGTGGCGCGTCGGCGCATCGGCGAGTTCGTCGGCCGAGATCAATCCCAATTTCACATGTTCATTGGCCACGGTGTGGTCCCGGGTGAGCAGCGCCGCCTGGCCCTGTCGGATGAGATAGCAGCGCGAATCCCCCACATGCGCGACCGCGATTCGGTCATAGCGGAGAGCACAGGCCACCAGCGTGGACGCCATGCCTGTGCCCGAACCACTGGGGGAAGCATGCCCCGCATCGATGACATTCTTATTCGCTTCTTGAACCAACCGCCCTAGCAGCGCTCCATGAGGTTCTCCAGCGCCTGCCCGCCGGAAGCCTTCGATCAAGGTCTCGACGGCGGTGCGTGAGGCGACTTCGCCCATTTCTTGTCCGCCGACGCCGTCCGCCAGCACAAACAACCAACCGTGCGAACGCACCCGCTCGGGAGCGTCCGGAATCGCATGCCCTAGGTAGTCTTCATTTCCCTCGCGAACACGCCCGAGGTCGGAAAGCTCGGCGAACTCAACGTCCATTGACCCTTGTCGTGGAGCTTGTGGCTCTCGAGCAGTGACGGCAACAGCGCCTCCACTCGATAATGACAACGATAGTCCTCGGTACATTAGACCTCACTTCCTTCCCAAATGAAAACAGGGCGGGATAACCACCCCGCCCTGAGTTTCCATTTGCGCGATCTGAAGCTACGATGCGATCGTCGAGCGGGAGGGAACCAAGGTCGTCTTGCCTGACTTCCTGCTCGACATCGTAAAGTAGATACCCCCGTAGATGGCCCAGACAGCCGCAATTCCCAAGGCCAGGAACGGTTCCATCTTGGTGCCGTACCCCATGAATGGCCCGATCAAATAAAACGACATGCAGACCAGGTTGGCGATTACCCCGAACACGGGAACGGCCATGTGCTTGATGAAGCTGAACTGGGGATGATTGTGGAAGCACACCATGCAGGTAATGCAGCTCAGACCATAGAGCAGGAACGTGCCGAAGTTTGACGCGAGGGTAATGGTAGTCAACGTGTTCGGCAGAGCCGCCATCTTGTCATGAGTCAAGTACCCGAAACTCGACCAGAACCCGTGAGGCAGGGCTTGGATCGCTGCATCGGTGGGCGCGCCAGCGTCACCGAATACCATCAGCAGGGCAAGGCATCCGAAGATGGCGGAGATGACCGCGAGCGTCCAGATGGCCCGATGCGGGCTGAGGTTCTTGGCATGAAGCATGCCGAAATGTTCAGGTACTTCCTGGTCCTTGCCCATGGCGTAGGTGACACGCGCTCCGGTGTTAATGCAGGAGAGAGTGGTTCCAATCAGCGCCAGGAACACGGTGACAGCCTGAATCAACATGAAGGTCCGGCCATGCCCGGATCCAAACAGCGCGTCGCCGACCATAACCATCAGGTCACCGATGGGCGCCGCGGAGCCCGCCGCATTCTGCATGGTATAGCCGCTATTTAAAACGTAGTTCGCGGCAAAATACTCGAACAGATAGCAGAATGCACCCTGTACCAACAGCGAGGTGATAACCGCAATCGGTACGTCGCGTTTTGCGTTTTTGGCCTCGCCGCCCAGTGAGGTCACCGATTCAAATCCCACCAGGATCAAGATGGCGACCGTGGCCTGAACGAACATCCATCCGAAGTTGTGGATCGCAACCACGGATTTCGCGTTCGTGTGGCTCAGGAAATTCCCCATCGAGTCTTTTTCGGGATAGCTGATATGGTATGGAACCGGCTTTCCGGCTGCGTCCAGCAGCGGTTGCGGCACCATATTGGCGTCGCGAACGATCACGTCGGTCTTCTGGCCGTTCACAGTTTGTGATGCGGTTTTGAATTCGTAGTTGTACGCCTCACTGGTCGTTGCATCCCACTGGAACGCAACACTGCCGGGCGCGTGATTGATCCGGTAACCGATGGCCATAACGGAAAATACGATCAACGCCGAAATCTGTATCACGTTGATGGCAATGCTGACCGCCGTCGAACCGTTCACGCCGCGATGGGCGATGTAGGCCACCCCGAAGGTGAAGATGACGGCTACCAGCATCATGAACATAGGACCGGGGTTCGAGGCGCTCATGAAGTTGGGCCAGAGAGTGCCGACGATGTAGCCGGTGAAAATGCCGGTCACCGCGACCATCACACCCGGGTAGATCCAGTAGTACAGATGCGACGCCCAGCCCACGATAAACTTCGAGAGACGGGCGTAGCGCCATGCTTTGTCGTGATTCAGAAACGACTGCTCCGCGAAATAGTAGGAGCTGCCTGTGCCTGGGTACAATTTCGCCATCTCCGCATAGCAGACGGCGGTCGCCAAGCACAGTAGAAGGGCGAAAATGATCCCGATCCACATCGCGGGCGATGTGGCCCCCTCGGTAGCCTGTGCGTAAAAGGTGAGCCATAGGAATGCACCGGGAGCGATCAACGCCATTGCGTTCATCGTCAACCCAGTCAGCCCTAAGGTTGCTTGCATCTCACCGGTTGTCTTCTCGGCCATAAGCGGTGATCCTCCTTTAAGGTGTACTGATCCCGGCGACATTAAGGAAGTATATGGAATTAGTAAAATGCAACGTTGTGATAATAGAAATAGAAGTTTCAAATGGCCGGGATTGACCTGGCGGAGGTAAGCCCCAGGTGCCAAATCAGCGGCCATCCTAGCCTGCGGGATAACGAACCAGCCCGGGCTGCGGCTTGGTCTGAAACTATTTGGATGCGTTCCATAGATTTTTTTTATATATAGGAAAGCAAAGAGCGGAGTGATTCTAGACCGCACTTTTCCTGGAGCGTGCATGAAGCCATTGGGATTTCTGCTGTTACTTTCGGGGTGGGGAATCGTTTTCGCGGCCGTGGCGCTGTTAGCGGCGGGACCCGCGCGAGTTGTCTTTCTGCTCGCCGGTATGGGTGTGCAACTCATGGGGTTGGTGCTTGTCGCGCGGTCGCATCCTCTTCTGCGAAGGGCAAGGGAGTGACTCCGCTGACCGGATTATCCGATATCGGATCGCTGCTCTGCCTGTTCTCGATTCTGCTGATTCCTCTGGCCGTCGCCGGGCTTTCGCTCGTCAATGCCGGACTGGGCCGCTCCCGAAGCGCGTCGCACCTGATGCTGGCTTCTTTGTGCGTGACCGCCACCGCTGCGCTGGTCTATTTTGTGTGCGGGTTTTCCTGGCAAGGCTATTCGGGTGGTCCGGCGTATGAATTCTTCCTCGCGGGCCGGGGGTGGAATTGGATCGCCTCCGGCGGTTTTTTTCTGCGGCGAATCGACCTCGACGGTTCGCCGGCGTCGCTTGGCGCGTTGCTCGGAATATTCAGTGCCGGACTGGCGGGCATGATCCCGCTTGGTTCTGGCACCGATCGCTGGCGCCTGGGAGCGATCTGTGCCTCGACCGCCATTCTCGCAGGATGGACCTACCCATTGTTTGCGCATTGGGTCTGGGGTGGTGGATGGCTCGCGCAGCTCAGCACGATTGGCGGATTTGGCCGCGGCTTTGTGGATGCCGGCGGTTCGAGCACGATTCAAGTGGTCGGCGGTTTGACAGCGCTTTCGGTCGCTTGGATTCTCGGACCGCGGAAGGGGAAATACACGGTCGAGGGAATGCCCAGTGCGATCCCGGGCCACAACAGCGTCCTTGTTTCGTTCGGGTGCTTGCTCGCGTTGATCGGCTGGATGGGATTGAATTCCGCCGGAGCGGTCCTGTTTGGCAGTGTCGATCCAGGCAACGCGGTCCGTATAGCTATCAATACGGTGCTATCGGCCTCCGCTGCGGCCTTGATGGCCGCGGCGATCACGCGCGTCCGCTTTGGCAAACCGGATGCTTCACTCACCGCGAACGGGTGGATCGGTGGGTTGGCCGCGAGCAGTGCGGCTTGCGCTTTCGTGGTGCCAGCCGAGTCGATTGTCATCGGTGGCATTGCGGGGGCGCTGGTGACTTTCTCGGTGGAGTGGTTCGAGCTCCGGCTGTCGATTGACGATCCGAGCGGCGCCATCTCGGTGCACGGGATGGCAGGCCTTTGGGGAGTGCTATCGGCTGGAATTTTTGGCAATGCCGGGCAATCCGGCGCTGCCCTGTCCAACGGCGGAGGCTGGGGTCAGTTCCTGGCACAACTTGTTGGCGTTGCAACCTTGATTGGGTTTGTGTTTCCGCTGACCTATGGCTTGAACTGGTTGTTGAATCGGGTTTATCCGCTGCGGGTGGCTTCTGAAGGCGAGCGGCAAGGCATGGACCTCTATGAGCTGGGCGCCGGTGCCTATCCGGATTTCATGACCCACAACGAGGAGTTTTTCGAGCATAAGCTGTAGAACCCGCAGATTCCAGGGAGTTAACCACTCTTCCACAGCAACCGGGCAATGGTTGACCACTTACCTGCATTGGGCTGGTTTACCAGCGGAGAGATTCTTGGCCTTCGATCGCTTGCTCGTGTCGTGTTAGAGAGTCAGCTATCACGGCCCGATTCTGGCCACCGCTGTCGTCCGGGGAGGAGGTGTAGAAGCAAACCGACGCCCAATTGACGGACATGGATTGGCGCCGGAAAGGGTGCGAGGCCTTCCTCAGAAAAGCAAGCCCAGCAACGATCAGATCAAGTCACCTGGCCGGCTGCATACGCGATTTCGTCAAAAAGTAGAGCCGTGTTGAAGCAGCGTTCGCGAAAGTCTGGCTCCTCCGGTTTTGAGGGCTGGAGGACGACTTTGCGTTCCCCCCCACGTGCGCGTACTCGCCAGAAACCATCTTTCTCTTGTTTCTCGGGATGCGCCGCCGGAGTCACCATCCTTTTTTTGACTTCCCACTCTGGAACCTTTCGCCGCGGTCAGCTAAATGTGCTAGATTGACGGTTCGTCCCTGACAACCTCATGCGATTGCGGTATTGGCCCTTCGTTTGTGCTTGGCTGGTCGTGGGAGCGGTTCCGCTCGCCACGGTCTATTCGGCTGCCCCCACCGATGTTTTGCTTGAAACCATGCAGCGAGAGCTGCATCGCGCTGCGGAAGCGCTCGGTAGAGCGGATCCGGGCAGCTATTACCTCGGCTACGCGGTTTCCGATGCCACCACCGCGACGATCGTCGGCATGACGGGAAGCCTGATTGTTTCCTCAGAGAATCACCGGCGGCAGGCCGACGTAATGATGCGCGTAGGCTCCCCAGCACTTGACAACACGCACAGCCAGAGCCGTCCTTCGGGAATCGTATCGGGCTCTTTGCCGCTGAGCGATGACCAGGACGCCGTCGCGCGTGTGCTGTGGCAGTTGACCGATCGCGAATACGAGCAGGCTTCGCAGGCGTTCTTGAAAGTCAAAACGAATCTCGCGGTTCAATCCGTGGAGGAAGACAAGTCGCCTGACTTTTCGGTCGAAGCTCCCAAGCTGCATTTGGATGAATCTCGGCCGCAGGTTGCACTAGATCGCAAAATTTGGGAGGACCGGATTCGCCGCGTTTCGGCGGCCTTTTTGAAGTATCCCCAGGTGTATGGTTCCACCGTGTATTTGCAGTTTGCCACTACCCGGTCGTACCTGGTGACGAGTGAGGGCGCTGCTCTGGTGCAGCCCTCGGTGATCAGCCGTCTGGTGATTCAGGGCGAAACGCGCGCCGATGATGGTATGGACCTGATGCGCGTCGAAACGTTTCAGGCGGGCTCGCCCGAGCAGCTTCCGTCTGAGGCGGAACTCACAGGCAAGGTGGAAAAGATTGCTGCGGATCTGAAAGCTTTGCGCTCGGCGCCGGTGGCGGAGCCTTATGCCGGACCGGCCATGCTGTCCGGAAGAGCCGCTGCGGTTTTCTTCCATGAGGTTCTCGGGCACCGTCTCGAGGGACATCGGCAGCGCGGCGATACCGAAGGGCAGACGTTCACGAAAAAGGTGAACCAGCTCGTGCTGCCTTCGTTTATCAGCGTGACCGACGATCCTACGCTGAAAGAGTTAAATGGAACCAAGCTGGCTGGCACGTATGACTTCGATGACGAGGGCGTGCCAGCGGTGCGCGTAAGAGCCGTCGAGAATGGTGTGCTGAAGAGCTTTCTCATGTCCCGCGCGCCGATCACCGATTTCAGCCACTCGAACGGCCACGGGCGGCGCCAGCCCGGCCTCATGCCTGTAGGAAGGCAAGGAAATCTGATCGTGACCTCAACCCATACGGTGAAGGATTCCGAACTGCGGCAAAAGTTTGTCGACGAAATAAAGAAACAAGGAAAGCCTTACGGACTCTATTTCGAAGATATTCAAGGCGGCTTCACACTGACGGGCCGCGCCTCGCCGCAGGCATTCCAGGTAATTCCGGTGATGGTGTGGCGGGTTTTCGCCGATGGCCGTCCCGATGAGCTGGTGCGGGGAGTGGATATTGTTGGCACTCCGCTTCTTTCCCTGAACAACATCATCCTCACAGGCGACGCGGAACAGGTATTCAATGGCGTCTGTGGGGCCGAATCGGGGCAAGTGCCGGTTGCCGCGGTCGCTCCGGCAATGCTGTTTTCCGAAATTGAAGTGCAGAAGCGCGCCAAAGGGACGCAACGTCCTCCCATCCTGCCGCCGCCCGGTTTTGACGATGAGGGTTCCGCGGCGGTCACAGGATCGGCTCCCGCGGGTGTGGCCCGATGAAATTTCGGGCCTGGCTGTCGCGGGTGGTGCCGATGTGCATGGTGGCTGCCTGCATTTTCGCCGCGCCCACGGTAGAGTCGCGGGCCGCGCAGAAATCCAACCAGGCCAAGTCCGGGTCATCGGGTGAGCCGTCGAGCGATCCGCTGCTACAGGCTATGCGAGAGGAACTTACCCGCTCGAAAGCAAGGCTCAAGATCGATAATGTTCCGGCGCCCTATTACATCGAATATCGCCTCTCGGACATCACCGAATACGACGCCGAAGCCGCGTTCGGCGCGCTTCGGCAGGATCAAAATTTCCGCGCACGCTCGGTGCGCGTGGTGGTTCGCGTCGGAGACTACAAGCAGGACAGCTATTACGGCCCGGGCGTAGGCGCCGCAGCCTTTGCGCCGCTCGACAATGACCCTGTCGCGCTGCGTTGGCAGCTCTGGATGGCAACCGACCAAGCCTACAAAGCGGCAAGCCAGGCGCTGGCGATGAAAAAGGCGGCGCTCAGCCAATTCAGCGCCGACCAGCCCTTCGACGATTTCGCGAAAGCCAAGCCACTGCAGTCCATCGGCCCACTCGCCCAAATAGATTTCGATCCCAAGGCCTGGAAAGAGATACTCGAAAAATCCACGGCCCTGTTTCGCGGTGATCCCAAGATCGAATCCCTCACTGCGTCGGTGCGGTTCCGGGCGGTAAATCAATACTATGTGAATACCGAAGGAACGGTTACGCGCGACGGATACGCTGTCTATTTTTTGAATGCAGCCGGTTCGACTCAGGCGACCGATGGTATGCGTCTGGACCGCTCGCCTTATTACGCCGCGAGCAGTCTGAAGGAGTTGCCGCCTGGCGAACAATTTCAGGCCCATGTCGCCAAGCTGATCGAAACGCTGAAAGCGCTGCGGGAAGCGCCCGTGGTCGAGGAAGATTATCGCGGGCCTGTTCTGTTTGGCCCCGATGCGGCAAGTGATCTCTTTTACGGGATGGTTGGCCAGAACGTGCTGGGAACTCGGCCCAAGCCGGGCGAATCGGCGCGGACTACCGGAGACTATTCGTCCAATTACAAGGGCCGGGTGCTGCCGGCGTTTCTCTCGGTGCTCGACGACCCGACGATGAAAACCTTCGAGGGCAAAGAGTTGATTGGAAGTTATGACATAGATGATGAAGGGGTGCGCGCCACGCCGGTGCCGGTGATCGAGAATGGGAGTCTGGTGAGTTACCTGCTGGGGCGCGAACCGATTCGCGATTTTCCCGAATCCAACGGGCACGGCCGGGCCGCCCCCGGGCAATCTCCCACGCCCAACATCGGGAACCTGATCGTGCACTCCAGCCAATCGCTCTCGCCCGAGGAGTTGAAGAAAAAACTGATCGACCTCTGCAAGCAGGACAACAAACCCTTCGGCTATTACGTCGAAACGCTGGCGGGATCGAATCCCAGGCTGCTCTACCGCGTCTATGGCGATGGGCATCAGGAACTGGTGCGCGGTGCGGTGTTTGATGAGCTCGACACGCGAACGCTGCGCAACGATCTGATCGCCGCGGGAAACGATCCTTTGGTGAGCAATCGAGAAGGAGCTATTCCTCAAACGGTCGTGAGCCCCTCGGTACTGTTTGACGAATTGGAAGTAAAACGTACCGACCAGCAGAATTCCAAGCTGCCCGAATATCCGGCGCCCGACCTGAGTTCTTCCCGCTAGAAAATCAGAAGATCAGCTTCAACGCGAATTGAATCTGCCGTGGATTGGTTGCCAGCGTGGAGATGAGCCCCGCCGAAGCGTTGATGGTCCCACCCGAGAATATGGTCGTGTTGGGCGGACCGAAATTCACACGGTTGAAAATGTTGAAGAACTCCGCGCGAAATTCGAGATTGGTTCTCTCGCTTAGGGCGGTGTTCTTGAGGAGCGAAAAATCCAGGTCGGCCAACCCCGGGCCATTGAATGCCCCTCGTCCCAAACGACCGAACGTTCCCAGGGATGGCAGAACAAAGGCATTGGGGTTGAACCATTCCGCTTGGGTGTGAAGAATGATCGGACCTGAAAAGGCTGCTTTCAATGAGGGCCGGTCCGGATTTCTGGTGTCTCCGTCCCCAGAGCGATTGGAGCCCACTAGCGGCGTGAACGGAAAGCCGCTCAGCAGAGTGGATATCCCGTTTAGCTGCCAGCCAGAAGCAAGTTTGTCCTCGATCCCGTTGGCGCCGCCGAGCCAGTGCTTCCCTTGGCCGATCGGTAATTCGTAACGCGCGGAAATGCTGGCTTGGCTGGTGACATTCTGTGCGGACGGCCCCCAGTCGCGGCGGATATCGGTCCGGTCCATTACCATTTGCGCCTGGTTGCTGGCCTGCGCTCCGGTGAGAGCGGAGTTAATGTCGAGGTCCCTTGACCAGGTATAGTTGGCCCGGAACTGCAAGCCATGGCTGAAGCGATGGGTGACTTCGGTCTCCAGCGCGTTGTAACTGGTGGTGCCATCCGTGAACCAGAAAAACCCTGCTCCGAGGAACGGATTGGGACGGGAGCCCACAGGAATGTAGCGCGTACCTTGAGCGACGACTGTGGCCGGGGTTGTGCTGGACACCGAAATACCGCCCGCCGCGCAGCCGCTGATCGTCGCGCATATCTGTGCGGGAATTGCGTTGGGATCGATGCTCAGAAAGCCGTGGTATCCGTGCGAGCCAACGTAGGCAACGCGAAACGCGGTATTGTGATCGAGTTCCTGTTCGAGGGTGAGGTTCCACTCCTCGACCGTGGGGGTTTTGGCATTGGCCTGTATCCCCTGAGGCGCATAGGTGGCGCACGGCGACGGCACGCCGGGTCCGCAAGAGGGCGGCGATGGCAGGCCGCGGGCGATCGGCACAATCGAAGAAAGCGCGCCCGAGAACGAGAGCGCTCCGTTGTAAGGCGGAAGGGAATTCAGCAGGAAAGCGAGATCGTCAATCAGTGAATAGTAGGTTCCGAATCCGGCGCGAACTGCCGTTTTTCCGTTCCCCAAGACGTCCCAAGCCAGACCGACCCTGGGGCTGAATAGCCACTTGGCATTATTCTGCGTGAATACCGAGTCTCCCAGGCGCGGTTGGGTGACGAGCACGCCCGAAGAATCGGATACGTAATTCGCGGCGCGTCCAAACGCTTCATTCCATCCGGTGGTGAATTCATGCCGAAGGCCGGCGCGAATGGTGAGGCGTGGCTTGATGCGAATCGAATCTTGAACGTACCACGCTCCGAAAAGGCTTCTCCAGCCGAGTTCGGTCGGATTGGGGACTACCTGAAAGGAAGTCACGGTTCCTTGCAGGAATGTGGTCAGGCTGGCGAAAGTTGCTTGCCCGGTCTGACGAGAGGCGCTGTCCTCGTTATCCTCGACGCGCTGAAACCAGGCGCCAAAGCTGATCTGGTGCTTACCTTTGTTCATCTGCACATCGTCGGCGTAGGTGAACAGATTCCTGCGATTGAAAACTCCCGCTGCATTGTTCGGTCCCGCCGATGTAATCGTTCCCTGCCCGTTGGTCGTGCTGACGCCGCCTCCCACGACAATTCCTCCCGGACCGTTGCCCGTGACGAAGTCCTGGCTCGCCGGGAAGGAGGCCAGCAGCGTGGAATCCAAATTGAATCCGGCACGCGAAAACCCGGCGCGGAAGGTGTTCAGGATGTCCGGCGAGAAAACATGTGTTTCCTGCACGCTGGCCACTTGCATGCGAAGCGTGCTGTAGGAAGCAAACAGAGGATCGGCGAGCGGCACCAGGCTGTTGCCGTCGTCGATGGTGTAGGCACCGGTCAGTGTGTCGTTGCTTCCGAGGTTGTAGTCGGCGCGCAGGGTGCCGAAATCTTCGCGGATGCTCTGCTGGGGATTATTGAAGGAAAGCGCTGTGCCGCTCGGGAAGCCGTTCGCGGGGTTCACTAGCTCGGCGCCATTCGGCTGGGGCCAAAACGACATGTACTGCAGCATCGCGGCATTGAGCTTGGCGACCTTGGTGTAGACGCCCGATGCGTTCGGTAAGAATCCCTGGCGCGCCTGCTGGTCTGGGACGACGGCCACGTTGCTGACGGTGAGCGACTGGCGGAACCCTTCGTAGTTGCCAAACAGAAAGAGCCGGTCTTTCTTAAATGGGCCGCCGGCCGCGGCTCCGAACTGGTTCTGCCGGAAGGGCGGATTTGCTCCCTGGGCAAAGTAGCTGCGCGCGTCGAGCGCGCTGTTCCGGAGAAACTCGAAAACGGTGCCGTGCAGGGCGTTGCTTCCTGACTGCGTCGCGATGCTTACTTGCGCGCCCGCGCGCTTGCCGTATTGCGCGGAGTAGGTGTCGGTCTCCACGTTGAATTCGCGGATCGCGTCAATTCCGAGCAGATTCCCGCTGACCCCTCCTGGCGTTATGGCCAGCTGGCTCGATCCGCTGTATTCAATGCCGTTGAGCAGGAACAGATTTTCGTAGGTGCGGCGACCCGCCACCGAGAAAGTATTTCCGTTGCTGGTGCTCGTCTGCGCGCTTTTCAGGGCACTGAAGTTGATCGCGCCCGGATTCAGCGTAATCAGATTGTCGAAACTGCGGCCGTTCAACGGCAGATCTTTGACCTCCCGTTCGCCTACGACGCCCGAAATCGAAGCGGTCGTGGTGTTGACGACGGGTGTTTCTTCCGCGACGACGACCTGCTGGACGACATCGCCGATCTCGAGGCGAAGATTCACGGTGGCCTCCTGCGCCACCTCGAGATTAATCCCCCTGCGGACCGTGGCCTTGAAACCGTTCTTCTCCGCCTTGACTTCCTGGGGGCCAAGCGGCAGGCCGACCATGTGAAAAATGCCCGAATCGTCGGTCATAGCGATTCGTGTGGCTCCGGTCTCGAGGCTCTTAACCGTAACGGTTGCGGCGCTGACGCTGCCGCCCGATGCGTCCTCCACTTTTCCGGAGATGGCGGCGGCAACCTGAGCCCGGCCCGGCGTTGTAGTCATGAGCAACGCCAAAATCATCAGAAAACAGGATATACATGCCGAGACCGGCGGCCGCCGGCATCCTCGCACCCTAATGAACATGCCCCGACTCCAATTTGAAGGTTAAATACCGCAGCTTATAGCTGCATATCATAACCCTTTTGACCGGAGTTGCGATCGAAAGAAGGAGTCACGCTTGGCGTGTGACCCCAACGCTTGGGTTGCCGGGTCGGCCCAACCTGCCTATTGGCCAGCAACACCAGCCCGCGAGATGCCAGGGCCTGTTGCAGCAAACGGCCCTGCTGCCTCCGACAATCTAAAGCGGACTAATGATTAGCATTTTCGGGTAGAATCTGGGTTTCCCGTTTCTCTCGATCTAGGAGAGCCTGTTCATGAACCTCACACCGGCAGTCGCACAAGCACCGACACTTGATCCCGCGCCGCTCATGCAGATGAGCTTTTCGTTTGCCGCTGCGAAGATCCTTTCGACAGCGGTGCAATTGGACATTTTTTCATCCATCGCCAATGGCGCGCAGACCGCTGCTGAAATCGCGCGGACCACGCAGGCCTCGGAGCGCGGCACGCGGATGCTGCTGGATTCGCTTCGCGGCTTCGAGCTCCTCACCAAACACAAGGACGCTTACGCGCTGAGCCCGCTCGCAGCGAAGTTCCTGGTTCGCAACAGCCCCGATTATCTGGGCGCATTCCTTGAAAATGACGACCATTGGGAAGGATGGAGCAAGCTCCCGGAGGCGGTGCGGAGCGGAAAGCCCATCCACGCCGTGTTTGATCCGGCAGAGGCGGAAAAGTTTTTTTCGGTTCTGACGCGCACGCTTCATGTTCAGAATCGGTTGCCCTCGCAGAGGCTGGCGAAGATGCTGGGAGCGGGCTCGAGGCAGCACGGATCGCGGGTGCTGGACGTGGGCTGTGGTTCGGGCGTGTGGGGAATCGCGATTGCCGAGGCGGATTCGGGCGCTCGGGTGACCGCGCAGGACCTTCCCAAGGTGCTCGAGCAGACGCGGAGGTATCTCGAGCGACACGGCCTTGCGAACCGTTACGATTTTTTGCCGGGCGATCTGCACAAAGTGGAATTTCCGGCCGAGGAGTACGATTTGGTGTTGCTCGGGCACATCGTGCACAGCGAAAGCGAAGTTTCCTCGCGGCGCTTGTTCAAGCGCTTGCAACAGGCGCTCAAGCCCGGCGGGCGTCTCGCGATTATCGACATGATTCCCAATGACGAGCGCAGCGGTCCTCCATTCCCGTTGATCTTCGCTCTGAATATGCTGGTCCACACCGACGCAGGCAACACCTACACGTTCGGCGAATATCGAAGCTGGCTTGGCGAGGCGGGATTCTCGAAGGTCGAGATGGGCGATTTCGGCGATCGCAGTGGCGTAGCAGCGATCATCGCGCAGAAGTGAGCGGGTTTGCGGAAGGTTAGCTTGGTTTTTTTCCGCAGATCGCCAGCGCGGCGGTCGCAATCTCTGGATCGTCGCCGAAACCTCGGAGCCAATGCACGCCAGCCTCGCGACCGAACCAGGTGATCTGGCGCTTCGCGAACTGACGCGTAGCCTGCTGAATTGCCTTTAGCGGATGCTCTTGGGCAAGCCGGGTTTCGATCTGGTGGCGCAGTTCGGAATAGCCGATGAACTGAAAAGGCTTGGCGTCGGTAGCAATCCCTGCCCCCATTAACTTTCTAACTTCATCAAGCCAGCCTGCCTGCATCATTCGCTCCGTGCGTCCGTCAATGCGGGCATACAGTGCAGTGCGCGGCGGATTCAGGCCGATCTTCGTTACCTGGTAACCTTTTAGGCCGATGCGGCCGGCGCCATGAATTTCGTCAAGGGGTTTGCCCGCGAGCAGGCGCATCTCGAGGGCTCGAATGATTTTCTGTGTGTCGCGAGGCGCGATGCGGCCGGCCGCCGCGGGATCTAATTTGGCCAAAAGCTTGTGAAGATATTCGGGCCCGCGTCGTTGGGCGCTTTCTCGAAGACGGTCCCGGAGTTCATCTGAGCGCTGAGGTGCGTCGGAGAGGCCTTCGAGCAGCGCGCGAAGATAGAGACCTGTTCCGGCGGCGAGAATGGGAAGTTTGCGGCGTTGCCGCAGGTCGTTGAGCGCTTCGAGCGCGCGTCGGCGGTATTCACCTGCCGTGAACAGTTCGTCCGGCTCGACCAAATCGACTAGGTGATGAGGAATTCCGCGTTGTTCCGCCTCCGGGACTTTCGCCGTCCCGATATCGAAATGGCGGTAGACCTGCGTTGAGTCACAGACGAGGATTTCGCCGCCAAGTTTTTCAGCGAGATCGATCGCCAGTGCGGACTTTCCCGAAGCGGTAGGTCCCAGAACTACCACCAGCCGCTCGAGATCGCTCATCCAGAAAATCTCCAGAACGACGGCAGCATCGCAAGCGACACCGGCCCCACGAGAAGACCAGCGACCACCACTTGCAGTCGGTTGATCCGCGCGGGGTTCACTTGGCGTAATCGAGGGGGAGATTGTAGAGAAACACGATGCGCAGGCGGATGTAAGGTCCCTTGAATTCAGAAGGCAGCGGCTCGAATGGGTTCGAGGCGTGAATGGCGGACATGGCGGCGTTGTCGAGCGGACCTTTGCCGGAAGTGCGTTCAAGAAGCGGATCGGGCGCCGGAACACTGCCATCGCGATTGATCTGGAACGTGGTAAAAACCATACCCTTGTCACCCATCATGGCGGACTGGGGCATAACCGCGTACCAATTACGCCTTAGGGTGGCGAGCAGCCGCTGGATGTAGCTCGAAAAATCGACCCCTTCGGTGGGTGTCAAGATCTGGTATCCCTGCCCCATGCCCGGTCCGCCGGGCCCCCCCGGAGCCTGGGGGCCACCGCCCCCATTGGGAGCCTGAATCCCCCCTCCGGTATTGTGCTGGATTGCTTCCTGCAACTGATCGTGGAGATTGCTTGACGGCAACTGCAAGTTAAGCCGGTTCGGGGTCTGCTGCGGCGACGGCTTCACGGGCTCAAGTTGCGAAGGCGCGGGTTGCGCCTGCGCCTGGGGCACGACTGGAATCTGCGGCCTTGGCGCGTCGGGCAGCTCCGCCAGGGGCTTAGGTGCCGGGACGACCGGCGCTGGCGAAGGTTTGGGTTCGGGCGCCGGTTCGACCGGGGGGGCCACGCGGTTGAGCGTCTTCGGATCAATCCGAAGCCTGGGCGCAGGCGGAGTTCTGGGCGCGGGCGCTTCGGGCGGAAGCAGGTAGGTCAACTGTTGACGGGCAAGTTCTGTTTCTTGCTGTGTAGGGACGTGCGTCGGAAAAATTCTTGGAGAGAAGACCAAGAAAATGATCAGTGCGACGTGCACCAGCACGGAAAGACTGCGTGTGACGAGATCGTCTCGAGCGTCGCGCTTCTCTTCGGGCTCGATGAGGAGATTGGCATCGCCGGTGATAAAAAGGTCGGGTTCGATCACCTCACGGAGGTCAGCTGTGAGTTCTGGCGTATGCTCGAATTCCCTCCTCTCTTCGGGCGCCAGCGGCTCGACATAGGAAGGCACCACAACTCGTGAATCCAGGATTCCCCGCGGAATCGTGTCCGATACGGGAGTAAGGTGCTCGAACGGTTTTGCGGGCATGCCCCGCTCGACAAGCGTGCGGTTCACCAGAACGCCGAGAGGGAGGTGCGCGGGAATGTTCGATTTGCCATTGAGCGGCGGAGCGTCGGACGGGCCCGACGGAATGACGGTGCGGTCATCCAGGTACGTGGTGGTGCGGTGACCGGTCTTCTTAGCCTCTTCAGCGGTAACCGGACGAACATTCATCGGGACGAGGATGCGTGGGATCATTGAACTTCCTGCGGCGAGAAAGCTCCCAATTGGACGCGCCCGGCGTGTTCGAGGATGCCTGCCATGACGCGGTCAGCCAGTTCCAGCGCGCGGCGGCCCGCTTCGCCGTCGACGATGGGCCGCTGGCGGGTCCGCACGGATTCGGCGAAAGCGGATAATTCGGCGCGCAGCGGCTCACCCGGAGTTGTGGCGAGCTTCTCGAAATTAATCTCGGGCGGGCCGTCGTCGGGCAGCAGCGCGCTCGGTAGAGAGCAACCCTGCTGGACCCGGACTCGCAGCACATCCTGCCGCGTGAAATCCATAGAAATATATTCGTGCTGCTGGAAGAAACGCATTTTGCGGACGCGCTCGGTGGAAACCCGACTGGCGGTAACGTTCGCGACCGTGCCGGCAGCGAACTCGATACGAGCTTGAGCGATATCCACTTTATCGGTCATCACGGGGATGCCCACGGCTTTCAAGTCCGTGACCGTGGAATTCACAAGGGAAAGCAGGATGTCCAGGTCATGAATCATTACGTCGTAGACAACGTCCACATCGAGGCTGCGCGGCGAAAAAACGCCCAGGCGGTGAACCTCGAAAAACATGGGGCGGGTCACGATTGGCCGCACGGCCATTACCGCCGGATTAAATCGTTCCAAGTGACCGATTTGTAAAATGCTCCCGGATCGCTCGGCTGCTGCAATCAGATCGTCGGCTTCGCTCAGCGACGCGGCCATCGGCTTTTCAACCAGCACGTCGACCCCCGCTTCGAGCAGCCGGCAGCCGACGCGGGCGTGTTCTCTTGTGGGCACGGCAACGCACACAGCGTCGATGCGTTCGCTCCGTAGGGCCGCTGGGTCGGGTATCACTCGAGTGCCAAACTCCGCCGCGACTTTGGCCGCGCGAGCAGGATTCGCGTCAACGATTCCGGCCAGTTCCACACCCGGCAGTTCTCGCCAAACGCGCACGTGGTTGCGGCCGAATTCTCCAACGCCGATGACCGCAACGCGAATGAGTTTCTTGCTCAAGTTTTCCTTTTCGCTTTCGATTCCGGCGCCGCGGTGCCACTCTGTACTGCGAAGGCCTGAATCGCGATGCCGGCCTCATTGGCGGTGCGGATGAGGGCATCGCGATCGAATAGTAGAGTGCGGCGGGCGTCGATCGCCAGCGCCGTAGCGTTCGCGCGACGCATCACTTCGATGGTCTGGGCGCCCACGACGGGCACGTCGAAGCGCATATCCTGCTTCGGCTTGCTTACCTTCACGACGACGAGCGGCTGGCCGCCGGCGATGCGCGCGGCACGCTCGATCGTCTCATCGGTTCCTTCCATCGCTTCGACGGCGACGCAAGCGCAACCGCGGATGACTACCGTTTGTCCCAAATCGACTCCGGCGATCTCCCGCGCGACTTGGCGCCCGTAGGCCATGTCGGCCGCCTCGTGAGCATCGGGCGCGCGCTTGGTCAGAACACCTTCTGCGGGCAAGAGCGGGCCGAGAAATTTCGTGGAGTCGACAAGTTCGATCCCTTCGTCTTCGAGCACGCGGGCGACGGCGCCAATGAGCGAATCGGTATTTTTCGTGGGCAACGAAAATAGCAACTTTGCGAGCCGCCAATCGGGGCGAATGGCACTGAAAATCCTGTTATGCTTCACCTGCCCCGCCATCACCGCGTGTTTCACACCTTCCTGATGGAGCAGTTCGATGCCCCGGCTCAACTCGCCGAGACTGATCCAGTGCAGGCGCTTGGCAGCGCGTTCGAGCGCAGGTGAGGCTTCCTCGCGAATCGCGATCACCGCCATTTCGATGCCACGGCTTCGAGCGCCCTCCAGCACAAGAAAAGGGAAGTCGCCGTTTCCGGCGATGAGTCCCCAGTTTCCCGGCGCGTTTTCGGCAGTGGCGGCCATAGTGCCCCTATTTTGTCAGGCCGCGTCCAGTTGCAGATTCGATGAACTGGATGAGTAATGAGACGTCCTCAGAGTCGATGAGGGTTCCACGCATTTTGTCGACCGCTTGCCCGGTGTTCAACTTGGAGCGGAGAAGGAAACGGAACGCTTGCTCGATGGCTTTGATGCGCTCCGGCGAATAGCCGCGGCGCTCAAGGCCTACCGAGTTAATCCCATAGCAGCGCGTGGCGCGCGGGGCCACCACCATGGAAAAGGGCAGCACGTCCTGTGTAATCACCGTATTGGCGCCAATGTAGGAGTGCTGCCCGATGCGCGTGAATTGGTGCACCAGTGAGAACGCGCAAACCACCGCGTAATCATCGACGCGAATGTGTCCGGCAAGCTGGGCTCCGTTTTCAAGCACCACACGATTAGCGATGACGCAATCGTGCGCGATGTGCGCGTAGGCCATGATGAGATTGTGGCTGCCGATGCGCGTGACGTTGCCGCCCTTGTCGGTGCCGCGATTGGCGGTTGAGAATTCGCGAAACTCGTTGCCGTCGCCCGCCTCCAACCAGGCGCGCTCACCGTGATAGGTGAGGTCCTGCGCGTCGCCGCCGATGGATGAAAAGGAATAGAAATGGTTCTTGCTCCCGAATTTCGAGGGGCCGCCCACGACGGCGTGGTGATCGACGATGCAGCCGTCGCCAAGCTCCACCTCATCGCCGACAACGGCGAAAGCGCCCACAAGAACATCCTGTTCCCAACTTTGCTGAAGGCGAAACGATGGCCCGGGGATCGATTCCGCTCATCGTGCCTTCTCGACCGATTCTCCCACCGCCGCTGGTTCCGGTTCGAGATCAACCATTTTGCACATCAGCGTCGCTTCGGCGGCGAGCTCGCCGTCCACCGACGCGCGGCCTTGGAGCTTGCAGAAGCCGCCGCGCCACGCCAGCACATTCATTTCAATTCGCAATTGATCTCCGGGAATCACCGGCCGCCGGAAGCGCGCGTTATCGATCGAGACGAAGTAGAGTAATTTTTTCTCCCGGTCCGGCACTTCTTTCAGCAGCAGCAACCCGCCCGTCTGGGCCATCGACTCGATGATGAGCACGCCGGGCATGATTGGCTTCCCAGGAAAATGGCCCTGAAAGTAATTCTCGTTTATGGTGACATTCTTTATTCCGACGATTCGCTTCCATTGTTCCATTTCTTCAATTGCGTCCACCAGAAGGAATGGCGGACGGTGCGGAAGGATCTTCTGAATGGCGTTGATGTCGAGGAGCATTGGTTACCTCGTCTTGTATTTATGCGCGCGTGCCATTTAATGTCGGTCGCAATTTTATCCGAATCTCCCGGGAACGGGAAATGTCGGTGCCCCCATCGCCCTGCCAAATCCCTGAAATTCCCAGCGTTTTCCTGGAGTGCTGCGTGGAAATGCGGGCTGGCTGGATGGGTGCGATTCGCCTGAAAGCATCGGCCTATTTATGATTCATGTGCGGCATATCCATGTGCTCCGTTTCGTCTTCGGTCTCCATTTTGCCTTTGGGGTTGTAGCTCTCCATGTCTTTGATGTCCTCGGGTGTGAGGTGTGGCAAATGGCGAATGAAAAGAACAAGTTTCCAGCTATCGTCATCCTGCACGATGTAATGCGGATCACCCCAGGCCGGCATTCCCGTCAGGCGGATGCCATTTTCAATGATGTAGTAAAGCTCTCCATCAGTCAGATGCTGCGTTCCCACCTCGCGCATGTCCGGAGGTTTGGGATACAAATTCTGCCCCATTTCCGTTTTTCCGCCGCCATCATTGCCGTGGCATTGCGCGCAATGGTCGGCGAAATGCTCGCGAGCCTCTTTCAGATTCTCTGGACTGTCCATACCCTTCCATGGATTTTCGTCTGTGCGCGCGCTGCTGGGGATGGCCATGTTCCGCATGGTGCGGGCGATGAGCACTTCGAGCTCCGTGGGCTGATCCCTGGCGCTGAAGCCGCGGCGTTTCAGGTGGATTCCATAGAGCACCGTCGCAATCACCAGCAGGAGAAGAACTAAAAGAAATGCTTTGAACGCTCGCACAGTTCACCCCTTTGCAATCTGGAAAGCACCGAACCCGCAAGCCCTAGCAGAGAGAGAGAGAGGTCTGCCACGCCGCGAGGTGGGTTCTCGACCGGCCCCGATAGGGACAAAGTGATGGGTCGCTAGTTGCTGGCGATCCCAAGGCACCCCGATGTTTGATTATCCCTTGGCTTCTGCAAATCTCTGAGATTTCTTTTAGTACCCAGAAGTCGTCGAGGCGGAGGATTCGCGCTCTCGGTGGGTAGCGTTCCAATCGGATGGGGTTCGGGGCGACATCGGAGAGAACGGGTCAGTATGTGGTACTAGCACCCGTGGCTGGTTCGCAGGCCGGTACCTTTGGGCAAACTCAACAAACACCCCTCGCGCGAAATTTGCATCCGTTCATCGAACGTCTCGGCTACACCCTCACGCGGTGGCAAAACGCAGCATAGCTTTTACCAGATCACTTTGAGCGCAAACTGGATCTCCCGGTTCGTCGTGGTGGTAGCGTCGATGGTTCCGGCACCAGGCACCGGAGAACCGTTCTGGTTGAATAGCGTGCTGTTGTCAATCGGCGATGCGAAATTGGAGTGATTGAAGACATTAAAGAATTCCGCCCGGAATTGTACGTTAAAGGCCTCTGAAATTCTGGTTACCGGGAAATTCTTTACCGCTGAAAAATCGAAATCCAGGAGTCCCGGGCCGACAACCGAATTGCGGTTGACGTTTCCCAAAAGGTTTGCACAGTAGATTTGTCCCGCCGGCGGCAGACCCACGGCGCCGGTGAAAGGTGCGCACGACGAGCCAAGGGAGACAGGAGCCGTAGGAGGAGTGAAGCAACTGAGCTTTACGTAATTGGCTACGCTGCCGGAATTAACCGGAGTTGCACATCCCGCGCTGTTGATCCGGTTAGGAGTATCGTACTGCTCGGTGCTTTTCTCGCCGAGCGGATCTCCACCCATTAGAGGAGTGAACGGTGTGCCGCTCTGAACCGTGAGAATTCCGCCCAATTCCCACCCTCCCAGGACCTGTGATGCCAAACCGTTCGCCCATCGAGGGCGAGGCAGGTCCCATACATAATTGAGACTCAGAGCCTGGTCGATGTTGTAATCGCACAGACCTCGCCGGTATCGCGGGTCAAAATAAAAAAGCGTAGCGAGGGAATTCGTGAACGGGTCCCCGGCGGCCAAACCCGAACCGGAATCAATGCATCGAGACCAATTGTAACTTCCCTGTACTTGAAAGCCGTGGCTGAGCTTTTTGAGGGCTCCGATTTGTAGGCCATGGTAGAAGCCGTTGTTGTCCCACAGCAGGCTGTGAATGTCGCCGACATGGGGATTGGTTACCGCTCCCGACCCGATCGCCGAAGGCCACAGATACCCGGCGGAGGTGCTCGTGGGAAGGACGAAATTGATGTCATCGTAAGTGTTGGGAAGGTGATTGCTCCGGGAGCCCACATAGGCAATCGTCGCTGTCAAATTAGGGGTGATTTCCCGCTGGATATTCAGGTTCCAGTTCATGGAAAAACTCGTTTTCGGCGGCGCGACATACTTGACGGCCGCGGCTGAAAGCTGAAAACCTCCCGCGGCGGCGATCGCTCCGGTGGGGAACGAGTTGGGAGGTAAATTGCCTACCCCGATGCTTAACGATGTCGGATACGACGCGTCTGTCTGTAAGCCGAAGATCCAGGGCAGGGCCAGAAGATCAAAAATCCCAAAGCCGCCGCGCACCGCCGTCTTGCCGTCGTGAAAGGGATCCCACGAAAAACCAATCCGCGGCTCCCAATTCCGCAGCGTTTGGTTGTTCGCCCACTGCGTTTGGACGGGAATGGGAGCGGGGCTCGTGAGGGTTGGCAAAACCGCCATTAAGTTATTGGCCTCCGAAGGCAGGGTCGTCGGCTCGTAACGCAGTCCGAGGTTCAGGGTCAAGTTCGGGCGGGCGTGCCAATCGTCCTGAATGTACGCTCCGAAAGCAGTCTGCCGGAAACCATCCTCCCGGGCGCTTGCCGGAGAGAGCAACTTGAAACTGCTGGGTTCGTCGAGCAGGAAATTCTCAACAGAACCGAACGAAAAACTGCCGTTTAACGACTGCAGCGTTTGCACGTTGTATTGTTCGTGATCGTAGGCAAAGCCGAACTTCAAGGAATGCTTGCCCTTGGTCAAAAAGGCGTCGTCGTAGAACTGGAACGAATTGAGGACGTGGGTTGTGTGCGAAGCGCTCCCCAGAGAAGATGTCGGCGTGATTCCGCCTATGTTGATGATGGGCGCGGGACGATCTGCAATCATGCCCAGGCTGGTGTCGGCCGCGATGGGATTGATCGCGGAAACGGGCACATTCACAAAGCCCTGCGAGCGGTTGAAACCAACGCGCGCGGTGTTTACTAGGGAGGGGCTGAAAACGTGTGTCTCCTCCAAACTTCCCATCTGTCGATCGGTGAAAAGCTCGGTCTCCACATTTCCCAACGGATCAGGTTGAGTCTGTGGCGAACGATCATAGAACCAGCTTCCGTTTAGATTGTCGTTTGCCGAAACGCGATGATCGATTCTGGCGATTACATAGTTTTCGGTCAGGTGAAGCAGTTCCTCGGTATTGTAAAACCCCGTATCGCCGCCCGAGTTCAATCCTCCGTTTGGCACTGGCCAGAAGCCGAGATAAGGCGTCACCAGCGGGCTCACGGTGATTGTCGTGGGCGTGCAACTGCCGTTCGGGACCGAACAGAGGTTTCCCGCACGTGCCGCGGCCGAAGGCACGGTATCGTGGAAGGGAGCACTCAGATCCTGGGTGATGCCTTCGTAATCGACGAACCAGAAGGTTCTGTTTTGGATGAGCGGACCACCCGCCGAGGCACCGTACTGGTTGCGGTGGAACGGCGGCACGGCGCCAGCGTCAAAATAGTTCCGGGCGTCAAGATTCTTGTCCCGCAGGAACCAATAGGCATCCCCGTGGAAGCCGTTGGCTCCGGACTTCGTTATGGAGTTAATTACCATTCCCGAACTCATCCCGTACTCGGCAGTGTAGTCTGTGGTGAGGACGGAAAATTCCTGTATGGCGTCGACGCCTAAATTCACGCCGAGGACACTGCCGGGCGCTCCATTGGTGTAGTCGTTGATGCTGATTCCATTGACGCGATAGAGATTCTCGTAGGGATTGTGGCCTGAGTCGGTTAGCTGAGTTCCAAAGCCACGATTGCCCCGGTTCACGGTCGCCGAACCGGTCGCTGCCTGCGTCTGTACGGTGACGACGCCGGGTTGAAGAGTGGCTAACTGAGTCCAGTCGCGGCCGTTCAGAGGTAACTCGCGCACGGTCCCCGAGCTCACTTCGCCGCTGATCGTCGATGTGGCCAGTTCTACCGCCGGCGGAGCCGCGTTCACTTCCACCGTCTGCGTTGACTGGCCGACCTTCATGGCAAATTGCAGGGTCTGCTTTTCGCCTACTGCCAGAGTGACATTGGCCTGCAGGGCGGTTGCAAATCCCGGGGCTTGCACACTTACTTCATATGTTCCTGGAAGCAAGTTAGGCGCGCTATAAAATCCGTCGGTATTTGTCGTCGAAACGGTAGACACGCCGGTCGCCACATTCCTGATGGATACTTGCGCCCGTGGGATGGCAGCCCCGGAGGGATCTGTAATGGTTCCTGAAAGAGTGGCGCCTGCTACCTGAGCCTGTGAAGGCAAAGCGATTAGTGCGACGGTCACCAATTCCATGAACAACGCGAAGTACAATGATCTGCACGACCTTTTCCCGAAACGACGTGAACACCCCATGGCCTCTCCGGTTTATGAAATTTTCCATCGACATTTCACACTCTCACGTCTAAATGTTGCCCAATGAGTTTCTGTTGCGTGTCGCTGCCGATGCAATACTGTTTTCCGGGTATTCAAATATGCGCTGGTTTGTTTCTGCAGAAAAATGTAGGGGGACACCCGAAAGTCATCGGCTCAGAAATGTAAATGACGATTCCTGGCAAGATCGCAGCGGAGCTATGCGTATTGCCCGAATCTGTGGTCCCTGGTCCCGGTGATTAAATCGGGCGGGGCATGTTTGATCTGGATTATTAGGAACGTGAACCGCTGTACCTCGAGCGGAAGGGCCAGGTCCACACAAGTGTAAGCGCCAAGTTGCCGCACCCAGGGAGTCTGGAGCGCCGCGCGCGGCACATAGGGTCAAGCGTTCCGGATCGGGCCATCGAAATTTCCAGAGACTGATCACGTCCGAAACACCCTATGAGGACAATGACGGCGATGCAAGAAGCAACACTGGAATTCATCGCCAAGCAGGCGGGGCCCCCACTCGACGATGGGCGTCACACTAGCGAAGCGCACGCACAGGGCTTGCGGCAAGTTCTCTACCGAGGATGGGCACGACGCGCGTTCCCAGGATTTCAATAGACCGCAACATCTGCTGATGCGGCAACGTCGAGACGCCCATCTGGAAAGTAATGCGACTGAGGCCGCCGAAGACTTTGTTCACGTACAGTATTTTCTGTGCGACCGTCTCTGCGTCGCCGATCAGCAGCGCACCAGTGGGGCCGCGCAGAGCATCGAATTGTGCCCGCGTGGCTGGGGGCCAGCCGCGTTCGTTCCCAATCTCAGTAAAAGTGTGCGCATACCCGGGATAAAAGTCGTCGGCAGCTTGCCGGGTGGTGTCTCCCAGAAAACCGATGGCGTGGAGACCCACGATTTGTCTCTCCGCGGCATGACCGGCGCGACGGCTCGCGTCGCGGTAAAGGTCAATCAGAGGGCGAAATCGTCTGGGTTCGCCACCGATGATCGCCACCATCAGTGGGAGACCGAGCTCACCGGCGCGAGTGAAGGAGGCCGGCGTCCCTCCGACGCCAATCCAAATAGGCAGCGGATTTTGCAGCGGACGCGGGTAGACCGCTTGACCGGTGAGTGGTGCGCGATGCTTGCCAGACCAGTGAACGTGTGTGTTCTCGCGAATCTCGAGCAACAAATCCAGTTTTTCTGAGAAAAGCGAGTCGTAGTCTTCGAGATCGAAACCGAACAGTAGGTAAGCCTCCACGAGCGAGCCACGACCGGCGACGATCTCAGCGCGGCCATGCGAGATAAGGTCCAAAGTGGCGAATTCCTGGAAGACGCGAACCGGGTCAGCAGCGCTCAGAACCGTTACAGCGCTTGTAAGGCGTATGGATTTCGTGCGCGAGGCGGCCGCGCCCAGAATCACGACGGGGGCAGAATCAAGGAACTCTGCCCGGTGATGTTCGCCGATGCCAAAGACATCCAGACCGACTTGGTCGGCGAGCTCAATCTCTTCCAGCAGATTCTGCAGACGCTGGACAGGGCTGAAGGTGAGGCCCGTAGCCGGGTCGGAGATGACCGCCCCGAAGCTGTCGACACCGATTTGCATTTTGCGACTCCTGATATACGGGAGCGAGTGGCTGGGAACGCTTGCGTTTGGTCACAGGTCCCGCCGCTTCCTCGCACCCATCAATGCGCCAGACGCCCCTCCGCTGCGAGGGAAGGCGCCGAGACTGTGAGGATGCGATCAACGGAAAAAGCACCCGCCCCTCGGATGATGAGAAAAGCCACAATTGCGAGTACCAGTAGGTGAAACTCAAATCCCTCACCCTTTTGAGCGCCGGTCCAGTTCATGAAGAAGCCAAAGGCATGGTGCACGGTCATAATCGCGACTACCATATTCACGCCGATTCCGAACGCGGCGATTCGCGTCAGGAATCCAAGGATTAGCCCAACCCCGCCGAAGAACTCGGCTGCGATTGCCAAGAACGCCAGCGGGGCTGGAATATGCATCATGCCAGTGAAGAAACTCATCGTGCCTGCGAATCCGAAGCCTCCGAACCAACCCAACAGTTTCTGCGCACCGTGCGCAAAAAAGACAACCCCCAGGACCAATCTCAGAATCGATGTCGCGGTGCTGTTATCGGTGGCATATAGTCGAGGAATCACTTTTTAACCTCCCTGAGTTAAACGAATTCTACTTGGCTTTCCGTCGAATTATCTCGACATCAAGATAGATGCGGAGGCTTGTTGTTATGATTCATGGTTAAAAGTGAATATTTTTGGTCAACATTAACTCGATATCGAGTAGTATGGATTCTTGTCAAGGGCAAGACGGAGGGTGTGGGCGTTGGCCATCCCAGTTCCAAATCTAAGCCGCGAAGCGGCGACCCGGGTCTGGCTGGTATTGTGGAAGGCCGCTCACGCGATCGAGCAGAATGCTATTCGAAGCGTGTCTGCGTTGGGTCTGGGCCGGTCCGATTTCGCCGTATTGGAAGTGCTTTTGCACAAGGGGCCGCACCCGGTGAGCGTCATCGGAAGGAAAGTTCTGCTCACGAGCGGTTCGATCACTGCCGCGGTCGATCGCCTGGAATCGCGAAGACTGGTCCGCAGGACAGCCGACCCGAGGGACCAGCGCAGCCGGATCGTTCTGCTCACCAAGACGGGTCGGAATTTAATCAAGCGAGCCTTTCAAAAACATGCCCTGGACATGGAGCAAACCATGGCCGTGTTGAGATCCGGCGAACGAACAGAACTGGTCCGTTTGCTCAAGAAGGTAGGAATGTGGGCAGCCGCACGGCTGGATGATAACGGATCACCCAGAGTGGGCGCACCCGATGTCGATTCCTCCCCAGGCCCTTAGTGATGTAGCTGCTATCGTCGGATTTGGGAAACTAAGGGACGGGCCTTCAACACTTTCAACCTACGCGTTCGCGCTGGCGCGGCCGACGAGGAAGCTTTGAGGACCGCGCGAGCAATCGCGGCGCGCGTATGACTCTCAGGGAGAGTTAGGAATGGCACGCCGGTGGCATTTGCGCGGTGAAGGCCAGAGCAAGTTGGATTGGCGCCGCTGCAGACCAAGCTCGCCCGAGTCCATCCCAGGAGGAATCAAGGAGTCGGAGCGCAAGTATTACTGGCAGCTTGGACGCCGTCCGGATGAGTATCCCACAGTCAGCGATCGGGGCTACTAAGCGCCCGACACCATCCCTTGCGGGCCAGTGGCTTGCCCTCGCTGCGGCCGCCGATGCAAACCGCATGTGCTGAAATGTGTTAGGAAGTTCCAAGCATCGGAAGAGACACGAAGTATGGTCTTTCCTTGGCCCCAGGGTCTCGACGGGTAAAACGCCCGGATATTCGATTTCACTGGTGCGTGGTGGGCAGGCGAACTGGGTCGATTCCTATCGGTTGTGTGTCTTGAAAGAAACTACGCTGGAAATAAAGCGCCACGTTGACCAGCGCGATCATCACGGGCACTTCCACCAGGGGTCCGATGACTGCAGCGAATGCAGCTCCAGACCTAATGCCAAAAACCGAGACTGCGACTGCAATTGCCAATTCAAAGTTGTTGGAGGCAGCGGTAAACGCCAGGGTGGTCGTCTGGGAGTAGTCCGCGCCGAGCTTCTTGCCCATATAAAAGGACACCAGGAACATCACCACGAAGTAGATCAACAATGGTATTGCGATTCGCAGGACGTCGAGCGGCAGGCGAACAATGTACTCGCCCTTCAACGAGAACATTACCACAATCGTGAACAGCAGGGCGATCAGCGTCATCGGGCTTATGCGAGGAACGAAATTCTTTTCATACCACTCGCGCCCTCTAGCGCGAACCAGCAGCGTGCGAGTCAGCAATCCCGCAAGACATGGAATGCCCAGATAAGTAAAAACACTTTTCGCAATCTGCCCGATGGAGACATTTACGACAGCACTATGAAGCCCGAGCCTCGCGGGAATGACCGTGATGAAAACCCAGGCGTAGAGGGAATAGAAGAACACCTGGAACAGAGAATTAAAGGCAACCAGGCCAGCAGCATATTGCGTATTCCCATGGGCCAGTTCGTTCCAGACGATGACCATCGCAATACAGCGGGCCAGACCGATCATGATCAGTCCGGCCATATATTCCGGGTATGCGCGGAGGAACACCACGGCCAAAATAAACATCAAGACCGGACCTATGATCCAGTTCTGCACAAGCGATAAACCCAGCACGCGTTTATTGCGGAAGACTTCGTGCAATTTTTCGTACCGTACCCTGGTGAACGGCGGATACATCATCAGGATCAATCCCACGGCAATCGGGATCGACGTTGTACCGATACTGAATCGATTCAGGAACGGCACGACTCCGGGGACGAGCCATCCTAGAATGACGCCCACGACCATCGCTGTAAAAATCCAGCCAGTGAGATAGCGATCAAGAAAGCTGAGACGGCCGGTTGCCTTCATTTGCAAATCCCCTTCATAGCCCAATCGAAGCTGATGCATTGAAGCACGCAACCCTGTCACTGATGACCGATTTGGTCGATTTCTTTCTTGATTGCCATCTGGTCGAGACTGGACAACGGCAAACATAAAAACAAGTTGATTCTGCGATCCAGAATCATGAAGGCGTCGAGGAATGCTTTTTCTATTTGTTCGGGCGTGCCCGCAACTGCGGCGGGATCCGGAACACCCCAATGGGCTGTCATTGGTTGCCCTGGCCAAATGGGACAAACTTCTTTGGCAGCGTTATCGCAGACTGTGAATACAAATTGGAGTTCCGGTGCGCCGGGCGCAGCAAATTCACTCCAATTCTTGCTGCGTGCAGCGTCGGTGGGCAAACGGGCAACTTCAAGTTGACGCAACGCTTGTGGGTGAACACGTCCAGTGGGATGGCTTCCCGCGCTGTATGCCGTAAAGGTAGGGCGGCCTTTCCGGTTCATGATGGCTTCGGCCATGATGGAACGAACTGAATTGCCCGTACAAAGAAACAGAACGTTGTAGTGTCCTTGCATGCTCGATATCCTCGATTCTTTCACTGGTTCGCAGCACGTTTTATCTTTTCGAATCGAATGGTTTCACAGCCCGGATAAACGCGCTCATAAACTTGCCGTCCACCTGCGGGGCCATAGCGTCTACGTCCATTCCTTGCCCCGCCAGAAACTCTCGGGCGTCCTCCACGCGGTAAATGCGGGTCGGCTCGACCTCGACTTGCTCGAATCCGGAATCTGCCAACTTATTGCGGTAGTCCTTTTCGTCGAGTGCTCCCGCGATGCAGCCAACCCAGAGCAGAACACTCTTGCGGATCTCTGGTTGCACTTCGCCGCGAGTCACGACATCGGAGACTGCGAAGCGACCTCCCGGCTTCAACACTCGGAAAGCTTCCTTGAGCACGCGGTCTTTGTCCGCCGAGAGATTGATTACGCAGTTTGAAATGATGACATCCACCGAGTTGTCAGGAAGTGGGATGTGCTCGATTTCACCCTTCAAGAACTCAACATTATGGGTCCCGATTTCTGCTTGTTCTCGTTCGCCAGCGCCAGCATTTCATCCGTCATGTCGAGACCGTACGCCTTCCCGGTAGTCCCGACTCGCTTTGCCGACAAGAGGACATCGATGCCACCACCGGAACCCAAGTCGAGGACCACATCTCCAGGATTCAGTTTCGCCAACGCGGTGGGATTGCCGCAGCCTAGCGATGCGAGCATGGCTTCGGCGGGAATTTCGTTTGCTTGCAGAGCATCGTAAAGATTTGACGTGATTGGATCGCAATCTAATCCGTTCGATGCCCTGGCTCCGCAACAACTACTTCCCCCGGTTGTGACTCGCAAAGCCGCCTGCCCGTATTTCTCTTTGACAGCATCTTTTATCGTGTTCATATCGCCTCCTTATTTGCATATTTGGACAATGTCGCGTGGCTTTACAGCCTTGTTTCGCATGCAGCACTCCGCGTAAAGGAATTGCAGCAGTTCTTGCAAAGCGTCAGTGTTTGCCGTGTAGCGCAAGAACGTGCTTTCACGGTGTACCAGCACAAGTTCTTCGTTCTTCAACTTGTCCAGGTGATGAGACAGGGTCGAGTTCGGAATGTCCAACTCGACCTGAACCTTCCCGGCGACGAGCCGCTCCGGACGAGCCGGCAACAACAATTGCCTGATCCAGAGTTGCGGCTCCGTCCTTAGCTCCGAGAGCATCTTGGCATATGGGGTGCTCGGCATATTTCGATGCTTGCAGAAATATAGAGTGATGTCAAGTTGTTCCGAAGATCCTTCTGGCCGTTTTCGGACAGCCGATGGAGTAGGTGGTGATGTCCGAAAACGGCTAGACGGGAGATTTTTAATCTCGTATGTTCACCTCATGACACGCGAAAATCACACGCTCTACAAAGCGCTAAGCGCCCGGGACTCGCGTTTCGACGGCATTTTTTTCGTAGGAGTAACCTCTACTGATGTTTATTGCCGCCCGATCTGCCCGGTGAAAACGCCCCAAGAAGCAAACTGCCGCTTTTTCAATAGCCCGCAGGAAGCCGAACAGGAGGGTTTTCGTCCGTGCCTGAGATGCCGTCCTGAATTGGCCCCCGGCAGCGCGCCGATAGACGATTCACAGCGCATAGCCCATCTGATTGTCCAGCGCATAGAAGAAGGCGGAATGGATGATAACGGCGGGCTGGAGGCCATAGCCGATCAGTTTGAATTAAGCACTCGCCAGATCCGCCGCATCATCCGGAAAGAATTGGGCGTTGCGCCGATTCAGTTGCTTCTCACGCGTCGCTTGTTGCTCGCCAAACAATTGCTCACGGAAACCAGATGGCCCGTCACGGAGGTTGCCTTCGCCAGCGGGTTTTCGAGCCTGCGCCGTTTCAACGACGCATTTAACATCCGGTACGCTATGCCACCCTCGCGCCTGCGTAAAAAAGCGGCCAATCATGCAGGTGCCTTCACGAGTACGGATACTTCAACCCTGCAACTCTCCTACCGACCGCCGTATGACTGGTCGGGTATTCTGTCTTTCCTGAAAGCCCGCGAATTGAAAGGGGTCGAATTGGTGACGGACTGCTTTTATGCGCGCACCGTGCACCTGGGTGACCGTAAGGGCTGGATTAGAGTTACGCAGGCGACCAAGAAGAATGTGCTCCTGCTGGAATTTACCCACGATCTCAGCCCGGTTTTGCCCGCGCTTTTGAGCAGGGCTCGAGATTTGTTCGATTTGAACGCCCGGCCTGACGTCATTAACAAGCACCTTCGCAAAGACAGTTTTTTGAAGCCGCTGATCAAAGCCAATCCGGGCACGCGGGTTCCCGGCGCATTCAATGGATTCGAGACGGGTCTCAGGGCAATTCTTGGTCAGCAAGTCACGGTAAAAGCCGCAACAACGATTGTCTGTCGTCTGGTGGAGGCATTTTGCGAACCGATCGTCACGCCCTACCCGGAATTAAATTATTTAACGCCTTCGCCGGCAAAAATCGCTAAAGCGAGCGTCGACGATCTTGCCAAACACGGTATCGTGCGCGCGCGTTGCAAGAGCATTATTGCCTTGGCGCAGGCTCATGTCTCGGGGGACTTGTCGCTTGACAGTGGCGTCCATCACAACCCCACCGCCACCATAGAGCGCCTCGCCGAATTACCCGGTATCGGCCCCTGGACGGCGCATTACATCGCCATGCGGGCCCTACGCTGGCCGGATGCCTTCCCGAAAGAAGATATCGCTGTCCTCAACAATCTCGGAGGCGTCACGGCGAAAAAGGCTGAGCAAATCTCGCAGCAGTGGCGTCCATGGCGTTCTTATGCGGTCCTTCACTTGTGGAAGCGCGGCGCCGAATCGCTGTCCAAATTTTAAAGGAGAAAGAAAATGACCTACTTTTACAAAGCCATGAAATCGCCTGTGGGCGAACTGAGACTTATCGCCAGCGATAAAGGCCTGGCGGCGATTCTTTGGGAGAAGGACAACCCGCGCCGCGTCCGGTTGCAGCCTGCAGCGGAGGACAAACACCATCCCGTATTGCTTGAAACCGAACGCCAGTTGAATGATTATTTTTCCGGAAGGCGGAAATCGTTTTCGCTCAAGCTCGATTTCCAAGGAACCGAATTTCAGAAAAAGGTTTGGGCGGCGCTGCTTACGATTCCATTCGGTGAAACTCGCAGCTACGGGCAAATTGCGAAGCAAATCAGAAGCCCCAAAGCGGTACGCGCGGTTGGCGCAGCCAATGGCAGAAACCCCATTTCCATCATTGCCCCCTGCCACCGCGTCATCGGTTCTACGGGCAAATTGACAGGATTCGCCGGCGGGCTCGAGGCCAAAGCGCGCTTGCTGGCCTTGGAAGAAGGGAAAGACATTCGGCAAACGGAAAAAACAGAATGCCTCTGCCCTGCGCAGAAGGTGGTAAGCCGCCGACGATCACTTATTTCAGGCTATGAACCGACTGGGCCGCGGGCAACCTGAGGCGTCGCTCAACAAGGCATAGGTTCTAGAACGGTGTGCGTTGTACCGGCGCTAGGAAGGCCCAGCGTGTTCAGCGACTTTCCATCAGCGGGAACTCCATGGGCTCAACAGCTAATGCTTTTCAGGGGGCGCCATCGGATGCGCAGGCCGAAGCGGGGGTCGATCGTCTGGCTATTTCACGCTTTTGATCCAGGCGAGGATGGGCGCGGAAACCGTCGTGTCGCCGGAATCCACTGAGAAGGGTTCCGACATGTGGCTCTCGCCCTTCATCACAACGAGCATTGGGCAGTGGCCCTGGCCGTCAGTTGCCTTCGGGCCGTCGCGCCTGCACAACTCGTCGTGCAAGGCTTGGTTGAAGACGCTGGGCTTGCCGTTCACAATTCCGGGGTCGAACTCGGCTGAGGCCAGAAATATCTTGACGTCGCTTTTCTCCAGTGCGGGAAGGCTGGAACGCTTGATGCGTTCGTCTTGAGGAATCTGCGCCGCGTTTCCTCCTGGGCCTGCTGGCGCGCCCAGGCCCTCGGAGACGATGTTAGGGCCACCGGGTTGTCCTGCGGCTTTGCCGGGAAGCGCACCATCGTTGGCGTTCATAGGACCTGCGCCGCAGGTGGCGCCGACTTTAAATTCCCCCGGACCTGCTGCGGTAGCGGCGGCCTGCACGGGGTTGCTGCCGTCCGGGCGGAGTATGTTGAACCCACCGGACATGAAAACGATACCCTTCACGCCGATGCCTTTCGCACCGTAGAGTTCGGGGTGCCCAGCATAGATTCCCAGCGGGCCATTTCCTGCCGAGTGCGCCCATAGGAATATGCGATTAGGATTTCCGTGATATTTGGAGATGTTGGCCTCGACCCACTGCAGCATGGCCGAAACGTCCTTGGCGCCAGCGTAAAAATCGGGCGGGGCGCCAGCAGCAACCCCGTGCCGCTGCATCATGATGCCGACCATGCCGTTTTTCGTAGCCCAGCGAACGACATTGTCATTGAAAGCGTTGGCTTCTTTGTTTTGGATTTCGATCTTGTTACCCGGTCCGCCGGCGATGTAGATCAAAACGGTGCGCGAGGCGGGGCCTTGGTCCGCATGGAAAATATCCACGACGTCCTTGGGATCGGGGCCGAAGGAAAGGTCGCGCTCGATAGTGATGCCCGGATATAGAGGGACCTGATTGCTGGGCTTGCCCGTTTTTTGCATTTGGAGGTATTGGTCAGCAACTTCTGGCGGCGGCATCAGCGGACGGTAGATCTTGGCGGTGCAAGCGGGGTCGACGATTGGCCCAATCCTCAGCAGCTGCGCTTCAATGTTCGCGGGTACCTGGGCGCGCACAACCCCGGCGAAAAGTGAAATCAAGGTGACGAAAGTAAGAGGCCAACGCAGAGGAGACGACGTTCGGTTAATGGTTGCCCGATGGTGCCTGAAGTCCATTGTCACCTCCCGGTGCACGAAACAGATCGAAGCATACCCGGGGCGGCGGAGCGTAACACATTGCCGAGCGAGTTCGCAGTAGAACTGAGCGCTAGCAAGAGTTACATCCGGCCGCTCCGCAGACCTACTGGCGGCAAGAGAAAGAAGAATCCCCAGGCTGCCGGGCATTGTTCGCCTTGTTGATTCAACGTTCGCAAATGTTCCGCCGCGTCGACCAGAGCATGCGATGGAACCACTATCAGTGCTCATGGAATGGCCGGCTCGAATCGCGTATGCGTGGATTATGCTGCGTGAGCAACACAGAGCCACAGTCGAAAGGAGCCGGCCGATGAGTAAAGTAAGATTTGTTGGTCTCGATGTCCATGCTGAAACCATTGCTGTCGCTGTTGCTGAACCAGGGGGCGACGTTCGCTCCCTCGGTATCATTCCGAACCGACCGGAGTCGGTCCGAAAGCTGATTCGCAAGCTTGGACCGACTGAACACCTTCGAGTCTGCTACGAAGCAGGACCCACGGGCTACGTGTTGTACTGGCAGTTGGTCTCTCTCGGCGTGAAGTGCGTTGTGGTAGCACCGACGCTCATTCCAGTGAAGTCCGGCGATCGCGTGAAGACGGATCGGCGTGACGCCGAGAAGCTTGCGCGCAGCCATCGGGCTGGAGACCTGACGGCTGTGTGGGTTCCCGATGCAGCGCACGAAGCGTTGCGGGACCTGGTGCGCGCCCGCGAATGCGCCAAACGGGATCTCGACAGGAGCCCGCAACCGAGTTTCGATGTATCTGTTGCGCCATGGTTGGCGGCGACCGGCGCATCTGAAAGCGCGGTGGACGAAGGGGCACTTGGAGTGGATCAAGACCAAGGTTCATTTCGACCAGCCCGCGCAGGAAATCACCGTTGCTGACTACGTGCACGAGGTCGAGCATCTTGCGGCTCGCCTGGAGCGCTTGGACCATGCCATCGGAGAAGCGGCTCGCTCCGCTCCGCCGTGCATGCGTGCTGTCATTGAAGCTCTGCAAGCGCTGCGGGGCATCGCCGAAGTCGCCGCCACCACGCTCGTTGCCGAACTCGGTCAATCTCGCGCTTTTCCACGCCCAGGCAGCTGATGAGTTACAGCGGCCTTGTCCCTAGCGAGTACTCCAGTGGTTCCAAGATCGCACACGGACACATCACCAAGATGGGCAACCCGCATTTGCGCCCTGTCCTCGTCGAAGCGGCTTGGGCTTATCAGTTTCGGGCGTGGATGGGTGGCTACCTGTTGAAACGACAGGTAGGGTTGAGCGAGGAAGTGAAAGAGATCGGGTGGAAAGCGCAACATCGATTGCATGCCCGTTATCTCCACCTGTTGGCGCGAGGCAAGAACAAGCCACAGATTGTGACCGCGCTCGGCCGAGAGTTGTTGGGCTTCATTTGGGACATTGGTGTTCGAGTCGAAACGCAATTTCAACAGAAACCTCTAGCCGCTTAATTCTTGTATGCCAAAGACGAAAGCAGCGTGGCTGGCGGTCGAGGGGGCTCACACAAAAGGAGAACCCTCACACGTTTTGTGCGGTAGGCCCTTCGCAGCCGAACCCGCGAAATCAGTACGAGGCAGCTCCCGACGGATGATGCGCATGCGGATAACCAAACCCGCGAATCCTAGAATGATCAACCGTCGCGATGACGACCTTCGACTGCCACCCGCGCTGCTTTCCTCTTGTACCCGGAGAGCAACGATGTAAAATCAAAACCTCCACGTAGCGTTACGTCGGCCATTCCATCCTAGAAGGTCAGTTTCAGGCCCAGCTGCACTTCGCGCGGACCGCCGGTGCCGTTGACCGGATTACCGTTATTCGGATCCTGGCTAGACTGTCCGAACACGCTCGGGACATTCGCGGACCCATTTACAGATGGATTGAGCGAATAGTTGGTACTGTTGAGGAAGTTGAAGGCCGAAACGCTGGCCTGGAGGTTTAACCGCTCGCGGATCTTCCACATCTTACTGAGCGACAAATCCCACTCATGGAATGGCGCCCCGATCAATGTACCCGGTCTGATGTTACCGAACGTCCCCTGTGCCGGTGGAATGATCACCGACTTACCGTTGGGCGACATATAGCATCCAAACGCCAGTAGGGAAGTCAGGCCGCTCGAGGAGCCCGGAATCTGGGAGTTCATGGCGGCGTTCACCGGCTCCGAGTTGGCTGCATTTATGCAGGCCGTTGGCGGAGTCGGGTTGCACCCAAAGTTGCCACCAAACCCGAAGCAGGGAACCTGCGTGAATTTTCCTAGGCCCGTAAAATTCGTCCCTTTGCCGTAAATCGACCAAGGTTCGCTCGCGCCACCGAAAAAGCTTCGGCCGTCGCCAACTCCGGCGAAGTCGTGGCTGCCATCCAGCGCGCTAAAAGGACTTCCGCTTTGCAGATTCACCGTGCTAGAAATCTGCCACCCCTGCAGCATCTGCAAGGGCGACTTTATCCCTGGAAGGGCATAAACCAAGGTAATCCCAAGGTCTTGCGTGGGAGTAAGGAGCCCATAGTCGCAACTTACGCACTGGCTGTCGGGAATGTAAGGGTTATTGCCGCCCTTAGGAGTGGCCAAGTCCCGCGAGAACGTATAGGACGCATTCAGCGTCAGCCCGTGGAAATTCCGCTGAACGAATGACACCTGCAAAGCGTGGTAGTTGGAAAACCCAGCCGGGCCATAAACAAAGATGCCGTTGAACCATGGAAACTGGTTGAAATACGGCTGCCGAAGCTGTGGGCGTCCGGTCAAAGACCCGCTTCCGTATCCTCCTTGCAGCGCACCAGCCACACTCCCGCTGGCACTGGCTCCAGGCGCCGGCTGGTTGATGTTGATCTCACTTGCAAGATTGTAGGCATGGGTGCCTACATAGTTGATCGTCAGAGAAGTGCTAGCCCCAAATGCGTGCTGGACGCCTAACGTCCATGTGTACATGGGCGAGCGAACCGAATCCGTATTGAAGCTCAATTGCCCGCTGGGACTCCTGACGACAGTACCCTTGGCCTTCAGGGTGCACGGCGAAGGCACTGCGCCATCCGGCAGCTGGATTGCGGGGTTGCCGGTGCCGCATGCCAAAGCGCTCGGACCGACGTTGAAAACCGGGGTCCCGGGAGCCCAAGCCAAACCCACGCCCGGTATGGTGAGCTGGGCCGACTTGACGGCCTGTGGGTTTGTGGAAGCTCCAATGGCCAAGCCCGTGCCGCTATAGAGCGCAAATCCCGTGGGTACGGAGTTGAGGCCCGCGCCGAAACCCGCCGCGATTAAGTCATCCACTTGAGGCGTGTCGTAGCTGATCCCCATGCCTGCCCGGAGCACCGTGGTGCCTTTCCCGCTGAGGTCCCAGGCAAAGCCTGCCCGGGGAGCAAAATTCTTGTGGTCGGGCTTATACAGAGGGTTGCCGTTCTGCTGCACCATACCCGTGGGCGAAATCGGATCGAAGTTGCCCGCGTTGTTGTTGTCCACCACGATGGCAGGCTCCAATTCGTAGCGCAATCCCAGGTTTACGGTCACTCTGGAATTCAGGCGGAAATCGTCTGCGACGTAGAGGGCTTCGCGGTTGAAGCCAAGACTACTGTCCTCTTGCTGGGGATTTGCCAGAATCTGGCCACTAGCGATATTCCCAGCAAGGAAATTCTGCAGATCCGTGCAGGCCGCGCACGCCGCAGCACTCAATTGGCCCGGCGCGATGCCGTCGGTATAGTTGAGCACGCCGGTCAGGGCTCCGGGAGCGCCTACCCCTTGAAACTTACTGTGATGAAATTCAAAACCAAACTTGAAGTCATGCTTGCCGTGGGTGTAGGAAACGTTGTCGTCGATCGTGTAGGTATATTGAAACACGCCCTGGTCGTTCAGACCTGGGGGCTCGGATTGGCACCGAAGCCGGTATATCCGGCGGCTCCGTTAAAATTCACCGTTGGGAATCCACAGAATGGCGATGGAGGATTGGCTCCTGAAAGGAAGCCCAGCGCGGCAAAATTCGGCTGGCCCGCCTGTTTGATGCATTCCGTATTGCCGTCCTCCAAGTTGTAGCGGTTGTAGCCAAAGCGAACGTCGTTTACCCAATTGGAATTGGGAGTAAAGACCCACACCCCGCGTGTCATCTGCGTGCGGCTGAGGTTCGTGTTTGACCAGAAGGCCGCCTCGCCGGTGTTCGGCGTTTCGGTAACGGCCTGGCCAAAGAAATATTCGCCGTTAATTGAATTCCGATCATTCGGATGGTAGTCGATTTTCCCGAGCACGTTGTTGGAATGGCCAATGTTGTTTCCCGGCACGGGGAGAGAAACGGTGGTGCTTGAGTTGTTGAAGAATACGCCCTTTGTGCCGCAACTCGCTGTTGCGGCGGGCGCCGCGCCGGTGACGGTGCAGTTCGCCAGGTTCAGGCTCAACTGACTTGGCGTCACGCCAAGGGTGTTGATCATATTTTCAATCGCAAACGGCACGCTGTCCAGGTTTCCTGCCAACGACTGAGTGGTCGGTACGTTTGCGAAGGTTCCGCTTCCAACGTTGTAACGCATTCCGTCGAAGGCGCCGAAGTAGAACAGCTTGTCCTTCTTGATGGGGCCGCCCAAGGATCCGCCGAACTGCTTAAAATCATCGGTCTGCTTCGGGACAAACAGGGGGCCGCGCAGGTAAGGGTCATAGGCGTCAAAGTTGTTGTTGCGGCCGTATCCGTACGCGCTGCCATGCAGGGCATTGGTTCCCGATTTCAGGCCCACGTTGACGACGGCACCTTGAAACCAGCCGTATTCGGCCGGGGGGTTGGTCATTACGTTGACTTCCTGAACGGCATCCTGGGGCAGGATCGTGAGTTCGTCGGTGCTGGTGGCCGCGCCGATCAGGGGACCGGAATTCACAAAGATGTTGGTATTTTCCACTCCGTCGAGCAAAAAGTAATTGCCCTGGCCGCCTGCGCCATTGGTCTGGTAGTTCGGCGAATTTCCGCCCGGATTCCCATGGACTCCTGGCTGGAAGTCGAGCACTTTGGTGTACAGGTGGCCGTTGATTGGCAGCTGGCTGAGCTGGGGACTTTCAACCGTGCTGGAGAGCACCTCGTTGCTGGTGTTCACAAGAGGCACGGCTTCAGTGACTGTCACCGTCTGGGTTTGGGCGCCGGGCTGCATCGCCAAGTCTGCGCGGACAGCTTGACCGACTCCGAGGGAGATGCCCGTACGGTTCATTGTCTGGAAGCCCATGAACTCTGCGCGCACCGTATAGTTGCCAGGAGTGAGGCTCGTAGCCGAATATTGGCCGGCGCTATCTGCGACCAATTGTCGCGAGACGCCTCGCTCGACGTCGGTGACTGTTACCTTGGCTCCGACAATGACTGCGCCGCTCGGGTCGGTTACGGTTCCGGTGATGCTCCCCAGATTGAGTTGTGGGAAAGCTGACAGGGAGAGTAGCGATACTGCGAGCCCGATCGCTGCGAGCGGCGGAATGAATTTTTTACCGCGAAGGTACACTCGCCGAAGGCAGATTGACACCCTGGAACGCATACGCATACGCCCACCTCCTCAAAGATCGCGGCGCCGAGTTATGTGAACCGACGACCCCCACCGACTAGACCCCACCGACCATACAACGCGGAACGAACGTGTAGACCAGGGGCCGGTTAAAGTCCAATACATTCTTTATATGTTACGAAGACGTTTTCGAAGCATGCTTGCTGGACGACAGCAATGCGAGGCTGTCGCGCGCCGATCCCCCACCCGCTACCTTGGTCTTCAATTGGCGTTTGGTAGGCTTTGGCGATCTTGCGGGCCACCTCGAGGAATTGCGACACTACAGACACTTTGTCGGTTCTTATGTAGGCGAGAGCCATCTCCATGACAGGCAGGGCTGGCTCGAATTTCCGGAAAACAATTCCGGGCAGGCGCAACTCCTGCAGGGAAGCAGGCGCCAGCGCCACGCCCAAACCGGCACCGATGAGTGCCCAGACCGAATAAAGGTCTTCTTGCGAATAGGCGATGTTCAGCTTGAATCCCTCCTTGTGGCAGGACTTGGCAATGAAATCGTGGAACTCGGCATTCGCGTCGCGCACGTACATGATGTAGCGCTGATTGGATAGCTCTCGGAGTGGCACAGTTTTGAAACGCGACAGCGAGTTGTTCTCGGACATGGCCAGCACGATTCGCTCCCGGAGAATAATTTCGATGGTGATCCCGCGGCTTTTTTGAGCGAGAGGAAGACGCACGATACCGACGTCGATCGCGCCATCTTTGACGGCTTTTACCTGGTCGGCGGGCTGCAGAGATTGCAGCGTCAAGTGAACATCCGGCCTTTGCTTCACGAATTCGCCGAGGCACTCGATGATCAACCTGGTTTGAACCGGAGGCACGGGAAGCTGCCACAGTCCCAGCCTCAGATGCCCGAACTCCCCTCTTTCTGCGCGCGCCGCCAGCTTCGCAGCTTCGTCCGACAGAGCCAGGATCGCTCGGGCCTTGGTGGCAAAGACCTCGCCGGCCGGGGTGAGCTTGATCTGGCGCCTGGTGCGGTCAAAAAGCCTGGCACCAAGTTCCGCTTCGAGTCTTCGCACCTGCTGGCTGAGCGGGGGTTGGCTCAGGTGGAGTCTTTCGGCGGCACGGCAGAAGTTGAGCGTATCGGCGACGGCCAAGAAGTAGCGCAGATGGCGAAGTTCCATAAACCAGTCCTTCGGCGAGGTTTGGGTAATATATCTCAAAAGTCTGGTTTGGGTACGAAGGATATATTTTACAGACGGACTAGGCTGAGCTAGCGTCTGCGAAGAAGTTGGTGCGCATGGGCATCTCGTGGAGTTACCCGAAGCGATGACCTATCAAAACCTGGAAAAGTTGTTGCAACACTCCGGAAGCCCCGTCCAACTGTTGCGCAATTCGCAGATAGGGCCCTACGCCTTTCCAGTGGTATGTTCCGAGTTTTCCAATTGGCGAGACGAACAACGTTCCTGGCGCGAAACATGCGCACTGCTCGACCAGTCCCATCACATGACCGATTTGTACGTCCAGGGTCCCGAGGCCCTCCAGCTATTCTCCGACCTTGGTGTCAACAGCTTCAAGAATTTCAAGGTCAATCAAGCGAAGCAATTTGTAGCCTGCAATCACGATGGTTACCTGATTGGCGACGCCATTCTGTTTTATCTCGATGAGAATAGTTTCAATCTCGTCGGACGTCCGCCCGCCCACAACTGGGTGCAATACAACTTAGAGACTCGCGGCTACAAGGCCACCGCACAACGGGATGAGCGCTCGGCTGTGAATCAAGGCCACCGAAAATCCTTCCGCTACCAAATTCAAGGGCCACGCCCTCGGGTGATGGAGAAGGTCACCGGGAAGCCCGCTCCAGACATTGGATTCTTCAACATGGGTGTATTCCGCGTGGCGGGCAGGGACGTCCGCGCCCTGCGCCATGGAATGGTCGGCCAACCGGGATGGGAATTGTTCGGCCCCTGGGAGTATGGCGAAGAAGTTCGGCAAGCCATCTTGGAAGCCGGCCGGGAATACGGGATTCGACAAGTAGGGGCCCGCGCCTATCCGACCACCTGCCTGGAATCCGGCTTGATTCCTTCTCCTTTGCCGGTGATTTATGAGGGCCGGAAATGAAGGAGTACCGGCAATGGCTGAGCGCGGAAAGTTATGAGGCGAAGGCTTCGCTCGGAGGCAGCTTCTACTCCGCCGATATCAGGGACTATACCTGACGCCCTACGAACTTGGTTACGGGCCATTCGTCAAATTCGACCATGATTTCATAGGGCGGCGAGCGCTCGAAAAAACGGCGGGAAAGCTGGGTCGGGAAAAGGTGACCCTGGGTGGAACGGGGAGGATGTAGCGCGCGTGTTCGGTTCGCTGTTTCAGGGCAGTGGGCCGATTGTCAAGTACATTGACCTGCCCTTGGCCAACTATTCGACGCTGCCTTACGACAAGGTTCTAAAAAACGGAAAGACCACAGGAGTATCCACCTACACCGGCTACACATACAACGAACGCGCGATGATCTCGCTGGCAATCGTCGACACGCAGCAGAGTCGCGTGGGCGACGAGGTGGTGCTCGTCTGGGGCGAGGAGGATTCAGGATCTTCCAGACCGACTGTCGAGCGTCACATGCAGGCCGAAATTCGGGCGACCGTAGCGGCGGTTCCCTACGCGGACGTTGCGCGGGTGGCCTACCGGCCACTGCACTGAATCCGTAGTGGTCTGGCAGCGAGGAAGAATCGAAACCAATGACGCTTTGTCCAGAAAAAGATAGAGCAGGTCGACAGGCGGCGCCACTAGCATCGGTCCCCAGCCTTGCCGAGGCGCTACAAGGCTACTCAGTAGAGCTCAATCCCAAAGAGGCGAAAGTGGCAGGTGAGTCTCTAGCCCGTCTCGATCCGGGCACCGAAGTTTTTCTGACGTGGATACCTAGCGCCGATCCCATGGAGATGGTAGCCCTGGCCACAAATCTGCGACGCGCTGGTGTGGTGCCTGTTCCGCACATTGGTGCCCGCCACCTCCAGAGCAAAGCGCAGCTCGAGCGCTTGGCCGCGCGACTGGCAAGCGAAGCAGAGGTGGACCGGGTGCTTGTAGTTGGCGGCGATCGCAGCGAGCCCGCCGGGCCTTATGACTCTGCGCTGGCGGTGATGCAGAGCGGCGTATTTCAGAGTGTGGGCATTGACCGCATGGCGGTTGCCGGTTTTCCCGAAGGCAATCCCCACATTCCAGAGCCGGTGCTGGCCGAGGCACTCGAGGCCAAGGTGCGTTTTGCCCGCCAGCAGGGACTGCGGCTTTCTATTGTCACGCAATTCTGCTTCGAGGCCGACCCCATCCTGCGGTGGCTTCGGCAGATTCACGCTGCGGCGATCGACGTGCCTGTGCGGATTGGCTTGGCCGGTCCCGCCGGACTGATCACCTTGATCCGCTACGCGATCCGCTGCGGGGTAGGGAATTCGCTAAGGGTTTTGACCGAGAAACCGTCGTTCGCCAAGCTTTTGACGGAGAAAGGGCCTGAACCGATTGTGCGAAGTATTCTTTCATCTGGGGGTTCCGGGACGAATGTTCTACCTCCCGGCGTCGCCGGCCTGCACTTCTTCGCCTTCGGCGGCCTTGCTAAAACGATTGACTGGATCTGCGCCGAGCGCGCCGAGTAGCAAGCGCGCGGAGTGACTGCAGGCTTCGGAGGGTTAAGTGCCGAAGACCACTGTCTTGTTGCCGTTTAGAAATGTGCGGTCGTCCAGATATGCGCTCACCGCGCGGGCCAGTACCCGCCGCTCGATGTCCCGGCCTTTCCTGACCAGATCCTCTATGGTGTCGGTGTGTGAAATACGTTCGACATCCTGCTCGATAATCGGCCCCTCGTCGAGCTCGGCGGTGACGAAGTGCGCGGTTGCGCCAATCAACTTCACTCCACGGGCGTGTGCCTGATGATACGGTTTGGCGCCCTTGAAGCCAGGCAGGAAGCTGTGATGAATGTTGATACAACGGCCGGCCAACTTGGCCACCAGTCCGTCGGACAACACTTGCATGTAGCGCGCGAGCACTACCAGTTCGGTGTGAGTCTCCTCAATCAGTTTCCACAGCGCGATCTCCTGCTCGAGCTTAGTGACGCTGCTGACCGGAAGGTAATGAAACGGGAGGCGGTCCAAATCGAGCCGGGCGTAGGTCTCCGCGGGATGGTTCGACACAATGGCCGCAATCTCGATGGCCAACTCGCCGGCTCTCCAGCGATAGAGCAAGTCTGCCAGGCAGTGATCCAGTTTGGACACCAGCAAGATGACGCGTTTCGGAATGCTCGCGTCGCGAAGGGACCACTCCATCGAATAGCGTGCCGCGACGGGCTCAAATCCCTCGCGCAGAGCGTCCAAGGTTGGCGTGTTTTTCGTTCCCGCGGAGCCAAAACTGACGCGCATGAAGAAGCATTGTGTGTCTGTATCACCGAATTGTTGCGCTTCGACGATGTTGCAACCGGAGCGAAACAGATAACTGGAAACATCGGCGACGATTCCGGGTACATCGAAGCAACGCAGTTTGAGGATAAATTTATCAGAGGTCATGTTCTGGTTCAGTCAACGACGTTACGAGAAATTTTCAGGTAAGCGGATCACCCGTGCAGAACGAGCGCCGGACAGTCTGAGGCATCTGCGCGACGCTTTCAAGGACAAAGTCCGGTGCTGGCAGCGTGGGAGGCGAACAATCGCCGCGCCATCTCGAGGGGAACGCTCTCTCCGCGATGGTTCCCCGGTTCGCCTGTCATCTTAGTTGTATATTTACGCATCATTCGGGTATAGGGTGCATTGCTGTTGGGGGACGATTGAGACCAAAAGCCGTATGCACGGTTTTTCTCTGTCTTGCGGCGCTCACGCCTGCGGCGGCCCGGCAGGCTCAAGGCGTTGCGCCAGCTGCGGGGTGCAAGCCTGCCACGCAGGTGGTGGCTCCGGGCGAGCCGGGAGTTGCAGCGCCGGGGCGGCAGGGCGGCAATCCGGAAGGTTCACAGACAGAGCGAGCTGTGACCATTACCGCCATCTCCGGGGTCGTCGCCGCGGGCGCAGAATGGACGAGAGTGTGGCAGGAAGCGGGCAACAGCGCCGATGGCATTCTGCCCGACAACCACGGAGGCGTGCTCGTCGCCCAGGAGGACTACGACACGGTGCTTGACATCGACGAGAACGGCAAGGCGTCGGTCGCCGTGGCGAACGCCAAAGGTGTGGGTTCCATATCCATGGATCGGCAAGGGCGTCTCTACGGTGCGCACCGCACCGAGAGGATCGGATCGACCAAGCCAGACAAAGCGTCGATTGTAAATGCCACCTCCCTGCTCGCGCCCGAGCGCAAAACCCTTGCCGACACTTGGGCCGATGGCACGGCGCTGACCGTCCGGCCGAACGACCTGGTCGCGGACGGCCAAGGCGGTGCCTACTTCACTACCAGTTGCCTGTACTATGCGAACGCGAAGGGCGTCACGGTGTTGGCGGATAACCTGCGCACGAACGGGATCGTCTTCAGTCCGGACGACAAGATTCTGTATGTCACCAACGGCAATACGCTGGTTGCTTTCGATGTGCAGGGGCCTGGCATCGTCGCGAATCGCCGCGATTTCGCAATGCTTTTGGCGGGCAGCAACGGCGACGGCACGGCGGTCGATTCCGAAGGGCGCCTCTATGTGAGCTCCAACCCCGGCGTGCAGGTCTTCGACAGCAAGGGAAAATACCTGGGCCTGATTCCGACGCCCCGCGGCATCATCAGCGTGGCTTTCTCGGGTCTAGCGAAAAAGACACTCTACGTCGTTGGCAGCGGCGCGGAGGATGACCACGGGCAACCCATCCGCCAAGGTCCGCAGCAGACGGCGGCGACGATCTACAGGCTGCCGGTGATCAGTCAGGGCCTGAAGGACCGCGCAAAATGAGGGAAACGAGTGGGATCCAAAGCGGCGTTACTCCGTGCCATCCTCTTTGGCGGCTTCCCGAGCGCGCTGGTCGTTCGGGTACCAGTAATTTAGATGGCAGCCTTCGCAGGCCCTATCGATCCCCTCGATGGCATGGAACAAAGCTGTCTTGTCCTTGGCGTCGACGGCCTTCATCGCCACTGCGGCGGCATCCTGAAGTCTGCGCGCTCGCCGCACAAAGCTCGGGCGGTCGGCGTCCACGAGCCTTTGGATTTCCTCGGGCTGATTTTCAATCTCGGGATTCCTGGATCGATCCTCGGGCCGCGCAACCTTACGGCCTTCCATGGTCAACAGATTCGGCGCTTCCAGAAGCGCAAAAAGGTGGCGCCGGACTTCCTCCCATTCCGCATCGGTCTTGGGGGCTTTTTCGCTAATACCATGCTCATCCGCGATCTGCTGCACCGATTCAAAGACGAAGTCGCCGCTGGGATTCACTATGGAATCCATAATGTCCTTGATGGTGGCGGGCCTCAAGAGTTCCGGCTCACGCGGAGGAGGAGGCGCTTGAGCGCATGCCACAACGAAGAAAGCTATAACTGGAAGCGAGAGATAGATTCTCAAGATGCTCCTTCCCGGCGGCTGATGATTGTCGCTGCGGAACCCTTCCTACGAGTTGCGATATTACTCTCAGCAACAGGCGACGTAAATTCATTCGTCAAGGTGCTGAGTGAGAAATCCGGAAACGGATTTTTATCTCCGTACAGCGCTTGCGCTGTGTGTTGTGTCTAAAGGGGAAGACTACATTGGGGGGCGCAGATACTCAATGCCTATGGAAATGAGGCGGAGGCGAGGACAGCTTCAAGTTTTGTCCGTTTCCTTCCGCTGGAATAGTGGGGAAATAAAATGAGAAATCGATTGTTCAGCTTTTTTGCGGTCATGGTTTTCATCACGCTGATTTGGATGCCGCCGAATGGCCCCGGATCCACAAGGGTTTTTGCGCAGCCGCAAGGCGCGCAGCCCCCGAATCCGGGACAGCGACCCCCTGGAGCAGGGCCTGAGCCCGGAACTGGCTTCGGCTTTCGCATTGGAGGAAATACGCCGACATTCGCCGGGCCGCCGCCGGGGATGCAAGCGCTGCCGCTCGATCTATTTTCATCCAAGAATTTCTACAAAGACCAGAAACTTTGGTCCGACAAGCGCTACTTCCGTTGCAATACGCCGCGCCAGCTGACCGACATCTGGACATCGCGGCGTGTTTTTTTCGCGGGCGGGAATCCGCCCACATCGGCGGCATGGGGCGACTGCAACGTGGATTATCAGCGGGAAAAGATTGTGAGTCCTTACCCCTATAAGACGGCGAAGGAACACTACGAGGCGTTGCTGGCTGCGGCGAAGGCAAAGGGCGGCCCCACGATCTACACGAAGGCGACCACGCCGGACTGGGATGGATACTATGCGCGCGACCAGCAAGCGGATCATGGCGCGGAATGGATCTGGGGCACCGTCAATCAAGTGTCCACCATCCTGTCTTTACTGACACCGGAATATCAAAAGCGCATGGTGCAAATGAACTATCACGAAGCCGTGGACAATGCGCCACAATGGGAAGCTTCCTTCTGCTATCCGGAGGGATTCATGCGTTGGTGGGCGCAGGCCTCACAAGGCGGAAATTTTCAACTGACGGTGACCCCTTGGCAGGTTCAGTTTCTGTCCGGCATCGCCGCCAACTTCCTCCGCCAAGTGCTGATTGGAAAGGAGCACGTGCAGAAGGTGCCGCAGTGGTATGGCGAGACGGTAGGGTTCTGGGATGGAACCACTCTGGTAACCTGGACCGCGGACGTTCAAGCTTGGACGCTTTCGCACTCTATGTTCGAATACAGCTACAAGCTTCAGACAGTCGAGACTTATAAGCCCGCATACGACGGCAGCGGAAAGTTCATCGGGCTCGACCACGAAGCGGTATTCTACGATCCCGAAGCGTTCGTCCAGCCGCTTCACGCCACGTATCGCTTTGTGCGGCAAGCTACTCCGAGCGATCCTGACCGGCGCTATACTTACATCGAATGTTTGAGCAATCTCCGGAATACCAATGGCAGACCCACGCAACTTACCGGCGCCGATTCTCGATATATCGATTACTACGGCCGGCCGTGGGCCCAGAACTGGGAGAAATACTTCGAAGCAGGCTGGGACAAACCCCAGGACGCTCTGCCCCAGGACATACTGGACATTCTGAAGTAAGAGAATTCGGACGGTTGCGAACATAAACGCTTCAAAGAAATTTCGATAGCTTGCAATCGGAAGGAGAACAAACCAATGAGGAGACCATCAACAAGCTGGATGACCAAGATGCTTCTGCCATTTGTGTGCTTCTGCCTTTTTGTCACACCGCTGCTCTCGCACCACTCGTTCGCTATGTACGATCAGACCAAAACCGTGGTGTTGACCGGGGTAGCTCACCAGTTTGTCTCGCAGGCCAACCATGCCGAGCTTCACTTTTATGTGATCGGAGCTGACGGCAAGCTTAGCAAGGACAAAGACGGAAAGTACATCGATTGGGGTGTGGAGATGGCCGGCGCGGCCGCGATGGCAGAGCAAGGAATTACGGCCGACACGTTCCCCGCAGGTACGATCTTCAGCGTAAAGATGAATCCCCTCCGCGATGGCAGCAATTTCGGATCGCGAGTGGGCGCCATCGCCAAATGCCCCTGGAAGACGCCGCCGGCCGCCGGCAAGACCTGCGACACAGTCAAGGGCAGCGAAATCCTCGGGGGAAGCACGTTCTAGTTGGTGCCTCCGGTCTTGCGCTGTGGTCGGTTGAGCGCCAGATCGCCCCTCGCAGCCAGAAAATAGATTGCTGAGACTATGGGTCCGGGAGGTTTGCTTGAGACAGTTTGCTGAGTGGCTGTCCACCACAGGTCTGAGCGTCTTCATACAGCATCACAACGGCTGGATGATCCCGACGATTCAATCGATCCACATCGTGGGCATTAGTTTGGTGCTGGGGTCTGTATTGATGATCGATCTCCGCGTCCTAGGATGGGCGGGCACCGATCAAACGCTCCGGCAAACCACGAACCGCTTTGGTCCCTGGCTGGTGGGAGCGCTGGTTCTGCAGCTTGTCACCGGGCTGTTGATGGTAGTCGGCGAGCCGGTGCGTGAACTGATAAACTTTTCCTTTTGGTTGAAAATGCTGCTGATATCGATTGGCACGTCGGTGGCGATTCTTTTTCTGGCCACGATTTCGAAGCGCCAGGAAGCTTGGGATGAGACTCTCCTTCGCGGTAGTCCGGTGAAGTGGATGGCCGTTGTGACGTTCTTGATTTGGTTGGGCATCATCATTTTGGGGCGGCTGATCGCCTACGATCACGTCTGGGGTTCGTGGTCACCCGCTCCGAAGGCCTGACCCATTTGAATGAACGGCCCCATGGACATCCTCGGTTTTCTTCACTCGCTCGAAACATCCGGACTGGCGACTCGAATTCGCGATTCGCTGTGGCTTTTTCCGCTGATCGAATCGACTCACGTCATTGCCGTAACCCTCGTTGTCGGTACGATTGCGATTATCGATCTGCGGCTTTTGGGATTGGCTTCGACCGGGAGGTCGTTCAAGCGCATGGCGTCGGACATCTTGAAATGGACCTGGGCCGCATTCGGGTTGGCGGTGCTGACCGGGTCGCTCATGTTTATTACCAATGCCAGAGTGTATTACCACAATTTATTTTTCCGCACCAAGATGCTGCTTTTGGTCATCGCTGGCATCAATATGCTTGTCTTTGAGCTGACGGCCGGCCGTACGATTCACCGCTGGGACAGCGCCCCGTCGGCGCCGCCACCCGGCAAAGTTGTGGCGGTGTTGTCGCTCGCGCTGTGGATCAGCGTCATTTTCATGGGGCGTCTGATCGGCTTTACAACTACGCGCGCCGCGGTGGTAGCGCCGCCGTCTAACGTTAACTTCGACGACTTTCTGGGGGGCGCGCCGAAAACGGCGTCGCCCGCACCCTCTGATCGCAAGTGAGATGGCTCGAACGCTTCCTATCGAAAAGCTCTTGTTGGACCGTTGGACGACGCCTGACACGTGGCGCAGTGATCAGCAAAATGTTCCATACCGGCTTGAATAATTTTCAGGCGTGGCTGAGAAGCGGTTTTGAAGCTGGCGGTACTTTGGATAGCGCGGCCATTTCTCGTTCGGTTGTGGCCGCGAACTTCTCAATCACTGAAGGCGTTTCCCTCGTGCCAAACCCTCGCCGCACGAGAGCTATTCCATATCCCGCCGCAACCATCGCGACGATCAGAAGAATCAGCGAAACTGTTTTCGAACGTGTCATCACTATCTCTCCTGTCCTGAAAATGGCCGCAACCTCACAAACAGAGCGACGCCGACAGGATGTGAACCGTATATAGGTTTTAATGTGTCCGGTACGCCGTAGGTCGTAAATTGCCCACCTATGGCAGAAGCCAAATGCGGAATTACGTCGAAGTCGTGGTCGTATCCGAAGGTGTAGGCTTGAACGTGCCCGATCGGTTCCTCTCTGAAACCCGGGGGTAGGAGATTTTCGCCGATGATCAATTCATTGGACCTCCCAGCATTTTCGATGCGGGTCCAGGCATAGTTCCACGCATGAAAGCGCACCGTGGATTCAAGAAGATAGCTGTTAAAGATCGAATTATCTTCGAGTGACCGCGTGCGTCCCCACAGAAAGGTGTTGGCCCAATTCCCATTCTGAAGCGAGTGGTTGTACATCACAGACGCGGTCATCCGCTCTTGATCTTCGGTTGGGAAGAGCTCTTCCGGGCTCTTGATCCGTCCGTAGGAATACTGTCCACTCCAATTCTTGCCCGTCTGAACGGTCAAGCGAGTGCTCCAGGAGTCGATCTTCCCTTGATCGATGTCCCAACGGAATTCATCCGGTTCACGACCGTGGAAACCGGAGGCCTCAAGCCGCACCATGCGATAGGTCAAGCCGACAGTGACAACATCATCTGCGATGTGTGTGGAGTCCTCTTGATGGTGACCGAGTGTTCCTACCGGGTTTTCAGAAGCAGACGCGCGGTGTGGATAAGCCGTTGGCCCGATCGCGGGATCTCCCATCGGGGCGAAATAGAAAGATAGAAGAGTTTTCTCTCCGAGTTTGAGGTCATAGAGCGCCGCCAATTCCATAATGAAGTCGTGAGGATGTTGGCCGTCTGCGATGGGAACGCCAAAAGCCGTCTCGCCTTGCTGGAACAGCAATGGATAACGCCGGTCGGTTACCGTCGCGGGTTCGAGGCTGAGCATGGCCCGGACGGTAAGAATCCCATTTCCCAACTCCCGTTGAGCCATGGGCATTAGCCAGTTGGTCGAGAAAAACTTGTCTCCGCCTCGCGGGCTTGATTGCTGCAGATCGACCAGAAATACATTGGCGTGGAACATGAACATCCACGAGTTCTTTCGGATCATGAGCATGGGTGTCGGTGTGGAGTTTGGCTCTGCGCTCGTACCGGAAGTTGCGTGGTGTGCAATTGCCTGAAGAAAGGTTTGCGGCTGCATGCCCGGCATGCTCATCAATCCGGTCTTGCCCATGTGCATGCCAGATCCGTCCTCATGGCCGTCCTGCGGTGCAGAGGAGTTGGGGCATCCCGGCATGGGCATCCCCGGCATGCAATGTGAGTCCTGCTGTCCGCCATCCTGCTGCGCCGCTGCCAGCGAGGGCAACAACAGAACCGACAGTACTATGCTGTGAAATAAGCTCACGACACTCTCCCTCAATTCGTTTTTGGCATCTGAATGAGCTACCAGACGCACGCGTCGGAGTTAGAAACAGACCGAACCGCTGTGGCGCGCGGTGAAAGATGCTGAACTGTTCGAAAAGAGGGTGTTCTAGATTCTGAGGGTGGTCGTGAGACGAACGACTGCGAGAATTTCAGGCGGAGATGTTTCGGGGTGCATCCAATGAGAGCCGGTCCAGAGATTGACGGTATTAGAAATGCCAGTCGGTATCCAAAGTAGGGAAGCAGGCTGCGGGTGATCTCCTGTCGGAGGTGATGCGGAGATCGAACCCTGACTGCACGGCTCATGCCTACAGGAGGAGAGCTTGCTCGAATGATTGCGTGTAGCCCGCGTTCCAGCAACTTTCATCGTGCTCGCGAAGCGTTCAGTCACCCCTTCCCGCTGCACGGACATAGCCATGGGATGACTGAGTATCGCATTCCGTATCGTGACGGGTCTCCCCATGCTCTTGCTGTGATTAGGACCCATATCCGTGTCTGGGGGCATCGACATGGAATCGTCGGTCATGGCATCTGCTTCTGTGCGCGGCGCCGTTATCATGGGCTCGCTTTCCTCGGAACTCATGTCCATATCGGAAGACATAGACACCGCGGTGCCCTCTTCGCTTTTCGTAACCGAACTTACGCCATGGCAGTCGGAATGCGCTTGGTGCAGCCAACAAGTGAGGTCACAAACGGAGGCGGAAGCCGAAGTCGAAACCATGAGGACCGACAGCAGCGTCGCCAATGAGCTTGTGATGCTACGCATTGTCCGATTCTACTCTCAACCTTGGACCTTTCCCATTGTGATATTTTCCGCCGAGGCCGACTCGCCGTGCCTTTTTGAAACGCTTGCGTGTTGGACTGGAAAGCCTTCGCCAATGATTCCTTGCCGAGATCGCCAGCGAAACACGCCCAACAATGAGCCAAGTGCTGATTTGGAATTGCGACGATCAAGCGTCGGAGGAAATGGCACAGCGTCCGCGGCCCGGGCGAAATAAACAGGCACTTGCGTCAATGTGCGTGGATAGAAATAAAACACCGGGTAACCCATGCTCAAGAACGCCAACAGCATCGCCACGGCGAATCCGATCACAAACTTGCTCTCTGCGAGTGCCAGTCTTTTCAATTCGCTCCTTTTGCTCATGCTTGCCCCCCATACCTACACGGTCAGTTGCTCTTCCTCTGGCTGGGGCGTTCCACGTCTGAGAGCGCGTTCCTTCATGAGTGCGAAGAAAACGGGAACGAGAATGAGCACGTGAATCGTCGACGTAATCATTCCGCCCACGATCGGTGCGGCAATCGGCTTCATCACGTCCGCGCCGATGCCTGTTTCCCAAAGAATCGGAATCAGACTGGCAAGGACCGCGAAGACGGTCATCAATTTGGGGCGTAGGCGCTGAACTGCCCCTTCGATTGCCGCTGCCTGGATGTCTTCTTTCGTAAGCGGAATGCCGCTGGCCAGGCGCTGGTCGAGCGCTTCATGGAGATAAATAACCATGACCACGCCGGTTTCGACGGCGATGCCGAACAGTGCGATGTAGCCGACCCAGACGGCAACGCTGAAGTTGTACTTGAGCAGCCATTGGAGGATGAGACCTCCGGTCATGGCGTAGAGCGTTGGGAAAATCAGGACCATGGCCTCTGTGACCGAGTGAAAGACCATGTACAGCAGCATGAAGATGACGAAAAACACGACCGGAAGGATAAGTTTCAGCCGTTGCCTGGCACGCAGCTCAAATTCGTATTCGCCAGACCATTGGTAGGTGTATCCAGCTGGAAGCCGCAGTTTCTGTTGCAACAAACGAGAAGCTTGCTGCACGAACCCCCCATAGTCGCTCGTGTTCAAGTCGATATAGACATAACCTGTGAGCTGGCCGTCTTCGTCTCGAATCATGGCAGGACCACGCGAGAAGGAAAGGTTCGCTATTTGTTCAATTGGGATTTGCGCGCCAGAAGGAGTCGCAATCAGTACGCGGCGGAGCTCGTCCACGTTGTCGCGAAAGTCGCGTTGGTAGCGCACATTGATCGGATAGCGTTCGCGGCCTTCAACGTTCTCTGCGACGTTCATGCCGCCGATCCCGGAGGCGACCGCTTGTTGTACATCTGCAATCGTTAGCCCATACTTAGCCGCTTCGGGACGATTGACCTCGACATTCACGTAAAACCCCTGGGACACACGCTCGGCAAAAATCGATCTCACCCCGGGCAGGCCGGACAGGGTTTGCTGGATTTGCGTCCCGAGCCCTTGGATGCCGTCGAGTGACGCGCCTTGGATTTTCATTCCGACCGGAGTTTTAATTCCGGTCAGGACCATATCCAGTCGGTTCTCGACGGGCATGGTCCACGTGTTGCTGAGTCCCGGGAACTGAAGCTTTCCATCCATTTGCTGGATCAGCTTTTCGTAGGTCATGCCCGCGGGCCATTGCTCGCGCGGTTTGAGCATGACCGTGGTGTCATACATATCAAGTGGAGCATTGTCGGTAGCACTGTCGGAACGGCCGACTGCGCCGAATACAGTCTCCACTTCCGGGAACGAACGGAGAATTCGGTCCTGCTCCTGCAGTAGCTTCGAGGCTTCGACAATGGAGATACCGGGAAGAGATGTGGGCATGTACAGGGAAGAACCTTCATAGAGGGGCGGCATGAATTGGCTGCCCATTTTGAACATCAACGGGAAAGTAATGGCCAGGAAAGCGAGATTCAGAAGCAGCGTCGTCTTCCTGTATTTCAGACAGAGCCGTAGTACCGGCAGATATAGAGCCTGCGTGACTCGGGAAATGGGATTTTCTGACTCGGGCCGCAGCCTGCCCTTTATGAACATGACCATCAACACTGGGACCAGCGTGACCGCCAGGAGCGAAGACGAGCCGACCGCAAGAGTCTTCGTCCAGGCCAACGGCTTGAACATTCTTCCTTCTTGTGCCTCCAGTAGAAAAACTGGAAGAAACGAAACTACGATGATCAGCAGGGAGAAGAACAGCGCCGGGCCGACCTGTTTCGCAGCGCCGATGAGAATGTGCCGACGCTCCGCCTCATTCGATACATAACTCTCGGACAGATGCCGATATCCGTTCTCAACCATGACAATCGCGGCATCGACCAGAACTCCGATCGCGAGCGCCAGGCCGCCGAGCGACATGATGTTCGAGCTCACATGCAGGTAGTACATGGGTATGAACGCCATCGAGACCGCAATCGGCAGGGCAATGATCGGAATCAGCGCCGAACGGAAATGAAACAGAAAAATGATGATCACCAAGCTGACGATGATCGCTTCTTCTATCAAATCGCGTTGTAACGTCTTGATGGAGTCCTGGATGAGCCCGGCGCGATCGTAGCCGGCCACGATTTCGACGCCTGGTGGCAGCGAGCCTTTGATCTCCGCCAGTTTCTTCTTCACACCGTCAATCACAGTGAGGGCATTGAGCCCGTATCGCATCACCACGATTCCACCTACGGTTTCTCCTTCGCCCTGCCATTCGACCACCCCTTCCCGCATGTCCGGGCCAAACGACACGGTTCCCAAGTCCTTAATCAGAACCGGTGTGCCATTCTTGGCCATGACGGGGACGTTCTCTAGGTCGCCAAGAGATTTCAGATAGCCCAGGCCGCGGATCATGTATCGCGTGCCGCTTAACTCTAGAACTCGCCCACCAACTTCATTCGTGCTGGATTTGACTCGGTCGATGACAGTCGATAGCGGAATGCCATATGCCAGCAGCTTGTTTGGGTCGAGGTTGACCTGATACTGGCGGACAAATCCTCCCATGCTGGCGACCTCGGCAACGCCTGGAACCGTCTCCAGTTGATATCGCAGGTGCCAATCCTGGAGCGTGCGTAGGTCCGCGAGGCTGTACTTGTGGCTGTGGTCCACGAGAGCGTACTCGTACACCCAGCCTGCACCCGTCGCGTCCGGGCCAATCGCCGGATGCACGTCCGCAGGCAATCGACCCGCAATGGTCTGAAGATATTCGACCACTCTCGAGCGAGCCCAGTAGATGTCGGTGCCGTCTTCGAACACGACGAATACATAGCTATCGTTAAACATCGTCTGCGCGCGGACCGCTTTTACGTTCGGCGCCGCCAGGAGCGCGGTGACGATGGGATAGGTGACCTGGTCTTCGATAATGTTGGGCGGCTCACCTTCCCAGTTGGTGTGAATGATGACCTCGACATCGGAAATATCAGGAAGAGCGTCGAGCGGAATGTGTCCCATGCTCCAGATTCCCGCTGCCGTCAGGAGCAGGACACCCGTGAAGACGAGGAAGCGATTGTAAGCACACCATTCAATAACCCAAGAGATCACGGTTACATCCCTCCCGTGGCATTGACAGTGAATTGCTTATTCACAAGGTTGTGCCCGTTTTGCTGCGCGGTGATCGTGACCTGCCAGGTGCCCCCTGACCCCAGAGCCCCGTTGCCCTCATACATCCCGCCGCCCTTATCGCTGGCCTGGACGACTGTCTTCATCGCGGCCATTCCCATCGCCGGCATCGCTGCCATGAAAAAGGTGACGTTGACCTGTGCCCCCTCGATAGGTTTCCCTACCTGATCGGTTAGCTTGACGCGGAAGGTGTTGTTCCCTTTCTGTGGAGGCGACGGATCGCTTGTCAGTTCGGCATGGGCTGCCGCCTGTGGCGGAGCATTCATCGCAGCGGCCTGTCCCGCACCCGGTGGTGGCGGCATAAACGCTCCGGCCGCAGCTGCCAACTGAGCCTCTGAGTCGATCAGAAAGTTCGCCGATGTGACGATTTGGTCGTTGGCTTTCACACCCGTCGAAACCACAAACTCATCGCCGACGTGAGGCCCAAGCTCAACTTCATGCGGCTCGATGTTTCCATCCCCGGCGTATGTGAAAATCAGATTCTTAGTTCCCGAATGGAAGACCGCAGATTCGGGTACCGTCAACCGTCTACCCAAAGGCAATTTCAGGCTCACGTTTACATACATGCCGGGCCGCAGTTTCAGGCCTGGGTTCGCGAAGACCAGTCGCACTGGCAGCGTCCGCGTCACCGCATCCAACTGCGGCAACAGGTAGTCCACTTTTCCTCTGAACACCTGGGCTGGGTAGGCATCGAGGGTGACCTCCGCTGGATCACCCGGCTTGATTTTCCCCGCGTCGTTCTGAAAGATTTGCGCAAATACCCAAACTTCGGAGAGATCCGCAATGGTGTAAAGCTTGGTGTCCGGCTGCACATACAGGTTTGGCAGCGCGTTTTTCTCTGTGATGTAGCCGGAAACCGGAGAGGTAAATGTTAGATCGGCAATCGGTTCGCCTGTGTCGTCCAGCTTGGCGACTTCGCTCTCCGGTATGTCGAACTGTTGAAGCCGCGCCTTGGACGCGGTGATCAGCGATGCTGCACCATCGGCGACGCCGCTGATCGCGCTCTGTTGCAGAGCGCCGGCACTCTTTTTTGCCAATAAGTACTCTCTTTCGCTTGCCACCAGATCAGGGCTGTAGATGGTGAACAACGGTTGTCCCTTTTCGATGAAATCACCGGTAGCATCCGCATACACCTGCCGAATCCAGCCTGCAAACCGCGTCTGTACATAGGCAAACCGACGCTCATTTGCCTGGACATTTCCGTAAGAACGAATCTCGTCGCTGATGACCTTGGATTCGACCGTTCCAACCTTCACACCAATGCTTTGCATGCGCTGCGGAGACAGTTGGATCGGAGCAAGGGGTGAGTCGGACTGCGACGCAGGAGCGTCAGCAGCGTTCGTTGCCCGGTCCGTTGTTGGCTGCGGCGTCTCGCTTCCTTGGCGCGCTGCCACGGCCGGCTTCTCGCCGCGCTTCAGCGGATTGAATGGCGAATGCCACCAAAGCCAACCGGCGACACCCGCAACCGCGATGAATGCGCTCAGCGTAAGCAGGAAAGCACGGCGATACTTTTCCGCTGCGGGGCCTTGGCTCCCAGTCTCTTCGGGTTTTCGCATTATCGTACTGTTCTCCGTCATGGGAGCGTCACCCCTGTGAGTCGCTCGATATGTGCAAGTGCAGTTTCATGGTCAAGAATGGTTTGCTGATATTCGAGGTTGAGACTCAAGACATCCACGAATGAAGAGAAAAGGGTCTCGAAATCCTCGCGATTCGACTGATAGGCAGCCAAGCCCGCCTGGATTGTCGCTTCCGCCTGAGGGATCAGGCCGTCGCGATAAATCAACAGTTGTTCCTCGGAAGCCTTGACCATGACGTACTGCTTCTGAACCTCGGCGAGCGCAGCCTGTAGTTGTGCATCGAGATCCGTCTGAGCACGTTCGAGGTTCACCTGAGCCTGTGCGAGCGCCGCCTGCCTCGGTTTGCGGCGTGGAAAATTCACGCTGAATGAAAGCTCGTAGTAGTCGCGGTACTTACGATCGGTGTTCTCATACATGTAGGAGACCCCAAAGTCAGGGCCGAACTCCTTCTGTGCCAGCTCGACCGCAGTTTGATTACGCTGCGACCATTGCTGAATTTTCCTGAATGTTTGGATTTTGTTTGCGGACGCTATCGAGCAGCTCGCTCGCCGTGTAGCGCAAAAAGGTAGCGGCGACCGGCTCAGCGATGATGTCGGGCGAATCCTGCTGCCGCCGGAGAATGCGCTTGAGGTCGGCTTGCGCCTCCCCTACCAACTGGTGATGCATGGAGATTTCGCGAAGGATCTTTGTTCGCTCAAGTTGCGCCTTGAGAACATCCTGCTGATTTCCCTGGCCAGTCGAATAGTGCGCTTCCACCTGTTGCTCTACTTGTTGTAACAGCGCGGCATTCCGCTGAAGAATGCTTAGCGTCTGTTCAAGGTTGGCCAGATGGAAGTAGGTTGTCTTTAGCATTTCGATCTCGTCTTCGAGAACTACTTGGGTGTGCGCTTCTGCGGTATCGGCGTCACGATCGGCTACTTCACCGCGCAGTTTGAGTTTTCCGGGATATGGCAATTGCTGAGAAGCGCCGACTCCAATGTAAGCAAATTCGCTATTCGTGTAGCCGGCAAAGGGACGCGGGCTGCCCACGCTGAACTGCTGCAATGTAAATTGGGGGTCAGGAAGAGTCGACATCTGCGGTGCAACAAATGTCGCCGCCTTGGCGGCACGTTTGGCAGCCAGAATAGCTGGATCGTTTTCCTTGGCTTCCTCGATGAGCGAAGCCAGCGGAGTAGGAACCCCACCTTCGTGGTCAGCATGAGTATGAACCTGAGCAGATTGCTCTGGCCCGTGCTCGATGATTCCCTGAGGCGCGGCATACAGCTTCGGAACACCACCAGCGAGCACAGTCAGAAGACCACACGCAATGAACCGCAACCTCGCGCTTCCAGCCCTGGACAAAGAAAAGCGGGTACCTTCCATCACCGTCCTCCGTTTCAAATTTTGGAGACGCGGGCACACGAATGCGCCCGCGAACGAACGGAGAGACAGAATTTAGATTCTTAGGATGGAGTTCGTTTCCGACAGACTTAAAGGAGGGGAATGGAACTGCGCCAAGGTCAAGGTCGAATCGCTCGCCGTTGGAAGAATGCCTGGCCTAACCGGCAAAAACGCTGTTATGGCAGCCGCAGGAGCTATCTGGAAATGTTCACTACCGCCGATATAGGGCGAGGCGCCTTGTTGGCTCGGCGACTTGCAGCAGGATTGGGGAGATGACATGTCCTTCGAGCCGCATTGAAGACCCATCCGGCGGCAGCATTCTTTCTCGCCCGCATTGAGTAGCTGCTGAGGCACAAAACAGGAAAGCCCCGGCATTCCAAGTAGGGCCAGCAAAGTAGCGACAGCAAACAATTTTGGTCGCAGTATCATCCGCACGAAGTGTACTCCAATCCATCGATGTGACGCAACGGAGTCCAAACGCACCTCAAACTTCTCGTACTGCCGTCTATGGCTGATTCCTTCGGTCGAAGTCTCTGCTTCATCCTCTGGTGCGAACAGGCTCGGGAGACCGCGCTGAAATTCGGTTAGAGGGGGCACGGTGCTCATTGTCAGCTCGATCCTTTCGGCCGTGCCCACCTCATTGCAGGAATTTGCATGTTTACGAAACTAGCCCTGTTTCTTTACCGACGATACGGAATCGACCAGGACAGTGTTTCCATCGACTCGTCCCGTGACTGTGGCACGCCCTCCGCCAAATTTGTGGAGATCACTCCCATGCCCTTTCAGGACGAATACCGCATCTCCTGTCACCAACACATACTCTCGACCTCCGAGTGCGTGCACAGGTAGGTGCAAGAAAGCAGGGTGACGGCTTTGCCATCAAGTGCTTGCCCTTTGCACTTGGAATCTCCGACGTTTTCTACCTGCGAATTCCAACGGGAGTTCATCACCCTCGATAGGAGGATTTGCCGAACCCACGCGAGCTAGAATCCGGCTGAGCTTCGCCGGATCGGCGCGCCGCGCAACGTTGCTCAAAGTATTCTTCCGTGCGCATAGCGGAAACCTTTTCTGCCAGTAGCGAGGGTGATGAGCTACTCCTTCCGATTCGGCCGCCTTACGGGCTTCCGCCAATAGGGTAGGCGGTATTACGCAAAGCAAAGTTGCTTCGTCTCATGAATTCACACCTTCTCTCGCCATCACTTGGTTTCTTCTGCCAATCAAGGGATGATCGAGGGACGGATCCGGCCATGAATCCGATAAACTGCGAAGTCCCTCTTGTCCACGGTGAATATTTTGCGGATACCTTCTCGCTCGGCAATCCGGATAAGCGCCGCGTCGCCAAGATCCATCGGACGATCGGCATATTTCCGCCGAAGTTCACGGATGCGAGGCAAATCGACCAAGCCGAGCGGCAGCAGCTGCAGCGCCTTCCTCACAAGCATTTCCCACAAAGCTTCCTGGGCCGCTGGCAGATCGTTTAACAGGTACATCGCTTCGGTTAGTGGCGGCCACACCGTTGCCAAAGGCTCTCGCAAACTCTTCAGAGCCGATACACATTGCTCATGGTATTGATCATCTGCGTCAACGAGGGCCACGAGGGGCCCGGCATCCACCAAGATCATTAGGAACCCCGTCGGCTCTTTAGCAGCGCAGCGAATTGACGGCCCGCTGCTGTCGAGCGTTTTCGGTTTCCGCCGTGGACAATTCCAATCAAATCCGAAACCATTTCATAAGGCGATCCGGCTGGTTCCTGCTCTTCGATCCATGTTTCGATTGCCTGGCGAATCACCTCTGAAGCGGACACTTGCTTGCGACGGGCAATGCGGGCGATACGCTGCCTAGTTTCCTTATCCACCCTTAATGTCACTGGAGATGGCATAACGATCCCCCGGAGTGTTAGCTTAGTGTATTACGAGATGTAATACAAGAGGCTTTTGCAAAAAGCGATGGCTGACCGAAGATCTTGGCACGATGGATCATCAAAAACGCTAATTTGTGAATGCCGATAACTCCTGACCGCTAGGCACTACACCAATGTTGCAGAGAATGTCGTGAGCCAGCCATCTTTACTTTGTTGCAAAGCCGGCCGTACCCTTCGAGCGCCAGTTCACCCAGTCGAAAATATGATTCGCGGAGTTTTTGAATAAACTCTTGCTCACCGGACCTCACAATTCTCAAAATTGGGCTCTGCTTTCGCAATTGATCGGGCGCTTACTGTTCGCGGCGTGTGCGCATCGGCGAGAAGTCGGTCCAGTTCCGGCCGCTTTTTTTCGCTCCTTCGATTCCTACATCAACCTACTCGCACACCGTCAAATATCTGGTGACGCCGGCGCAGACCGCCGCTCCCCGTCAGCGCTCGAGTAAAGTGGATCCTTCCAGCCCACCATCTCCGAGTTCCTTGAGCAGGATCCTCATGCCCGTGCCACGGTGATCGCACAACGACTCTGACCGCTCGGCTTCAGCGGCGGTCTGAGCATTCTGAAAGAGTACTTGCATGGAGTGCTTGCGCAGGCCAACGACGCCCAGCAGTGGTCTCGGCCCTTGCTCGAAGAGGCGGAACGCTATCTCGCCGAAGCGTCCGAGTCGCGGGCGCGCCGGCCGGACCGAATGAGTGCGATCGTGCTGTTCTACGAAGAATTGATCCGCTTCCCCGACGCTCAGCGCGCGGACCGGACACGCAGCGGCGGTTGGCGAAGCTAGCGGAACCGCAGCTGGCTGGCGGTACTGGATGGGATCGACCCGGACGATGTCTCAGCTTATCAACCCTACTGGGAGGTCCGCGCTCATCTTTGCAAAGGCTGGGGAAAACACTGGAAGCCGTTGACGCTTTTGACCGGGCGATTGGCCTCGCCCAGGGCCCGGCTGTGAGGTAGTTCCTGTTTCAGAGACGGAGGCTAATTTTTTCTTCTTTGCTCTGTCGAAATCGATCCCCTTAATTCGTCAACCTTATAGAAGCGACTCTCGGAGTCGCATCAAGGACGCGGGCGCAACGAGACGGCGCACCTGGAATCAATTCGCGAGGACGAGGCAAAGCAATGACAGTGCGCGTCAATCCGGTGAAACGCATTATGGTGGTGCGGAAGATCGGCGGCAAGCTTGTGGTAGACGTACAAGGCACAGTGCGAGTGCCGATCAAACTAAAGCTAATCTCAGTTCCTGCTCCTAGGACACGGATTGCTACCGGCTCTGTCGAAATGGACTCCCTTCACCCGTCATCCCTATAGAGGCGGCTTCAGCTGCAAGCCTTGCCGCCCGGAGTTGCGTTCATGGACTTCCGAATCGAACAGCCGACGCAAGCTAGTAAGGCCTAGCTACACATGGGTTCCTAATTGCGCGTGGCGCTCAAGGACTGGCAGAGTGGGACGGTGCCGAGCGCGAGAAAAAGGCGTGAGAAGAAAATTCGAGAGGTTGTCTCACCCAGAAGTTCCCGCAGGAGGCACGACACTATGAAGAGGATGCAAGAATCGAAAATGGTTCCCCCGATCTTCATCGGCAGGTGGACACCCAAGGTTTTGTTTTCGCTAAAAGAGAAGCCCTATCGGCACGGGCAGTTACGTCGCCATATTGGAATCGTCTCCCAGCATATGCTCACTAGAACTCTCCGCAATCTTGAATCCACGGGATTAATCACCAGGCGCGTGACGAGATCGAAGGCCATCGCTGTCGAGTATTCCTTGACCCAACTGGGAAGGACACTCATCGCTCCACTTGGGGGTATGTGCCGCTGGGCGAAGCGATACCGTAGGCACGTCAGTGCTGACGTGCGCCTTCTAGAAGCACACCAGTCGCGATGAGCAAGCAAGAAGGGAAAAGGAGCGATTCATGGAAAATCAAAATTTCACCAGTGCGTTTTCGGTAGGCCAAACTCCGGAAGAAGCCTTTGCTGCCATCAATAATGTTCGTGGATGGTGGTCAGGAGAGCCGGGCATTGAAGGTAGCACCGACAAACTCGGTGATGAGTTTACGTATCGTTACAAACCCCACCATTATTCCAGACAGAAGATAACAGAATTAATTCCTGGCAAGAAAGTCGTTTGGCTTGTTTTAGACAGCCAGCTTAATTTTGTTAAGGACAAAAGCGAGTGGAATGGCACAACAATTACTTTTGAAATCGCTAAAAAGGGCGACAAAACAGAGGTCCGCTTCACCCACGTGGGCTTGGTTCCTGACTATGAGTGTTATGGCGCCTGCTCAAACGCATGGGGCTCTTATATCAACGGCAGTCTGCGGACCTTGATTACGACCAGCCATAAAGAATAAGGGCATGGGGAAAAGGCTTGTATCGGCTGAAGGAAGTGGGCGGCGTCACCATCAAATACGGGAACGCGAAGAATGACTGGGCGCACTTGCACCAGCCTAGTCGCCAGCGAGCGGAAGCGCCGCGGACTCACTAAGACCCGGTCTGGAGTTTAGGGAAGGCGAATATGTGCCCAGCATGCATCGCAAGCGCAGCAGTCGTGGCCGCCGGAGCGGGATCCAGTGGAGCAATTTTGGCCGTGTGCATCGGCAAGTTCAGCCTGCTCGATTTGTTCGAGGGCCGCCGTCAGTTGATTGTCTATCGCGCCTTCTTCGAACCCGGGGTGCTCGGCTGGCCCGGAGCACGCCTGCCGGGGCTGCTCCCTGGGCGCCGATCAGGTCGCCCACCTGGCCCATCTGAACGCCCGCGTCACCACCCTCGCCTACGCCTCACGCGCGCCGCAGGCGGACATCGCGCGCCTGAAGGCGCGGATGGGTTGGGAGATGCCCTGGTACACCATCACCGACGGCTTCGACGCGGCCTTCAGCGTCGATGAATGGCACGGCCACAACGTGTTCTTCCGCGACGACGAGCGGGTGTTCCGCACATACTTCATCAACGGCCGCGGCGACGAGGCGATGGGGACCACCTGGAGCTACCTCGACATCACGCCGCTCGGTCGTCAGGAGACTTGGGAGGACTCGCCAGAGGGTTACCCCCAGACCCGGCCGTACAAGTGGTGGAACTGGCACGACAACTACGACGCCGAGGCCTCGCCTGACCCGAAGTGGGTCGAGGTGGCCGAGGCTGGAGAAGCCGCCTTCCGAAAGCGCGACGCAGAGGCGAAAGCGAGCTAAAGGAAGGGCGACCACTTCGCCGTCTTCGAGCAGCTGGCTCTTTTCTCACACGGGAAGCTGCGCGAGTTCTTCCGCAGATTGCGCGGAGCATAACCAGGAGGAGATCTGGGCGGACTGTGATCTCACGACCGCGCAGAACGGAAAGACGATGACGAAGCATATGAGGGGAGACAGTGAGGTCGAGGCGCGGCCTCAGGAAAATGAAAACAGCGCCCCAGGCGTTGACGGAGAGAACGATGACAGACTTCATGAAAGATGAACTTGGAGCCCCTAAGCTAGTCGATCGGAGCACCTTCCACGCCGAGCTGGACGCATTGCGGGTTCGAGAGAAGGCTCACACAAGAGAAGGCGACGCCATTGCGGCCGCCCGCCGGCGGCTCCCCATGGTCGAGGTGGATGGTGCCACACCGCTCATTGGCGAACGTGGCGCGGTGACACTATGGGACGCCTTTGAAGGACGCCGGATGCTCGTCGCCTACTACTTCATGTGGCACACCGGCCACCCTGCTCCGGAGCAGTGCGAGGGATGCACTTGGGTTACATCGCAGATCCGCGAGCTGTCCTATATTCATTCTCGCGACGTCACCTACGCCACGTTTTGCCAAGGCCCGTACGAAGAGAGCGCCCGCTACCGCGATTTCATGGGCTGGGGGATGCCTTGGTACTCGGCCCAGGGCTCGCTCGACACCCTCTTGGTTGGACGCCGGGTGGGCAGGATGCACATCGTTTGCTACCTGCGACAGGGATCCCATGTCTTTGAGACTTACTGGACGACGAGCCGCGGCGTCGAGGCGATGGATAACAGCTATCGGTTGCTCGACTTGACCGTCTACGGGCGGCAGGAGACGTGGGAGGACTCGCCGACCGACTGGCCGCAACGGTTTGAAGGCAAGCAAAATTTCCGTACCGATGGACGTCCCATCGCCCAGTGGTCTCGCCTGAAGGCCGGGTATTCGGACGACCTGGGAACCGGCAGGCGCTGAACCGCGCCTACCAATACCTCGACCTCGTGCCGAAAGGCCGCGACGAGGAAGCTTTCGAATTCCCGATCGAGTGGCTACGCCGGCGCGATCAGTATTGAAGCACTTCTTCTTCCTACTTGCATTGTCGAAATGGACCCTCTTCACCCGTCACCTTTATAGAGGCGGCTAGCGATTAAGCTTGGCCACCCGAGAGGCTAACGATGACAATCAAAGATAAAGCAGTTTTGGTAACCGGGGCCAATCGCGGTATAGGACAGGCGCTCA
>CAVQZU010000149.1:0-5750 GCA_963718485.1 uncultured Acidobacteriota bacterium
CCGTCCTAATTCCTGATTCCTTCAGCCTATCCGTTATCGCTTTTCGATGGTCTCGGAAATCCGGGAACCAAGATATACAGTTGTCATGCACGCCGTGTCGCCGTCGTGCAGGTTACCTTGTTCCGGAGCGAACATGCGCCATTCGCGTTCGTAGAGCCATCTGTGATTCTTGTAGGACAGCACCATTTTCGCGAGATCGTTGTGCGCTGCGCGAGTGCTGTGAAGGGTTGGTTCGGTCTCGTCATAAAACATGCGGACAAAGCTCACATTGGCTGGAAGATGGCGCTGCAATTTAGAGAAACTGTAGGAGGAACGCAGACTCCGCTGAACTGGTCGGCATAGTGCGCCCACATCAACTCATGGTTACGCACTTCGCTAAAAGAACACATCCCAATCCGGGACTTATTGTCCACGATTGATCGGCGGATCGAGCGGTAGTTTTCTTTTTCTCTAAAACGTCGGCTGGAGCTAAACAGGCCTTCCATCGGGTCATTCAGATCCGTGAAAGCCGAGCAATAAACATAGCTGTTTTCAATCGCGTCTATTTCACGCTCAAAATCCTTCAGAGCCCGGTATCGGTATAGTCTGGGCGGCTGTGCATAAGAGTCGATAGTTGCCACGGTCTTCCCCCTTAATCAGCTGTTCTAGACGCTTTCTACTCCATTTCACATAAGCTGAGGCGCCCATATCACTGCTTCGCAAGCAGATCCAGGCTACTTACTTGCAAAATGTACGCCGGTGCCCCGAGCCGCCTTCGCCAAAGGTATATCCGCATGCTGATCGCCGACATTCAAGAACGCAAGGGTTAGGCGGCCTGCGAGATCTGTCAGTTTTTCGAGCGGGGGATAAAGTCCCAGGTACTCCTGTCCATTAAATTCCGAGTCGTACGCGGACACAAGCGGAAGAATCCATACGTAGCTCGGCTTAAATCCGTCAAAATAGCCTAGCTCCCAGGGCATCCACACCGACTGTGTTGCGTTTGAGGAATGAACATAAACAAGACAGGAGGATGTGCGCATTGCTCGCGCAGCAGCTGCGCCGTTCTAGAAGTTACCTTGCCTCGATCCAGCCCTGCGTCATCGATCCAGTCCACATATACAGAGAGGCCAAGGCCCTCGATGATCTTTTTAACGCCGAGTATGAGTTCACCGTCCTCGTATGCGTGGGATAGGAAAACGTCGTAACTTCGGGCAGGCGAAAAGGACCGGGCATCCTCGGTGAGAATCTGAGACGCACTCTTGCTGACGTAGGAGCGCGCCGCCTGGCCCGCTGCCCTTGCCTCTGAGATTCGAAGATAAGACATACTTCAACTTTCCTTCCTGAGTCTATTGTCCGGCCTTCTTTGCAGCAGCTTCGATCCAGGTGCCCAGATTCTTGTAACCTTCGTCGTTTACCCAATCGTAGGTAGGATAGATATCTGAAAGGAGAACCTTCTTTCCATCCCGTTCGACATGCCAACTGCTCAGAGGGTTTGTGCCCTTGGTATCCGTCTTGCTGTTTACGTCTTTCATGTTGTGGATGTATATGCCAAGCATGCCGTTTCCCCTGTTATGGCTCTGCTTGATCTCGTAGCCGACATACTGGCGCGTTGAGGTTTCGGCGCCAATAAGGACAACCGTGACAGACGTGCCCACGAGCTGCTCGCCAATCCACTTTTCAATTTCAGCATCAGTCTTTTTCTTTACCTCTTCCCAGGCTGCCGCGTCCCAGAAGCCGGCGCTCTCGCGGTCTTTTGTTACCCAGCTGTTCCGAACCTGTCCGGCACGCCAGCAATCACGTTCGTAGTGAAAACTAAAAAATGCTCTTCTTGCCATCGCGTTAGCTCCTTAACAGTTTTGAAATCTACGAAACCCATGAGCTGAAATTCTCATAACCACGATCCCCGAACCAGTCGTAAACGGACAACCAGTGGGAAAGCTGGAGATGTTTTCCCCGGTTCGCCTCCGGCTGTTGCAGAATTGAAAAGGAGTCGAGATCGGAGTAATAACACCACTTTCCGTCATTCCATTCGGTTGGCTTGGCTCTCGTGCCGTCAGCGCTAACTTCAACGCCAAGGTTATCGAATGGATTGTTACCGAAAAGTTTTGTCTGTTGATCTTTGCCGGTAATGCTGTTGATGTGAATGCCGATGACTTTATTGCCGCGCTCAACACTCTTCATGATCTCGTACCGCACCCACCGCCGCGCCCAGGTGCCTGAACCGACTAGGACTGCGGTTACAGAGGAATTTTCCAGTTCCGCGTTTATGAGCCGTTTCAGTGCCAGCGGATTCGTATTCTCCGCTTCTTCCCAAATGGAATGGTCGTAGTACCCGGCAGCCTCGATGCCGCCAATGAAGTTGTGGTTTCGTACGACGTTCGCGCGGAAGTCTTTAACGTCCTGATAGTCAAACGCAAAATAAACACGTCTTGCCATCGTCAGCCTCTCTGAAGGTGCTCAACCAGTCTTTGGATGATAGGGAGAAGATCGTCCGGGCTCGTTGATGCATCACCGAGCTTCTCGAAATTTTTCTGAAAAGTGGCGTTTGCGTCGGGGAAGTACTTCGCCATGTTGCCGGAGACTTCCTTCCAGAGCTCTGCCGCCATGAACCCGGTCGCACCGACCGGCAACGGGCGAACTCCGGCTTTGACGCAAAAATCAAATTCCTCACGGATCCCGTTCGAGAGCACGACGTCACCTTTTGCATCGCGCTTGTTGCCGAAGACAAACAAGGCAATACCGGCGTAATCGATCATGTCTTTCCGGTATGCTGTCCATTGAGCAGGCAGGCTCGTGGCACCGGTTGCTACTTGCGGGAATGGGCGCATCATGATCTCTTCGTCGGATATCGTTTTTCCGGCCTCATTCAGGTACGCCAGTGCCCCATTGATGACGGCGCTTCCAACTCCAAGGCCGAATCCCGTAATAATCCGGTTCTTTTTCGCGGCAGTCTGATAGCTGAGCTTATGCAAGAACGCCTCGGCTTCTGCCTGGGTCCACTTGCCGTAGTCGTGAGCGGCCCCGGAGATAAAGATCGAGGCACGCTTGTAGCTGGCCGCAAGTTTTTCAAGAAGTCCGGTGATCTGGGTGTAGTCGTCCACGAGTACGGTCAGAACGCTGAAGCGCTTCAGGTCCCGGATAAAATAATGCTGCTTGAGCTGCCGGTATTTGAAATCAGTGTCTGATTCAGCAGCGTCTTTGGAAACCCGCTTTTGAATGCAATAGTGGTGGCGCTGGTGTTGCTCGTACTGCACGCGGACGCGGCTAAGAATGTAGTCGATGTTCGGATCGGTGAAGCTGAATCCAAGGAAGAGAAAAGTTTTCTCCACCAAATCCCCACGCAAAGCCGAGACAAAGGCACTCATCTTGAGCGGGTATGCTTCGTAGTCGTCCTTTGAGATGATGGCATCCGCAGGGTGATCAACATCTCCATGCATCTTGTACACCGAAACATCACGGTCCAGGCGGGTAACCGAAAAGTGCTTGAGCGTATATTTCACGTCTGGAACTTTCTTGGCTTCTTCGAGCACCTTCTCGATCAGTTTGTCGTAGTTAGTGGTCCAGTAGGTGTAGATCGGCAGACTCGCCAGCAGACGATGATTCGGGGTGGGCGTTTTTGTGGGTTTGAAGTGGTCAAAAATTGCCTGGGTAAGGCTCGTCTTGCTGCCGCCGGCCTGGTTGCAGTGGTACTGCGCAAGAGTCACAAGGTCGTGCTCTTTGTCCGGATCGAGACCAAGGTCCTGGATTATGTTGCGAAGCAGCCCTTTCCAGTCCACATAGCCGGAGTCCATCGACAGACCAGCGCCGGCGAAGACGGCCGCGTTCTTGTTGTGCAGCTCGCGCGTATATTCGCGGATAAAAATTGCCTCCGAAATGGCTTCAGCGCTCATACACCCCCGATAGAAATCATTTCAATTACTCCTCGCAGAAGTTGCCCTCGAATTTGTGGTTTGATCGCTCACTACGTCAGACTCAGAGACCTATATGCGTCCATCCACTCCAGCCGGGTAGTGGTCCCCAGGAAAAAGCGCAGGAAGGTGTCATAGACCAGCCGGCGCATCATCTTTCCGCGCGAAGACTTAATGTCCTTGATAAGTTCCTGGTACTCTGCAAGGCCGAGCGGGTCCTCACTTGGCACTTTAAGAAGCAAGATCAGTTTTTCCAAAGCCCCCTCCAGCATTTTCATGTTGTTACGGTTGCGGATGTAGCCGCAGGCTGCGGTAAATCCGGTGAGGAAGGTGCCGCCCCGGAAAAATAAAATTTCTTGCCTGGCTCATTTTGGTAGATCAGAAGCATCAAGGGATGGATGTCTTGGGCTACGCGTTTGAGCATGTAGACCACGTCGGCGATGTCTCCGACGTCAACGCCGGCGGCGGTGTAGCCGCTGTCCTTCTCCAGTAAGTCTTCTGCGATTTCCTTCTGGGAAGTCTGCGCGTTGTTAGTGATGAAGGCCTCGGCCGCGACAGCGATATCGGAGGCGGCGAATTGGTCTCTGGGCTTTTGCGTTTTACCGGTCGCTTCCACATCGAGGGTATCCCGGAAGACCTTAATATTGGCAGCGGCCTCAATTTCATCGATCAGGGGCTTGCGCATGATTTCGAGCTGGACCTGGAGGCTCATACGGCGCTGTGCGGTGTTGAAGGTCACCATGTAATGCAGCAGGCCTTCGAGGTCGATGTTGTAGTAAATCTCGTAACGGATGGTTCTGGCGAGAAGGGTCCTGGGCGGCGGTTTGTGGATCGCCCAACTTTTCGATGAACGGGCGGAAGTAGTCCCAGGCTTCCACCGTGATGCAGCGGTCTGTGACAAGTTTTTCCCGGTGCAGGGCAAGCAGCACGGTCGTTGAATAACACCAGGAACGCTGGAGGCCATCGATGATGCTGTAGTTAATGCCGTTCTCGTCGAGGGACTTAATACGGCCGCTTAAATCGCGCAAGGCGGCGATTTTGACTTCGGGCATTTGCGCTCCCTGAATAAAATCGCGCATCAGCCGCCGGTAGATCGGGTCGGCGATGTGGTCAAAGGGCGGGCGCTGAGAAAGATTGTCTTTGATGGAAGTCCGCTGCAGGTACACCGCCAGGGTCTCTTCCGCATGGCCGATTCTCGCCGTGGTCTTCTCGTCCACGACTTCCGGAGCGACGGGCTTGATTGGCACCAATGGAGTCAGCAGATCATTGAAGCCGTTTGCGGCAAGTTCCTCCGACAACGCGACAATGCGGTTCTTTAGAGCTTCCTGGCGCTCAAACTTTTTCGGGGTGGTGTCGCTTTGGGTCGTCTTCCGCGGGGCATCTTCTTCTCCTGGTCACTACCTGGGTTAAGTACATCAAGGGGAAACTCGGTTTCCTCAGGATCTGTTAGTGTCGATTCCATCGTTTTCTCCTACCTATCGGCCAGATTAACTGCTGAGGAAGATATACTTACATAATTGGCTCACAGTTGTCGAGCTAATTATTTAGTGGAGCCAATTACAGACAATAAGATCAGGTAGGGCAATACCATGCAAATCAAAGGCCACTAAGGGCTTTGCAGCGCTTTCTGCACAGCGAAATATTTTTTGGGCGGGCCTGAGCCATTTCTGCGGATCAGCCCGTCAAAAGAATGCTCGCCACGTCTCTGGCGTCAGCCTCACCGTGTTCTCCAATGGCGGCGTGATAGTAAAAATGCGGGGGCTTTTGGCGAATAGGTGGACGCGGTAAATCCGCCAGTCTGCGGGACGTTCTGACGCGAGATCGCACTCATTGCGAGTAAGGAAAAACGAAGGTTTGGCTAAA
>CAVQZU010000150.1:0-5478 GCA_963718485.1 uncultured Acidobacteriota bacterium
GTTCAGTTTGAACTTGCCGCCCGCGCTGGGCGGGTTGCCTTCGGTTCCGTAGCTTCCAATAGGCCGACAATTTCCTCGATGCTCCAGATGTGATCCGTGACGCCAGCAGCAACGGCAGGGGTTGTCCTGAGCGTCGTATGCTTCCGCCCGAAGTTGTAGTACATCATGTAAATGGCGAGAGCGGCAGTGTGGTTCTCAATCTTCTTGGAGAAAGCATTGGTCAAGCGGGTGAAGCGGCGTATCCCCATCCGTAGCGTTAAATTGGCACGCTCGATGTAGGACGTGCTGATGTGCTTGGGATCGGGATACCCAGTCACGACCTTGCGTTCACAGCCGATGCATTCTGCGGGCGAGTACCGTTTCTCGCCGTCCACTGGTGAACCGAAAATCTTGATGATTTGCGCGTAGTCAATGTGCCCCTCAAAAGATCGTTCGATAGCAGCGGCATAAGCCGGGAAGCCATCGCTAGTGATCTGGAACCGCCCGTAAACTCGATGACGAAGATCGCTAATGAATATGCGCGCGCTAACGCCATCGCGGGGCCCAACGAGCCAAGAGGGGATCAGCTTGGTATCCGCATCAATCGCGGCCCAAGTCCACACGTCGCCAGCAAACGGATTCTTGGCCGCAATTTCCTTGGTCACATTTTTTGCTTTCGCATAGCAAAAGGCCCAGCACTCATCGACCTGAATGCGCCGGCAGGGAAGATGCCGTAATTTCCTATCCTGATACGCCGAGCACGCCTCACCAAGTTCCACGAGAAGTTTTAGGACCGTATTCTTGGCAACACCCGTCATGCGAACCGTGGAGTTGATCGAATTGCCCTCGATGAGGCATCGAATCACTTGCGCGCGACGGGCTGTGTCCATTCTGTTCATACTGATTATTATGCTTGCTCGCGCAAGAAAAGTCAAGCTGAAAATTAAGCTCCTTCGCCTTATTGCCGCCTTTTTATGACGCTAAGTGGTGACGCTGCAATAACTTACGCAATGCTAAATAAGTCTTTTGTTTTTAGGAAGTTATGTGATAGCATGGGCTCTGTGAGTGGCTCTCCTGAACCAATTGTCGCTACGCTTATCGCTAGCCTTGAGCAATTGGGGTATAGCGGCCCTCGACTCGAAAGGAATTACACCTTCCCTGACTGGTTCGCGGGACAGCAGATCCGCAAACTGAGTGTGGCGGCGTTCGCTCAGACTCCAGTTTCTTACGAGACAGCTTGCATAGGCGTAGCGGAAGCGAATGGACTGCGGGGTCTGCCTCTTGTAAATAGTCTGCGCGCTTTTGGCGCTCCACTCTTGCTCGAAATCGAAGGCGATGAAGTTCGTGAATGGGCGGTCTCGCGGCTGGTAGACAAACACATTTTACTTGGCAGTTATCCAGCCAGTCAACTTCCATCGGTTATTGCGGACCGCGCTCCACAGTGGACCGCCGAGTCTCTGATTCGCGCAAAGAACATCGGAACGTTCAAATGGAACGAGCAATTCAATCTGTTCTCCGGCCTGATCCCCGAACTCGAAGATTGCATTCAGGTGTCCCTAGACCCACTCTTGCGTGAAACTTTGTCACGCACCCGCGCGGCCTATACAGAGTCCACCAAAAAATCCCCGGACCCCAGAGATCTTTTTCAACTTGTATTTTGGATACTTACCGCCAAAGTCTTCCGTGATAAGAATCTCAACGGATTCGCTGAGCTAGGCGGAGATCCAGACGATATCCTTGCGGCGGTAGCCAAGCACTACAAAACGAATACTCCGAGATTGTTGAACCGAGAGGCGCGGCAAACTGCCGCTGCGAGCGTTTGGCGTGAGTTAGATTTTCGTAATCTTTCGGTTGATGTCCTCGCTCACATTTGGTCAAAAACGCTGGTTGACCACGATACTAGAAAACGACTCGGTATTCACCGGACGCCCCGATCAATTGTGCAGTATATCGTTGAGAGAATCCCATTCTCGTCTGGTGCAGATGAGGATCGTATCGTTTTCGAGCCGTGCTCTGGAAGTGCTGCTTTCTTGATCGGTGCACTAAACCATTTAAGACCAAATCTAGTTTTAGCCTCTCCGCAGGAACGTCACAAATACTTCGTTAAGCACCTCGCCGGGATGGAGTACGACCCTTTTGGAGTTGAGATCAGCACTTTAGCGCTGACGCTTGCGGATTTCCCAAATCCGAACGGCTGGGACATACGACAGGAGGACGTTTTCCTTCCTAACTCTATGAAGGATTTGCTGCAAAAGTCCAGTGTAGTTCTCTGTAATCCACCTTTCGAATCGTTCAGCGAGGAAGATAGAGTGCGCTATGGCGCAAAGGAGATCCGGAAACCAGCAGAACTACTTCGCAGAGTCTTGGCTGATCTACATCCCGCAGGCGTTATCGGCTTCGTTCTTCCGTATATAGCGGTCGATGGAAGAGCATATGCGAACACTCGGAAATTGTTGGCCAACCGATTCGCTACGTTAGAATTTACCGTTCTTCCTGAAAGGTCCTTCGAGGAAGCAGAAACCGATATCGGCATTCTAATCGCAAAGGACCCAATACCTCATTCCATGACGAGCGTTGGATTCCGGAGAGTCAACGATAGCCAGCAAGACTGGGACAAGTTCAGGCGCGATCATAGCGTGTCTGCTAGTTATCAGGAACAGTTCACCACCGAGACAGCACGTAAAGGCCTAGTCCTAGGAGACCTACCGCAAGTATGGAGCTTTCTCTCTTCACATCATCGGCTCGAAGAAATAGCAGATATTCGGCGCGGGATTGAGTGGCTTTCAAAAATAGATCCCGACTTGCACATGCGAAATGCTTTGGAAGAAAACTATGCGTTGGGCGTACCACCAAAGGCCAAGTTCAACGCGTTTCAGATTCCGGAGTTGAAATATCTAAACATCGACCCAGAAGAACAGCGCGTAAAAGCTTACCTGCTGGATTGGTCAAGACCGAAAGCTATTCTTCCGAAGTCCCGGGTATCGCGAGGAAAGTGGCGCCTAGCCGCATTTGCCGACCACCAGGGACTAATCTGTTATCAAACATTTTACGGAATATGGCCGAAGACCGATGCCTATGATGAGGTGTTACTGGCAGCGATACTAAACTCGCCAGTAGCCAACGCCTTCGTTGCTACGCGAGAGGGGAATAGGGATGTCACGGCAGAAGTCCTCCGGCTGATTCCTGTTCCTAAGTTTTCGCGAGCTACGGCACTGGAAATTCACGATTTGGTGCATCGATATGAAGCATGTGTCAACACGTTGATGTTGGACAGGAATGAAGATCCTGAACTTTTGCTGAAAAGCATTGACGCCCTTGTTATTGGCGCTTACCGGATGCCTCCTCGATTAGAACGTGCGGTCCTTGATTACTTCAATGGCAGCAAGAGAAAAGTTGAGCATTCCTTTAGCAACTACTTTCCTGAGACATTCGACATTTTTGTACATTTGTCGGACTACCTAGGGGGTAGCTTCGAACGCAGTACGGTCGGGGAATTTCTAAAGAAAACAAGTGTTCAGTAGGAGATTCTTCTGCCGGGCTACTTATTGGACACAAATCATATAATGGCGTGGGAAGAGCAGAACGCGACTTTCCTTGGTCACTTCAATAACAATCCTCCGCACAACATCGTGTGGGTGTGCCCTGTTTCTCTGGGTGAAATCGAGTGGGGTCTTCGCGTAACAGTTACAACAAATCCGCTCAGGCGTGCGCGATGCAGACAGTTTATCGAGGACAATGCTCTTGATTTCGTCCATCGTATGGAAACCACGATCAGAGACAGTTACGCATTGATCATGGAGCGTATATGGCAGGCCCACCCGCCTCCGACCGGCAGAGTTGATACCCAGAAGCATTTAAGTGAACGTGGAGTCGATATCAACGATGTTTGGATTGCAGCGGTAGCCCTGGAGCATGGGCTGGTCCTATTGACCGAAGATCGGATGGACGTAATCAGGAATTGCATGCCGGAGATAACCTTTGAAAACTGGCTGGTGTAACGTGTAGTCTATTTATTCCACCGCGCGGCAGCCGCTTTTTTGGCAATAGCCTTCCGTTTTCGATCAGACAAGGAAGCGGCCCGAGCGAGACCGCCCTTGGATGCGCCCAGCTTCGACAGCGCCACGGCGGCGGGATTTCGGGTATCCGGCGGTTCTGGTGCCTTCGGCAGTGGCTTGCCTTCCATCGTTTCGCCGATAAGATGCTCCATCACGGAACGCGCCAGCAGGTTAGGATCGCGCGGGAGTTTTGGCTTGCTTGCTCGGGAAGGCATGGTACGATTGTACCCTATGGCTGGCAAAAAGGGATTCAAAAAGATTGACGTGGAACTAACAGACGGGCCTATCGCCCTCTATGTCGGATCGAAGGTGCGCTCCGCGTTGGATGAGATCACGACCGATATGACGCTCTATCATGGGGTCCGGCTCGCAGAGGTTATGCAGGCCGTGTACAACCAAGGTCAAAAAGATGGCCGCAAGGAAGTCGTCGAGCAAATGGATGGGATTAAGGCGACACTCAACTATCTCCCCCCAGGTCAGCCTAAGAAGAAAAAGAAGAAACACTCCTAAAGTTCAAACTGAACCACTACCCGCGGTAGGGTAGTGGGCCAGTTTGAATCGTCAACATCTTGACTTAGCCAGTCGAATTGGCCGACGTATAAGGCCACTACCGCTTCCAGCCATTGGACTCGTTGCATTGTCGAAACAATAAAAGCGGCACTGCAGTCTAGAGAATTGGGGGCAAGCAGATGAAGCCCATCGCGATCACAATTTTTTGCTGTGCGGCGGCGCTGAGCGGACCGGCGGAGCCGCGTGAGGTGTCCGGCGTCAGCGTGCCCGCGACCGTAGACGTAGCCGACAAGGAACTCACGCTGAACGGCGCAGGTGTTCGTAAGGAAAAGGCATTCTTCAAGGTCTATGTCGTCGCGCTGTACCTCGAACAGCCAACGTCGGATGCAGATACAGCGATTACAAGCGATCAGGAAAAGTACATTGTGCTCAGCATGCTGCGGGACGTTAGCCGCGAGCAGTTTGTGGAGGCGTTGGAGACGGCGATCATGCGCAACTCGAGCGGCGCGATGCCAATTCTGAGAGAGCGACTCGATCTGCTCCAAAAAGCGCTGCCTCCTTTGGAGAAGGGGGATGTGCTCACGTTCGCGTATTTGCCCGGATCCGGCACGATACTGCGCGGCCAAGGCCAGGAGATGACAATTCGGGGTAAGGACTTCGCGGATGCCCTGCTTTCCGTGTGGTTAGGTCCGGCGCCAGTCAGCGGGGGCCTCAAGCGCCAATTGTTGGGCGGATGATGTCATTAGCCCGAATCGGTCAGTATCAGAGACGACGCGTAAGTCTTACTCAGGGGAGCGCGCCTGTCCTTAATCCGCAAAACGGGGGCGGAGTCGCCTGGCGCGGAAGCTTTAACTGATATCGGTGCTGCTAGGGCGCGGTTGTGAATAGCGCATGTATTCGCGCCGGAGCCATCGCGTTAAGGAGAAGAACGGCC
>CAVQZU010000151.1:0-13321 GCA_963718485.1 uncultured Acidobacteriota bacterium
AATGGAACGTTGCTTTGATAGCTGTATCGTGCAAATGCCGAGACGTCAGGCAAGTAGTCTGCTTTGGCCAGCCGTACACCAGCGGAAGCTCTTGCCCGTTCCGCACGCGCCGCGACGACTTCGGGGTGAGATGCCCGCGCGATTTGAACGCATTCTTCTCGGTGACACGTTTCCGGGGTCGCTGGGACGTCCGAATCGAGCGTGAGCTGAGTCGTAACGGCCAAGCCCATCACGTCATCGAGTTGCATGGTCAGGTCGGAAGTCTGCAACTCCGTGGTCAGCAAGTCTTGCTTGGCTTGGAGTAGTTGGGCCCGACTCTCGATCAATTGTTGATCGAGCGAACTGCCGTATTTCACCTGCTGAATACGCTCGCTCTCGAGGTCCTGATCGGCCCGGATTTTGGCTGCGGCTGCGCTGCCCCGTAGTTGAGCAATCAATAGCTGGTAGTAAATCTGGTGCACTTTCAATGCGACTTCATTTTGTGTTTCCTGAGCGTCTGCGCGTGAAGCGTTGAGATCGGCCTGCGCGGCCTCGTTCTCCGGTTTAATTCTGGTGAACAGCTGGGATAGCGGCTGAACAAGGCCGGTTCCGCTTGTGACGAATGTCCGACCGCCTTGGCTGATCACATCCGAAGTCTCCGGGACCGGCGTGCCCCCAATGGTTCCAAGGCTCCCGCGGGCGATTTCGATGAACTGTGTGTCAGTAGCTCTTAGGATCCGGCTTTCATTGCGGATAGATGGCAAGTAGGCGCTTCTTGCGATGTCTTTCGCGTCCTGCCTTTCAGCAACTTTGAGACCGGCGATGCGCACCACATGATTCTGTTTCAGCGCCAATTGCACCGCCTCGGGAATAGTGATATGTCGCGGTGCCGGTGCGGTGCTTTGCGCACCAGCGGAAACAGCGAAGCTAGATACTAACAGTGCGACGTTCAGAGCCCTGCTGCGGAAACTCATCACTTCACTCCCTTCGTCGCAGCGGGGCGCTGTTGCATAGCGCTAAGTTCACCATACTTCAGCGGAGACTCTCGCAAGAGCGCGACCAAAACCAAGGCAATCAAAGATGCCCATGCGACCAAATAAAATCCGTCGATTAAAGTCAATGTGTATGCTTGAAGTCGAAGTCGAGCCCCCACGACATCGGCAGCGCGCCCAGTCGCTTGAGCTAGGCCCGAAGACTTGGCAAATAGTCCCGCCGTCAATTGCCGGATGCTTCCGTCGGTGATCCAATTTCCCTGCTGTAGGTGAAGCCCCAGAAGGTTGGAGTGAAATTTCTCCCGCTCGGCGATGAACCGGCCCATGAGGATGGCCCCGATAGTTCCTCCAAAAATCCTGACGGTATGAAAAAAAGCAGAAAACGTCAGGATTCTCTGGGGCTTTGATAGCCCACCCGAGAAAAGCCCCTGCAAAATGATCGCGGAGACCAAGCCGATGAAGGCGAAGCATTGACCGAAGCCCATGAGGAATTCAGTGCGGAAGAAGTCTGGTGCCGCCCATGCGCTAGTGAGCCGGGCATCCAGCAAAGAGGCAAACGCCATACCCGCAAAACCTGTGGCGAGGAGCGAGCGTGGATCGACGTTCGAAACCAGCAGGAAGCCAGCCACAAGAGCAAGTGGAACGAAAGAAGCGGCGGTCCAAATTACCGCTGGCCCTATCTGGTCTGGCTCGAATCCGTGGATGGCCAGTGATTGGGGGATCAGGATGATGGTTGTCACCAGAAAAAAGCGAAAAAAGAACAGCTCCGTGCCCAGCAGAATCGTGTCCCGACGCCGGAGATACGGTATATCAACAAGAGGGTTGGCGCCTCGCAGGCGACAAATGAGGGCGCACAATAGAAGAAACGATCCGCTCGCGAAAAGCGCGGTGAATACGCCTGAGCGCCACCAGTCGAGCCTTTCACCCTGTTCGCACGCAGCCAAAATCAATGCAAGACCAGCGCTCGCGTATAGAAATCCGGCAAAGCTCGGCACCTCGCCGTGCTCCTTTGCGGCAGGAGACTTCGGTATACCGAAGTAGATACATAGCATCATCAACGGCGTGATCACTGCCGAATTCCAAAACATCCAGTGCCAGGACAGATGATCTCTGTACCAGCCGTAAAGGGACGGGGCGATATTCACAGCGCCATCAACGAACGATGTGTACAGAGCAATCGTGCAAGGGAGGTAGCGAAGAGGGATATTGCGGAGCGCAAAGGTGAGCGTAAGGGGATAGAAGGTGCCGGAAGTCAAACCAGCCAAGCACACAGCCACAATGACCAGGGCGTAATTATGAATGAGAGGCAAAAAAATTGAGGTCAGCATAAACAACGCTGCGGACGTCAACAGAATCCGACGTGGCGCAATTAGGCCGCCGAGATACACAGTGAATGGCCCGATGAACATTAGGCCGACGTCGAAAGCGGTACCAATCCAAGCGCTCTCATCGTACCCAAATCCGAGGTGGCCCTTGAAGTCGGGAAGACCGAGCGAGATCATCCGGCTTGTGAGAGTGACGACTCCCGCGCCGAGGATTACGCCGAGGATTCCGAGCAATGGGCTCTTGGAAAGCTCACCTGGTACGGCGCCCGCAATTCCGCGCGCGAGTTGTGCTGGTGTGGGTTGCGGTAGTGCTGCGGCAGAGGCGACCATGTGCCTTCCCATCAGTGTTCTGTTCGGACTGTGGCGATCACGGATAATCCCGGTCGCAACATAGCCGCGGCGTTCACATCATCGAATGTGATCTTCACCGGAATTCTCTGAACGACCTTTGTGAAATTGCCGGTCGCATTATCTGGCGGCAAGAGTGCGAACTGGGAGCCACTGGCAGGCGCAATCTCAATCACCCGGCCCTGGAAGATTTTGCCTGGGTACTCGTCAATGCGAATCTCCGTAGGAGCTCCAACCTTCATGTTGGTGAGCTGCGTTTCTCGATAATTTGCCAATACCCATTTGATACGGCTAACAAACGAGATTATTTGTGTTCCCGGCGATACCAACTGACCGGGCCGAACCTGTCGTTCGCCGACAGTACCGTCCTCAGGTGCCTCGATCTGCGTGTAGCCCAGATTCACTTTTGAAATCACGAGCGCGGCTTCTTTGGCATGCAAGTCAGCAATCAGTTGTGCCTCCTGGGATTCCAGTACCTGCTTGCTTCGCCGCTCCGCCTCAACCGCGAGTTCGTTGCTCCGTAATAGCGTTTTCGCTTGTGCAAGATCAGCCTCACGGCTCGCCAATTGAGAACTGAATCGTTGCTCGTCAGCAACCGCTTGCTCTAACTTTTGCTGCGTGGTCGAACCTGTTTGCAGGAGCGCTTCTTGTCGCTTGCGCTCTGCGGCGGTACGCACCACATCTGCATTGACTGCCTCTTTGCCGGCTTCAGCCGCTGCGATTTCGGCGTTTGCCTGATCAACTCCGGAGAGCGCTCGTTCAATACGGGCATCTTCCAGTGCTCGTTGGCGCCTGTTGTTCTCAATGGCAGCATTTGCGGCTTCCCCTGCAAGATATGAGGTTGCCAGCAATATTGCGTATCAAGTCCGACTCTCGCGATCGACGTCGATCGAGAGGACCCAGAACACTAGATCGGGGTGGCAGTATGGTCTGCCCCCTTTGTCACCGCGGTAGGGTTGCGCAGTAGTCGAACTAGAATTGGTTGCGCTCTTGGAAGGATTCCTTTAGACTAGAAACTAGTCAGACTAGTCAGTATCGAGGAGTGCCGAACAATGAGATCGAGTAGGAAGAATACCCCCAAGAAGGAAACCGTGTTGCGACCGTGGCAGTTGCAAACTGCAAAAGCTCGATTCAGCGAGGTGTTCCGGCGTGCGCGAGAGGAAGGCCCACAACTGGTGACCCGACAAGGAAAGGAAGGTGTGGTAATTTTGCCTGTGGAAGAGTTCGATCAACTAGTGGATCGCGCGAGGGAACCGAAAAGTCTCGTACGCTTCTTCGCTGAAAGCCCTCTCGTAGGCCTTCAATTGAATCTGGAACGCAGCCAAGATACGGGGCGGGACATCAAGCTATGAAAGGCTTCTTGCTCGACACCAACGTAATTTCAGAGTTGGTCACCAGACATCCGGAGCCAAATGTCAGTCAGTGGGTAGAAAGTACGGATGAGACCCTGCTCCATTTGAGCGTGTTGACCTTGGGCGAAATTCGAAAAGGAATTGCAAGTTTGCCTCAAGCAAGACGCCGAGCCGAGTTAGAAACTTGGCTCAACAAGGGCCTCCGAAGTCGATTTGCAGGGCGAATTTTACCGATTGACGCGGACGTAGCGGAACGTTGGGGTAACGTTGCCGCACAGGCGCGCTCGAAGAATATTCACCTCCCGGTGATTGATGGGTTGCTTGCAGCGACGGCCCTAGAGCACGACCTGACTTTCGTAACCCGCAACACGAGAGACGTCGCGGGCGATGGAATATTGGTTTTGAATCCTTGGGAAAAATCCTGAAATGGCAAGAGGCGCACGGGTTACAGCATCGTCGTCACAGCAAGGTTCTGGCGACAAGGGTTTGATACACTAACGGGTAAAAACCGGGGTTTCGGATTTTCGAGTGGCTGCGTATGCCTTAGAATCAAAAAAAAGCCCCACCTGTGGGCGTGTAGCTCAGCTGGGAGAGCACCTGCTTTGCAAGCTCGACCGCGCCGTCTAATCACTCCATTCCTTCCGTTAAGTTTTCACTGTTTTCAACAATTTCGGGGAATCCGCTTCTCGCTCGAAGTAACCCCCGAGACCACAATTACATAGGGTTCTGGAATAGTAAAAGATCAGCTTTTTCGTGAATTCTTTCGTTTAGCGGTACATGCCCGCCAGGTAGGTGTTCCGGGAGTGCGGCCACCAAAAACTGTCTCAAAATAGCTGCACGAGGTATGAGGTCACCCGTGCCTCTCGCTGCGTTTTGCTTTTCGGCTGCCTCGTCACACAATTGTCACGGTTCAGAAACAAAAGCGACACATTGAAGGATTTAAAATTATCGTTTTGTCCAACCGTTCAATCCCAAATCCGAAGGGCAGAAATGCGATGGGAAGGAACGGCATGAAAACGATCGGGAGGGTTTTCTATAGCGGCATCGCTCATTGAGGCGGTCGTCTCGACACCAGCATTCGCGGCCGGGACGAAAATCGCATGAACCGAAGGGATTTCATGCGGCTTGGATGGGCCACCGTGATCGCGACGGGGGCAGGCAAGCTGCGGCCCGCGTTCGCACAGCCAGTAGGGCTCCGGCAGGTTCCGGGGCCGCCACATCCGATGATGGCGACTTTGGAACCGAAGGCCACCGGGCGCGCTGCGGATTTCAACTTGCGGATCGCACCGATGACGGTCGAGCTGGCACCTCAGGTTGTGCTCAGCACGATCGGCTACAGCAACCAGGTCCCCGGTCCCTTGCTGCGGGTGCGGGAGGGGCAGCCCGTCGCTGTTGAGGTTGTGAACGACACGGACGTTCCGGAATACGTGCATTGGCACGGTTTGTTTGTTCCCTCGGAAGTGGACGGAGCCGAGGAAGAAGGTACACCCCCGGTACCTCCGCACGGCCGCCGGCGCTATCAATTCGTGGCCAAGCCGGCGGGTTCGCGATGGTACCACTCGCACACAATGGCCATGCTGGATCTGCATCGGGGCTCCTACACCGGCCAGTTCGGTTTTCTCATGATCGATTCCGGGAATGATCCTGGGCTCTACGACCAAGAGGTCTTTCTGGCGCTGCGTGAATGGGAGCCTTATCTGACCACCATGGATCAGGACGAGGAGCAGCTGGATCCCAACGATTCAATGCCCGAAAAACCAGCCAAGCCAGACCCGCGTCCCAACGGGCTCGAAGTCGGCGCTCCTCTTTACTCGATTAACGACAAAATCCTAGGCGCGGGGGATCCCCTCCGCGTGCGGCCAGGTGAGCGCGTCCTGATGCACCTGCTCAATGCCAGCGCTTCGCAAATTCATCGAATAGGTCTTTTCGGTCACCATTTTCAGGTGATCGCTCTCGATGGCAATCCCGTGCCCACGCCTCAATCGGTCGATGTGATTGAGATCGCCCCAGGTGAGCGCGTGGATGCGATCGTGGAGATGAACCTGCCGGGCGTTTGGATTTTAGGTGAGCTGCGAGATGCCGCCCGGCAATCTGGCATGGGCATCGTCGTGGAGTACGCCAATCAGGCACAGCCGCGCCCGCAATGGCTTCCGCCTGCGAAGCGGCGTTGGGACTACACCATCTTTGGCAAGCCCGCTCCGCATCCCCCGCCAGACCAGACGATCGACATGGTCTTCGAAAAAGTGCCGGGTGGGCCCCACGGGATCAATCACTGGCTCGTCAACGGCAAGGAATATCCGCATGAACGGGAATTCGTGTTCCGGCAGGGAGGCCGCTACCGGCTGGTGTTTCACAATCGCAGTGACGATAGCCACCCGGTGCACATCCACCGGCATCTGTTCGAGATCGTCGAGCTCAACGGCAAGCCGACTGCCGGCATCATGAAGGATACGGTGATCGTTCCCGCATTTGGACGCGCCACCGTGGATCTGGTCGCCGACCAGCCGGGCCTCACGCTGTTTCACTGCCATATCCAGCAGCACATGGACTTTGGTTTCAAGGCACTGTTTCGCTACGCCTGAGCACCGCATCGCGGAGCAAACCGGACCGATGGCGATTCTGCGAAGCCTACGGTTGTGCATCCGTGCAGCGGCATAGCTTCAACCCGGTCGTTACGAATTTACCAGGGATTTGCATGCAGCAAGCCTTTTTAGTCCTCGTGGCGTCACAAACATTCCGTTTTGCTGATGGGTTAAACGATCTCCCAAATAATTCATGTTACGGCTTTTTCACACATTCGACATACACACGAAATATGAAAAGGATAAAAAGCACCGCTTTGGCAAAAATCCAGCCACAAACTCGAACGGGAGGAACTGCATGAAGACGAGCCGGGGAAGGTTCCGAGCGGCAGTGCTCATGGGAGCAGCCGCCTCGGTGCTGGTATTTGCAGGTGGGGCAATAGCACAGAATCAAAACTCACAGGGTCAAAACTCCAACAGCAATCAGTGGCCGTGGGGCAATCCGTCCCCGAACGACAATACGTGGCCTTACGCGACGACGGGGCGCTCGCCCGTGCTGGCGGTGGTTGGCGACGTCGCCTGCCAGCCAGATCAAGACTATGTGTCAGGTGGCGGCGAGGCTGCGCATGAAACCTGCGACACCCCCAAGGCCCCCTACACCAGCACCTCTCTGTGGCAATCTCAGGAGGCCACCGCGAATCAGATCGAGACTATGAAGCCTGACGCCGTCGCGCTCGTCGGAGATCTGCAATACCAGGTAGGCCAATACCAGGACTTTGAGAAATCGTTCGATTTGACGTATGGCGCTTTTAAATTTCTACATCGGCCCGCGCCCGGCAACCACGAGTTTTATGACGAGCATAGCGAGACCGGCGTTGCCGGCTACGGCTACTTCTCCTACTACAACGGCTTCCAACTCAAGGCCGATGGTACTATTCCGACGACTACGATCTCGGACCCGTGCCCACCAGCTTTGGCGGCGGCATGCAACTATCCGGGCCTTACCACTCCCATTGCCCAACCCGTGCCGCGGCCGGATGGACAGGCGGGGCACTTCGAGTTGGGGGTGAACGGAGGCCTCAACGGAACCGGAGTCGGGGATGGGTGGTACTCCTACAATCTGGGCGCGTGGCACCTTATTTCGCTCAATATAGAGTGCTCGACACAGCCGGGCGGCTGTAGCGACACCGGCCCCTGGTTTGCTGCCGAACTCGTATGGCTGAAAAAGGATCTCGAGGAGAACCACGCCCCGTGCACACTCGCCTACTGGCACCAGCCCTCGTACAGCGCTGCCGACAGCCTCACCCCTGAGGGCACGACCGCTCTGGCCTTTTGGCAACTGCTCTATGAGTACAACGCCGACCTGGTGCTGAACGGACACGACCACCTCTATGCCCGCTACCGCCCGCTTGACCCTTCCGGGAATTACGATCCACACAAGGGCATACGGGAATTCATCGTGGGCACCGGCGGCGAGACACTCGATACGGTTGTCGCAAGCACCGCCGCAGGCTCCGATGCCGGCGCAATATTCAACGCAGCGAATATCGAGTCGGCAACCGGGAACTACTGGGGCGTGATGGCCCTGACGCTCGATGAACACGGCTACCGGTGGGATTTCGAGTCGGCAATGCCAATGGTGCCCGGTGCGACTCCCTACCACGACAAGGGCGTCGGCACCTGCCACAGTGGGCACCAGTTGGGGTGGTAACAATCCGGGTAATAACAATGAACTAGGTCGTCTTCGCCAGGTTGTCTTTGACCTTTCGTTCGGTTACGTGTTCCCCTTTCGCGAGAAGTCGCGAAGGGGGAACTTCTCTTTCCTCGCTCTCAGTTCCTGTTCGCGGCTTTTCCTCATTCCCGCACCTGCACCCGCGATACTTTTTTCATCCCTGTATGAGGAACATTGCCCCTGGTAGGGAGGCGAGCCTGCAATGAGCGATCAACTGACCACCCCACCACTCCTCGTGAAAAAGCGTCCAGAACCACGGCCAAATAAACGAACTCCGTCTTGAGTTGAACGTAGGTTATATCCGCGATCCAAAGCTGATTGGGCCCACAGACGTTCACGCGACTTGCCAAATTGAGATAGATTTGCAGCTCGGAGTTGCATTCCTCCATGACCGCAATCTATCGGCGTCGGCGCCGATTCGTCAAATAGTACCAGCACCTATGGCCAAGTCTGTGAAGTCTCGATAACCCCGTTTTACCACGGCTTGTCGACGAACTTTGACTGGTATAGCATCGGACAGGGCTGTCCAGTATTGCCGGAAGGCCAGACTGAATTTAATTCCGTGCCGAAGTTCTCAACGGCCCCGAATCGAGACGGGCGCATAGCTTGAAGGAGCGAAAGATGGACGAGCCAATTAAAAAGAAACAGAATCAAAGCCATGAGGAAGCTTCGAGCGACCTCTCGCGCCGAGGCTTCATCGCCATGACGGCGGCCGCCGGTATTGTGGCCGCGACCGACTCCGCATCGGCAGCGATGCCCATCGCAGAAATCGACGTAAACATCAAAACTCCCGATGGTACATGCGATGCCGCGTTCATTCACCCCACCTCCGGCTCCCACGCCGGAGTGATCGTTTGGGCCGACGCCTTCGGGCTGCGCCCCGCGATGCGTGACATCGGTAAGCGCATTGCCGGCGAGGGCTACAGCGTGCTGGTCCCCAATCCGTTTTATCGCGTGAAGCCGGGTCCGGCGGTAAATGACGTGGCCTCGTTCAACTTCCAAACGGACATGCCGAAGATTCAGCCGCTGATGGCTTCGATCAACGCGCCCGGCAATTGCGAGAAAGACAGCGCCGCGTTCATCGCCTGGCTAGACCGGCAAAAGCAGGTCAACACTTCAAAGAAGATCGGCACGCAGGGTTACTGTATGGGCGGCCCGCTGGTGTTGAAAACCTGCGCTACGGTTCCCGATCGCGTCGGCGCGGGCGGATCGTTCCACGGCGGCGGAATCGTTACCGACAAACCTGACAGCCCGCACCTGCTCGCCGCAAAGATCAAGGCGCACATGTATTTCGGGATCGCGTCGAACGACGACATGCGTCAGCCTGATGCCAAAGACAAGCTGCGCGAGACATTCGCAGGGGCGCATGTGCCTGCGGAGATCGAAGTCTATTCGAGTGCGCTACACGGCTGGTGCGTGCCGGATATGCCTCTGCAAAACGGCCAGCCAATTTACAACAAGCCCGACGCCGAGCGCGCCTGGGGCAAGCTCGTCGCCCTATACAAGACCGGCTTGGCCTGAGCGCTTGTAAGGCGCGACGATCGAGTAGCGCGCTGCTGAACGGATCTTTTCGCGATGTGAAATCCCGTCAAGTCGCAGATAACTCCTGTCACTCTAGGGGTTCACTCCATGCACGCGCGAAGGTCTGGGGTGAACCCTAAGTGAGACAGAAAACTTGAGACACTGTTAGCCATCAAGCATTCGAGGTGAAGGCTCGCTGAAAGCATCGTTGAACCGCCCGACAGAATTCACAATGTGACTGGTTCCCGCGCCGTCGAACGAAATCAAGAGGGTGGTGCGGCTATAGTCGACCCATGGGCTGGTCACTTTCCGTAGGCCTAGGCGATCTGGCCGACGAGCTTGGCCCAGCCCATGTCCATGGCTCCGTACACCTCGCCAGCCTCTGGTCGCGCATTGTCCTTGAGGATCTCCACCATCAACGTCGCATAGTCCGAGATGGTAATGCCCGCCTGTAGCATGCGCAGGAGCCCAACTTGCCGCTTGGTCTCGCTAAATGTTCCTGATGCGTCGACCGCTACATAGGCGTCGAACCCTTTGCCCACAGCTGTGATCGCAGGAAAAGCCGCGCAGACTTCGAGCGAGATGCCGGCGAAAATCAGCTTCTTGCGGCTGGTCGCCTCGATCGCGCGAGCTACGCGAGTGTCGTCGAATGCGTTGACCGACGAACGGTCGATGATCTCGATGCCAGGGAGCGCCTCCACGAGTTCGGGGAATGTCGGACCCCACATACTGTCGCGCGCCGTCGTGGTAACGACGATCGGCAACTTCAGCGCTTTCGCCGCTTTGGCCAGGGCCACTACATTGTGTTTCAGCTCGCCGGTCGAATAGTCACGGACGCCCGACATCAGACCTACCTGATGATCGACGAGGACAAGCGCCGCATTTTGAGAAGTCAGGGGCTCATAGGGGCGGATTTGATTGGTCATGGCATTCTCCTTCGATTGTTAGGGCTGCTATGCGTTACACCAACAAATTAACGATAGCAGAGCAACAGTCCAACCGTTAGCTAGCTCAGTTACAATAGATTGGTGCGATTAAAGCAACAATAGACAATGGAAGATCTAAATGACATTTACTTCTTTGCCTCGGTAGTCCGATATGGCGGATTTTCCGCGGCGGCACGTACGATCGGGGTTGAGAAAACGCGGCTGAGCCGCCGCATCGCCGCACTGGAGAGACGGCTGGGTGTCCGTTTGCTCCAGCGGACCACCCGGGCTCTCGCTCTAACAGAAGCCGGACAACGTTTCTTTGAGCGATGTGTAGCGACCGTCGAAGGAGCACAGGCGGCCTATGACAGCGTGGCGGAACTGCGCGAGGAACCTGCGGGACTCGTTCGCCTCAGCAGCCCGGTACTGCTGACTCAAAGGTGTCTGGCTCGTGCACTCCCTGGCTATATGACGGTGCATCCAAAAGTCTCTGTCTTGGTCGAGGCGACAGACCGGACCGTAAATCTGATTGAGGAGCGATTTGATATCGCCATCCGGGCACAGCCAGTAATAGAGGACGTTGCGGGGTTGGTGGCGAAAGCTCTCGGTAATTCCAAACGCGTGCTGGTCGTGAGCCCCAAATTTCTCGACCACCACGGGCGACCGGAAAATCCAGCCGACTTGCCGAAGTTCGCTAGCGTCGCCAGCAGCGACGATATATTCGACCGTGGGGCGCGCTGGAACTTAACGAATCGTGATAATCGGGCGCAACAGATCGAGTTGAAGCCGAGACTTGTCACAAGTGATCTGCGCGTGAGACTTCAAGCTGCGATACACGGCATTGGCATCGCATTGCTGCCAGAACACGTGGTTTCTGCACCGCTAAAAGAGAGGCTTGTTGAACGAGTGTTGTCGGAATGGTCTGGGGCGAAGAATATTCTGCACTTGGTTTACCCGACCCCGCGGGGAATGCTGCCGTCGGTAAGGAGTCTTATTGACTATCTCATGATCCGTGTTCCGGCTTGGCTCGAGGAAAGGAGCATTCGGAGCTAGCATGCCGGGCGTAATATTTACTGATTTTCCCTCATCTGGCATAAGCCTTCTTGAGCATCGTGGATGCGATGGAAACCAAATGTCTGGTCTATATCGCGAGTGGGCGAAAAAAACGAGTAGGAGAGGCTGAGATGGAAAGGAACAGGGCAACCCACCTCGAGAAACCGTCGGGACGATCTGAGACCATGTCAGGGATCAGCCCCGAGGGTATCGCTGAGATTTCAGTTGGTCTGCGGCGCTTGCCTGCAGACGTGTTCGCCTTCTACTTGAAAACTAAGAATTTTCACTGGCACATGACGGGACGCCACTTTCGCGATTACCATCTGCTCCTGGACGGGCAAGCGGATTAGCTCTTCGCGATGAGGGACGAGATTGCGGAGAGAGCCCGTAAGATTGGTGGAACGACGCTTCGGTCCGTCGGAGATATCGCGCAGCATCAACGTCTGAAAGACAATGAGAAGGAATCACTCACATCACGCGACATGATGAGCGAAATTTATCTCGACAATCGAGACCTAACAGGGTATTTGCATCTAATGCAGGAAACCTGCGAAAAACACAACGACATTGCGACTGCCAGCTTGATCGAGAATTGGGTTGACCAAGCGGAGCGGCGCTCGTGGTTCCTGGCGGAAATAGCCAAAGACATTTGATTGACAGTTCAGCCTAACAAGGAGAGGAACAATGGCTACGATCACAACGAAGGACGGAACACAGATTTACTATAAGGATTCGGGCAAAGGTCAGCCCATCGTCTTTAGTCACGGCTGGCCGCTCTCAGCAGACGATTGGGACACACAGATGTTGTTCTTCGGCCAACGTGGCTATCGCGTGATTGCTCACGACCGGCGGGGTCACGGGCGTTCCAGCCAGACCTGGGATGGCCATGACATGGATCATTACGCCGACGACCTGGCAGCGCTGACCGCACATCTCGACCTCAAGGATGCGATTCATGTCGGCCACTCGACTGGAGGCGGAGAAGTGGTGCATTACCTGGCTCGCCACGGTGAAAGCCGGGTGGCAAAAGCAGCCATCATCAGCGCGGTGCCGCCCCTGATGCTGAAGACTGCGGCTAATCCGACCGGGCAGCCCAAGGAGGTGTTTGACGGATTGCAGGCTCAACTCGCCGCCAACCGAGCCCAGTTCTATTACGATGTGCCCGCTGGACCGTTCTATGGTTACAACCGGCCCGGTACGAAACCCTCTCAGGGAGTGATCTGGAATTGGTGGCGTCAAGGCATGATGGGAGGCACCAAGGCGCACTATGACGGCATCGTTGCCTTCTCCCAGACGGACTTCACCGAAGACCTGAAAAAGATCACTGTACCGGTCCTGGTGATGCATAGCGAGGACGACCAAATCGTGCCTTACGTCGCGGCTGGACCGCTGTCGGCAAAGTTGCTGCGGAATAGCACGTTCAAAAGCTATAAGGGCTTTCCGCACGGCATGCCCACGACGGAGGCCGACACGATTAACGCCGACCTGCTGGCGTTTCTGAAAGGCGCGGCGACCAGCGCGGCGGTCTGACCGGAGCAAGCATACGTAACGAACGAAAGGCGCAGGAAACC
>CAVQZU010000152.1:0-36266 GCA_963718485.1 uncultured Acidobacteriota bacterium
AGCACACCGCAGAGGACGTACACAAGGAACACGGGTCGTGAGAAGCACACTCCGCACAGTGGGCACCCCGCACACAACGAACACGCCTACAACGAGCACCCCCAACGGAGCGAACACCCGCCGCATCACGAACATTAAGCATGCGACCGCCAGCCAGGGAGCGGCACGCGAGGCACTTCCCTGGCGGTCGCGGCTCGTTACAAAACCTTCCATCCCCGGCCACATGCTTAGTCGGGCTTGGCCCCGGATTCCGGGGCACCCGAGGTTCCCACCCCGATCTCCACTCGAACGCCCCGGCCGGGGCTGAAAACCTTGGCCGGGGTTTTTGGCGTTCGAGCCGCTCCACCGCCGCCGTGTTCGCCCCACCATACCGGCCGGATCCGGCTGCTCGTCTTTCCTCATCCCCTCCATTCGTTGCAAGCCCTACGCTGCTCTTGCCCGTTACCGTCGGATTTTTTGACCCCCGTCGGCACAACCAGTAAGTCCGCGCCCCTAGCCGGTCGAAGAAAGATACCGGAGCTATCGCTTGCAGCATCGTGCCTGGTCTGCTGTCCCGTCGAACGCCCAGACTCCTCTCCGTCGGACGGTGTCGGGACCGGCTGGCTGGCGGGCTTCACGGGCGACCGGCTTGGAAAACTCGTCTCGGCCCGGGATAGAAGAGTTTTCCAACGATCTGATGCGTGCGATGGGCCTCGGTCGTCGATCGCAGGCTGAAGATCCTGGTCTCAGGACGTCAAGGACGAGGCGGATGAACCTTTCAGTGCGATTTTCGAACGCAAAGCACAGAGGCAAGTGGTTGTGCGCGCGATCGTGTGCAGCGTTCTGCTGGTTCTGCCGTCCTGTGGGATCCCCAATCTCCGTCAGGCGAAGCCGGGACCGGACCTGCCGCCAAACTTCATAGCGGATCCGGGGAGCCACGACCTGGAAAACTCCGCTCAGCTCATGGTCGAAGATTTCTTCAATGATCCGATCCTTTCGCGATTGATCTCACCAGGCAGTGGCCGGCAATCGGAGCTGAAGGTCATGTACGAGGAAGTCCAGATCGCCAGCAACGAGATTCTGGCGCGGTCAGGGGCGTACCTCCCCTCCGTCGGCCTCCGGCTGCGTGCGGGGATGGACAGATTCAGCCGCTTCACGCCCGAGGGGGCCGTCGAGAGGAACCCATATCTCCCCGGCAAGCACTTTCCCGATCCGCCGCCGGAAATTTACCTGGTACCGCCTACCTCCACTGGCAGCTCGACATCTGGAGGCAGTTGCGGAATGCCCGGGACGCGGCCGAGCAGCGATCTTGGCCGCCAGCGAGGGGCGGAATACTTCGTGACCCGTGTGGTCGCGGAGATCGCCGAGAACTATTACGCGCTGATGGCGCTCGACGACGGCATGGAGAATCTGGACAGCATCATCGCCCTCCAGCAGCAAAGCCTCGAGATCGCCGAGGCCAGGATGCGCGGCAGCCCGCAGCACCGGGCTGGGCGTCCAGCGTTTCCTGGCCGAGGTCCGCAAGAACCAGAGCCAAAAGCTGATCATCGAGCAGGAGATCATTGAGACCGAGAACCGTATCAACTTCCTCGCCGGTCGCTATCCCGCAGCCGGTCGAACGCGATCCTGGCGGATTCATCGATCTGAACTTGCCCGCGCTGAACATCGGGGTGCCCGCCCAGCTGCTTCGGAACCGACCCGACATCCGCCAGGCCGAGCGCGAGTTGGCGGCTGCCGGGCTCGACGTGAAGGTCGCCCGGGCCCACTTCTTTCCTCGGCTGGACCATCGCCGGCGGGCCGTCGGCTACCGAGGGCTGGCCTTCAACCCAAAATATCTGTTCTATGACTCCGCAATCCTTGATCGTCAGTGTCGCGGGCGACCTGGTCACGCCGTTGATCAACAGGAAAGCGATCCGGGCCGACTACATAACCGCGAACGCCAGGCAATTGCAGGCCGTCTACAACTACCAGCGCGTAATCCTCAACGCCTTCACCGAGGTAGTCACCCGCGTGTCCAAGGTGCGGAACTACAGCAGGAGCATCGAGATCAAGAAGGAGCAGGTGAAAGCATCGAGACGTCAGTCGATATCGCCTTCAACCTCTTTCGGAATGCCCGCATCGAATACATGGACGTGCTGTTCGCCCAGCGCGACCTGTGGGATGCGAGAATGGAATTGATCGACACCAAACAGGCAGCAACTGTCTGCCATCGTAAACGTCTATCAAGCCCTCGGCGGCGGCGCTCTCTGGCGCCGCCGATCGTCTCGCAATCGCTGCAATCGCTCCATAAGAAGCACTTCTGGCACTTCCATAAGGGGCCGGACGGCGGCGGGAGGGGGTCCGATACCGCCTCCACGCCGACGCCGACAGGAGGGGGGCCGGTACCGCCTCCAGCACCGCCCGCGCCGGAGGGAGGCGATCCGGTGCCGCTCCCGCCACTGCCGGACGCGGGCAGTGGCCCGGCACCGCCCCCAGGGCCGAAGGCCGAATTGGGACTCGAACCGCTCCCGGCGCCGCCGGCGGATCGGGGCCCGCAACCGCCTCCGATGCCGATCGGCGGCGGAAGAGGGTAAGACCGACCGGATTGATCATCGGTGACCGACCGTTCCGCGCCCGCCCCGGTCGGATCGGACGGCGGACGACACCAGGCCGGGCCGGCCGCCGGTCCCCGGCCCGACCGAGCCAACCCGACCCGGCCGGCCCCGCTGGAGCCCCGCCTTCAGGCGGAACGGGTCCGGCCCGGCCGGGCAGTGGGCCGGACCACGAATGGACCCCCGGGCCGCGGTAGGGGACGTTATCGTCCGGTCTGGATCCTGCCCCCCTTTGTTCAATCCATGGTCAAGGCTGGGAACAGCGCAGACGGCTCGAAGGCCGTCCCCCGGCCCGGAACGCAAGGGAAAGCCTTCTGAGGCCCCCCGCTGCCGGTGTCGCCGGACCCAGCGGACCCTCTGGCGGAGCGGCCGAGGACGATGGGGAGCGGCCGACATCGAAGCCGACGAGAGACCCGTACCGTGAGGCGGTTCTCGCTGCCTGGGCCGAGCTGCCGGATGAGTGAGCGTTATCTCACACTTCCCCGGTGCGGAGCGAGCCCCCGGCCGGTTGGTCCTGGACATGCTGCCACTGGACGGGTATCCTCGGTGACGCGGAGGCAGCATAAACAAGCGATCGGTCGCAGGAGGCGGTCCGATGCATCGGTTTCTCGCTCGCTTGATGATAACCTTGGGCATCCTCCCGATGCCGACCGTGACGGTATTTGCTGATGACCCGCACGTAACCGCCGTGCTCGACAGGGCGACGAAGGCCCTGGGAGGTGAGCGAGAAAGTTCGCCGGAATCAAGGCGGTTACCTGGGAAACGAAGGGTCGCATGACCATGCTCCTCCAAGGCCCTGAATCCTACCACTTCAACGCCAAGATCACCGTGCAGGGCCTCGATCGCTATCGGTCGGAAACCGAGATCGATCCAACCGGAGAGCGGCTCAAGATCCTGTCTGTCTTGAATGGCAACAAGGACTGGTTCAGGTTCGGGGGTGATCCCCGGCAGCCGGCACCTGATGTTGCTGCGCTCAAGCACACGTTATATCTCGCGGTGATCCCGCTCACCTTGGTGCCGCTCAAGAGCCCGGGATTCAAGGTCGAATCTGCTGTCAACGACAAGATCGGCGATCGGCGCGCCTCGACCCTGAAGGTGACGTGCCCCGACGGCGAGCAGATCAAGATCTCATTCGATAAAGAGAGTGGTCTACCCGTGAGGGCCGTGGGAAAGGCGCATGATCTTGGACGATTACAAGAGCGCCCAGGAGATTACGTACAGCGACTACAAGGACTTCGGGGGCTTCAAGACAGCTTCCCCGCCTCGAGTTCAAGGGCAAAGGCGTCTATCGCAAGCAGGAGGTCACGACGCTCAAGGTGCTGGATCACGTGCCGCCCTCGACCTTCGCCGCTCCCGAGTAGGTCGCCGATCATGCATACGTCCAGTCCTGAGGGGAGGAGGTGGTAGCAACGCCACCTCCTCACCCGACCAAGCGGGCGGTGTAAACGGTGAACCAGTATCGACCCGTTCCGTTTCATGGCCCCGGGAGGACGAGTCGCATGTATACAAAGCTCGACCCCAAGGACCCGGAGTCTCTGAGCAAGTTCCTTCGCCAGACGTCGCCCGATGCGGCCAGCGACAGCATCAGGAAGGCGATCCTTTTCGGCTGGTGGCTCCTGTGCCAGAGGACCAACGAAATGACGAGAATCTCGGACGCGAGATTCGTCGCTTGGTCAATGGCGCCTTTCGAGAATTCAGGGAGGACAAGGATCGGTCCTTAAATCCCGACCCTTTCGCAAGCCCAGCAGATCGCACTGGGGCGTGATCTCTTACTACAAGCCGGCCAGGATCGATTCGGTCCCCCCGACGACCGCATTCGTGACCGCATTACGGCGATCAGGAGGTCCGACGGATCAACGCCTGTTCGGAAACGACTCCCCAATGCGTCCACTTGGGATGACTTGATGGACCGAGCCTGATCGGCGTGGCACAGACTGGTACGTCGCATCTACCGTTGAGACTTGGAGTCCGAATGGGGACGGGGGTCCGAACGGGGACGAGCTGGTTTCCGGCCCGACGCTCGCCGCGATCCGTCCGGACCCGTCGGACCGGCCGGCCGGCTCGGCCTCGGGCCCCCGGCCGGCCAGACCGGGGCTCGCGGTGACGGCCAGCACCACCCGGGGCCGCTCGAAGCCCCAGAGGCGGGCGCCGCATCGTGCCCGCTCCTCCGTCTCGGCGGCGCGACGGTCGGGATACAGGGCGGCCCAGCGGGTCGGCCCACCATCCGGATCCGGTCCACCACATGTCATCCGAGCGGTCGTCAGGCCGGGGGCCGGAGCGTCACCGACTCCCGCTCGCGTATCGCATAGACGCACCTTCACGGCGTCGTCCACGGGATCATCGTCCCGCAGAGGGCACGCGTGCCGCGGCTCGGCGTGACACGAGAGACCGGGCCGTCAGCGTAGAACGGCGGCCGAACTGGCGAGGAACCCGTCACCGCCGCCGTAGGTGACGCTGATCGGCTTGCGGAGGACTCCCGGAGCCCCAATGTCAGCGTCGCCCGGCCGCCGACCAGCGCCACCGTCCCCAGGACTTTCTTCTTCGCCCTGAAGGTGACGACTCCGGTCGGCACGGCCGCGCCGGGCGATAGCAGCTCGGCCTCGGCGGTGAGGTTCGGCGCCGCGACCCTCTTTGCCCTTCAGCACACCGCTCGGGATCAGCGTGATCCGGGTGCTGGCCGGTACGACCGACTCCGCGACCACGACCGAGCGGGCCCCGGACCGGAGGGCGTCGCCGCCATAGACCGCCGTGATCGAGTGGCCCCCGAGACCGAGGCCGTCAACGTCCAGGGTGGCCCGACCGGATCGTCGAGCGCCGCCACGCCGAGCCTTGCTCCCCCGTCGAAGAAGGTGACCGTGCCGGTGGGAGTCCCTGCGCCGGGATCGTTCGCGACCACCGCCGCCGCCAGGGTAGTCGGCCGACCGAAGGCCGTCGAGCCCGCCGAGGTCGCCAGCGTCACCGTGGTGGGGGCCGGGGCGACCTCGAAGGTGACGGGGGGGCTCGAGGCGCCCGTATAGTCCGCATCCCGGGGAACGTAGCCACGACCGTATAGGTCCGGGGCAGCATCCACCGGCGGGTCGGCCAGGGCCGGGCCCGACGCCGTGGGGCCCGCGTGGTAACTCAGCGGGGCCGACCCCCTCCAGGCTCGGACCCGGAGCCCCCGCGACGCCCGCCACGGTCGCCGCGGCCGCGTGGGGCAGGTCGTCATAGCTCCCGCCCCCGGTGACGCGGACGGTCGGCGTCGCCGGCGTCACCGTGATCGTGGTCGTGGCCGTCACGCTGCTGCTGTCATGAACGCGATCGAGGGGGATGAAGGTCACCGACAGGGTGTGCACCCCGACCCCCAGGACGGTCCCGGGGCCGGGCGAATAGACGAAAGTCCCCGGCACGTCGGTGGTGGCGTCGAACAGGTCCGGGCTGAGGGCCGTGCCGAAGACGATGGGCGCCGGCGAGCCCCAGAACGCCGGTCATCCCGACCTGGGCGTCGTCGAGGACAGCAACGAGCGAGCCTCGAGTCCCTCCACCCGAGGCCGGCGGACATGCAGCCTCCCCGCGCTCGGGGCCGGAGAGATGGGCCCTTGCCTGGAATAACATCGTGTGTCCGCCCGGTAGGAATCCGACGGAGGGCGATGGCCGCACTGCGGCCGCGGGGAACGATCATGGGGCCGACGGTACGGCCGACTGATCGTCGGCTCCACGCACCCCGGCAGGGCGGCGGCCGCACTCTCATCCCGGAGAAACGTAGGCCACGGGCCAGTGCGACGCAAGCGGCGGTGCACGCCCCAGCAGGCAGGCCCGCCGGATCGCCATCTCCCCGGCCAGATGGGAACTCGCAATCCGGGACGTGGGGCAGCCGCCCTCGGCTCCCCCGGCGAGAGCGGCGAACAGATGGGTTGCGCATGCTGGCGCGAGTCGCCCGGGCGTCGGATCCGGCTGTGTGCCCGGCCCCCGGAGGGGCTGTCGGGTTGGCACCGCACACACCATCGAAGTGAGAAGCGCTCGAGCCGACGCGAAGTGCGAAGTCGATCCCCACGTCCTCGGGCGGGGCTATCTACCGAGGATTCCCGGCACCCGGCGACCGCTTGGCCAGGCCGGGATCGGGCCGGGCGGGATCGCGGGTCGGGCCGCACCGATACCGACCGGACCGATGGCACGACCCGCCCGGTCGGGATGGGAGAATGATGAACCAACACCGATTTCCGGTCCCGGGAAATGATGAACTGGCACCAATTTCCGGCCTGGTCCGATTCCTGTCCGGCACTATTGGCATTAATGGCCTCCCTCGAGGCGGAGGATATGCTGTGGGAGGAGCCAACCAGGCATGATGCAGGAAACCACCTCCTGCGGGAGCTGGACCGGATGGAGCAGGGACGAAGCCGATGACCCCTCCGCAAGCCCGACCGCCGCGACCCCGAAGGGGCGCGTGCCTACGCCATTGAAAATGCCGAGGGGCATGGACCAGTGGGCGGCGATCTTCATGGAGAAGATGGGCATCGACAAGGACCGGATCAGCGAGCCGGATGCGCAGAGGGCATGCGGTAAATGGTGTGCGTTCTTCCCGCACGAGCAGGATGGCGGCGGGCAATTCTCCGGGCGGCCGGCTGAACCTGGATTCCGGGACTCTTCAACGACGACCTGATGCAGTCGCTCGGGCCTGCGGGCGGATCGGGCCTGGCGGCGGGCATCCGTCGAGACCCGAGCGATGGCAGTCCTGCCGCATGAAGAATTCGAGAGCCGCGGTTACACGCACGAGGAGGCGGTGGAGATGGCGCACGGATACGGATCTGCCGATCACGCACGCTGCCAGGGAGCTGCTGCGGATCATCCGCGAGGAGCAGCGGCGGAAGTTGAGGGAGAGGTAGGCTGCGGAGATGCCTCGGCGCAGACCCAGGATCTCATGCCGCCGCTCCCACCCTTCGGCGGTGAACCGGAAATACGCCTCCGGTCCGCGCGCGAAGGTGGACACCGGGTACATGATCCCGGCGGCGGCCAGCTCGCGGTGGGCCTCGCGGTTGGCGTCATCGACGCGGATTCCGTCCTGTTCGACGTGCAGGCGCAGCGGGGAGGGCGCATCGGACGGGAGCGTTCGGGCACCTCCAGCGGCATTCTACCGCGGGCATGGTGTGGCGCGAATCTCGATTGCCCTACGCCCCGCGCAGAGCGTCCTGTCGGCGCACGCCGAGCATTCCGATGCCCGCAGCCCCTCCAGCACGGCGATCTGACGAATATCGACAATCGCCCAATACCCCCGCCCGGACGTACTGTTTGATCCGCCCGGCTGAACCCCACCCCCATCCTTCACCCATCACCCACCTTCGTCGCGGATGACGAACCACCGCGATCCCGGCCGCCTGCTCCGTGGTCCCTCGCCCCGCGGAGGGATCGGGGCCCGCGGGCCGACCGATCCGTCGGGCCGGGCGGGATCGCGGGCCAGGCCGCACGGATCCGACCGGACCGATGGCGGGCGGATCCCCCGGTCGGGGCGGGGAAAAGATGGACCGGCACCCGATTCGGCCCCGCGTCGATCGAGGATTGGCCGGTGGCCGATTTCCCGATCCGGCGATTCCGGATCGGGGTGCTCGGTGGCATCCGGTCCCTCTGATACAATGGACATCGATGCCCATGGGCACGCCGGTCGCCGGAAACCCAACATGCTGATCCCGCCAGGAGGCCGACCGATGAATCCGGTCGAAACGACCCAGCTCGCGGAGATCGTCGAGCAGGTCAAGGGATAGTCCTCCCGAGTCACGGATCGTGCTGGCGCGGCAGATCCTGGAGACGCTGGAGCCCACCCCCGCTCCGCCGCCAGCCCGATCCGGGCGGTCCGTCCACGAATGGATCGGGATGGGAGCCGAAGAAGATCCACCCGCCACCGGATGATGAGACGGTCCGTCGGTGGATCGAGGAACGCCGGGCGGAGAAGTGGTAGAGAGGGGACTCCTTCTTGACATCAACGTCTTGCTCGATGTGTTCCTGGCGCGGAGCGAGTGGCTGGCGGATTCGGCGTCGGTCATCCAGGCGGGCCTCGATGGGCGGGTCACGGCCCACGTTTCCGCCGCATCCCTCCCCACGATTTACTACCTGGTACGCCGTAATGCCGACCTGGATAAGGCCAGAGCCGTCGTGCAGGAATGCCTCAGATCGTTCCGGATCCTGCCCGTGGACCGCGAGGCGCTGGAATTGGCGGCGGCCATGTCGGCGTCCGACTTCGAGGACAATCTCCTCGCCGCCTGCACCAACTGGCCCGGCTCGATGCGATCGTGACTCGCGACCCAAGAGGCTTCACGAGTTCCCCCGTCCCAGGCCCTTCTCCGACGGAAGTCCTGGCTCGACTTCAGAAAGAAGACGCGGCTGCCCCGGACAAGGAACCGGGGCCGGTCAAACGGAGCCAGCAGGACGGACGGTTGAGTCGGACTGGGTCCGAGCGAGGACGCAGTCAGTTTGGCCGGCGTCGCGCAACCTCCGCCCGTCCGGTCCCGTCGGCTCGTCCGTCCGGCCGGGCCTCGGACCCGACCCGGTCGGACCGGCGGTCGGTTTAAAGGCAGGCTGGTCCACAGACCCTCTTTCCTATTTCTAGTATCGAAAGAACTTCCACCATGCTTTGAATAGTTCGACTTGCACGACGATTTCGGCTTGGTTCACCTTCATTCCTCGAAGGCGTTGCGAGGATCGGGATATGTGTGCTGTCCCACCGGCTGAGTAAGCGTCACTAGACCCCGGAAGACTGACCGGCAAAATTGGGGTTTTGCACATTCAACCTCTACATGTTCATGAAAGCGTATTGACATTAATCGAAGCAACGGATCCCACCAGTATCAAATCAATATTATTCGTGCCCACCCCCGGTGTCAGTCAGTGTTGTCTGATGCGTCCCCCACTAGCAGACGTCACTCTTAATCTTTCAACCGCCACTATCATGGACGAGCCACCCTCGCATCCTGAAATCTGGCATTATCCGCGCGATCCGCAAGTTGCTTCGAAAATCCCTCGTCGTTGGCCTCTTCTTCGGGATGGAAGCGCACGTTTTCTAACAACAGAACGCCGCCATTCCCAAGCGCCTTGCTCTTTGCTTCGGCATCCGGTCCCACGCAATCGGCCGCAAATTCGACGGGCCTACCAAGCAGTTCCTTCAAACGGGCGGCCACGGGCGCCAGGCTGTACTTCGGATTCACTTTGCCCTTGGGGCGCCCCAGATGCGAAGCCAGCACCACCTGTGCGCCGCGCTCGATTGCCAGCTGGAGCGTCGGCACCGTCTCGCGAATGCGCGTGTCGTCGGTAACTCTACTACCTTCGAGCGGTACGTTAAAATCCACGCGAATAAAGACCCGCTTTCCAGTCATATCCAGATCGCGAATCGATAATTTGGTCATGATCGTCTCGAAAATAGGTGCACGCCCCGGTCGCTAGAGCTTGGCGGCGAAAAGTTTGATGAGATCGCGGCAGCGACAGGAATAGCCCCACTCGTTGTCATACCATGCGAGCACCTTCACGCAATTGGTGCCGACCACGCGCGTGTAGCCAGCGTCGACGATTGAGGAATTCTCGTTTCCGCGAAAGTCGATCGAGACCAGCTCCTCCTCGGTGTAGGCAAGGATGCCCTTCATCGGTCCTTCGGCGGCTTGTTTCAGCGCGGCATTCACGGTGGCGGGAGTGGCCGGCTTTTCCGTAATGATGGTCAAATCCACGACGCTCACATTGGGCGTCGGCACGCGCATGGCGTACCCATCGAGCTTGCCCTTGAGCTCCGGAATCACAAGATGCAGCGCCTTGGCTGCGCCGGTCGAAGTCGGAATCATCGAAAGCGCGGCGGCACGGGCGCGGCGCAAGTCCTTGTGCGGCAGATCGAGCAGCTTCTGGTCGTTCGTGTAGGAATGGATCGTAGTCATCGTGCCGACGGTGATGCCAAAGGTGTCCTGCAGCACTTTGGCCACCGGCGCCAGACAATTCGTGGTGCAGGAAGCGTTCGAGACGACGTGATGCTTCGATGTATCGTAGGTCTTGTCGTTCACGCCGAGCACCAGCGTATGATCGGGATCGGTAGCCGGTGCGGAGATGAGGACCTTCTTCACCGGCCCGCGAATGTGCTTGCGCGCGTCCGCCCCATTGGTGAACAGACCTGTGGACTCAACCACAATGCTCGCGCCAACCGAGGCCCAATCGATTTCGGCGGGGTCCTTGGTGCGGAACACTTTGAAGCTCTTGCCATCGACCACAATTGTGTCGTTGGTGTGGGTCACCTTGTTCGGCAAATTGCCGAGGATCGAATCGTACTTCAGCAAATGCGCCAGCGTTTTCGAATCGGTGATGTCGTTGACGGCCACAATCTCGATGGAAGGGTCGACAAGTGACGCGCGAAAAATATTCCGGCCGATGCGACCAAATCCGTTAATCCCGACTTTTACCGACATATCTCCTCCGAAGTACGCTTCAACATGAAGAGCAAAAGTGAGAGCCTGCCGAAGGGTTGGAAGGCCGCAAAAACGCCGCAATCGAGCTGCCAAAGCTGAACGCTGATGCTAGGGCGCGTGGCCAGAAAAGTCAACGCCGCTCAGTCATTAAATTCCTTCACGCGCACGACTTTGCCAGCCGAGAAAGTCACAAACGTAGTCTTCGCGGGCGGATCTCCATAGATCCAATCCTCGGTATCCATGCCCTGCGGATCCTTCTCGCGGACTTTGCGCTCGGGGCGGCCGAGAGCGGCGATCACCATGTCCTGATCCATGCCCACAGCCGCCTCATGGGCTTCGATGGATTTCCGAAACTCCGTCGGCACGGTGTCGATCCAGGCCACCGTCGCAGAAGTCTGGTTCGAGAAATCGAGCAGCGGTGAAAGCTGTTTTTTCAGATCATCCGGACTCATTTCCGGCAAGGGCTTCCCGTAGTCGAGCACGAGCGTGGAACCAGTCCCCTCTCCTGGATGAGCGGTACTGCCGACGGGTGCCGTGGAACCGCCCATGCCGATTTGCAGGTGCTCGCGAAGATGGAAATGGTGTTTTCCGCCACCGTTAATCTCCACCACGATTCTCTTGGATTCAAAGTCAAGATGAGTGATCTGCACCTTGTCGCCCGTGTTCACCGCGGCGCCATGAGTTCTCACGATGTCGTGCAGCTTGGCCGTATCCAGAGACTTGTCGAGACGGTAGACAAATCCGTCATTACCACGCGGCAGGGGCAGCACAACCTTCGCGTACTCACCGCTCACATACCGCACGAGCTGCAACTTCGATTGATCTCCTAGCCGGTCCTTCGCGGAAGAAGTGGACGTGTGCTCAGTAGGCATCTGCGCAGGAAAAGCGAACGCGGGAGCAATAAGGCGAAAGGTGTTCGCGGCAGTCCCGCAAAACCCCAATGCAAGCGCAAGCGAAAGGATGTGCCTGACGTACATGACCAGCCTGACGGCTATTCTAGGGCTTTTCGGTGGAAATGAAAATGGGCTCAACCGTGAGCCGCAATTTCGCAAATCAAGACCACCACCCGAATCGAACCCCGCTGCAGATTGCTGGCGTGGAAATTTGTGCTCCTACCCAGCACGGTTTCGTTCTGCAAACGCTTCTGCCCGTCATCGTCCCGACGAATCCGCCAGCGATCCTTCTGGCCGCGTGCGCACCGTTTTGCCGAAAAATCGAACACCTTATCGAGATAGGCCCTCATGTCCAAACTTCTTCTGTCAGCCGCGGCGCTGACTTTGCGGAAATCACGGTAGTGCGCTGGCGCGGAAACTAGCGCCTGTTCACGTGGTGCACCGCGTCTGCAAAGGCTTTCCATACGCGCAGGTTCCCTGGATATTCCGGCAGCATCCGCTCGGGATGAAACTGAAGCCCCAGCAGAAAACACGCCCGGGGGTCATAGTAAGCTTCCACCAATCCATCCGGCGCATGGGCCATTGGCTTAAATCGCCGAGCCAAATCCCGAATGCCCTGATGATGGTAGCTGTTCACGCAAATTTCAGCCTGGCGATAGCATTCCATCAAAGGGGTGTCTGGAACAATGCTGATCCTGTGGCGATACGTATCGTAGTGGTGATAGTCAATGTGCTTGAGGCCGGACTCCTTTTCCTTCTGCACGTCGCCGTAGAGCGTCCCCCCGCACACCACATTGATCAACTGCGACCCACGGCAAATGCCAAGAATCGGAAGACGCCGCCGCAGGGCCTGGCGGATCAAGCGAATCTCGATCTCATCCTTGAGCGGATGGGTTTTCTCGAGGTACTGAAAATTGGTGCGGTGGGCCCGAAAGCGCTTAGGCTCGACATCTTCGCCTTCGACCAGTAGCAGCCCTTTCATTCTTTCCATATATTGAGGAAGAAACCGTGGACTGCCTTCGACGACCGGGACCAGGAGCGGTAAAATCCGCAGCCGCATCAGCAGCTCGAGATGATATTCGCCTACGTAATCGATGTATTTGTTCTTGCGGGTTGTCCGGCGCGTGACAACCAGGACCGGGGGATATTTCATTTCATCGCGCGAGTATCTTCAGCGCTCCCACCAGTTGCGAATCCTTTTCGCGCCCTTGCGACGCGACACGAACGTGGTAATTGTCCATGCCCACTTTGTTCGAGCAGTCGCGGACATACATTTGGTGCTCGGTGAGCAGGCGTGCCTGCAGTTCGGTCGCAGTCATCCCGTTCTTGATCTTGAACAGCACGAAGTTCGCCCCGGTAGGATACACATCGAGCGCCGGATTTTCGCTCAAGCTGGCGTGCAGGCAGCGCACGTCAGCCACAAGCCGCTTGCGCCCTTCGTGATACTCCGTGTCGGTCGCCGGCAAAAGCGACAGAAAATATTGCGCCAGCGTGTTCAGGTTCCAGGTAGGGATGAAGCGCCGCAGCCGGTTCAGCACGAAGCGGTTCGCGCTGTAGCAGTAGCCCAGCCGCAGCCCGGGAATCCCGCAGTGCTTGCTCATGCTGCGAACGATGAGAAGATTCGTAAAGCGGTCGGCCACCTGCAAAAGGCTGGGAATGGTTTCGCCCGCGAAGTCGATGAACGATTCATCCACGATCACGAGCTCCAGATCGGCAGCCTCGTGCATGAAGTCGATCATTTCATCGAGCGGAATCAGCTGCCCAGTGGGATTGCCGGGGTTGATCACCAGCAGCGCCTTCAGGTTGCGCTTGTGCACCCAGGCCAGATAATCCACCGGGCGCAATTCGTATCGCTCGTTCGGATCAAGCGCATACATTTCGGCGTCGCGCTGGTCCTTCAGTTTCTCGATGTATTCGCCGAACGTCGGAATCGGCATGGCGATGCGATCGATCAGCGTCGTGTCAATGTGCGCGATCAGTTCGGTAGCCCCGTTGCCGATTAACAAATTGTCGGGATTCACGTTGAGCACGGCTGCGAGGTTCTGCTGGCTCATCAGCGGGCTGCTGGAAGGATACGACTTAATCAGGTTCGGGAAATTGCGTTGCAAATCATCGAGCATCTCCGGCGTCGGGTAATAGGGATTGGCGATAAAGCAGAAATCGATGATGTCCTTGGCATTCTCGTAGCCAACCAGATCAGAAAGCGCAGGCGAATGGGAGGTCTCATAGAAAAGATGGCGCCGCAGCTCCGCCGCCGAGCTGGTAGCGGTCGCCAGACTGCCGATCGTCGCAGACTTCATTCGCAGTTACCTCGCAATACTCACAGGATGCGGCTGGGACAGGCCCCGCCGTGGTTCTGCACTCCGCTCCGCTCGCCGACCAGCCAGAGGCTGTGTGCCCACTCGCCAACGCCAAGGGCTTCTCGGCATATGTCGCCTCTATTGTTTACCTGCAGATTTAAGCGCCGAAGCGCGTCCCAACCAATTGGATACCTCGCCTTTTGTTTGCAATCAGTTAGCCCGGCACGATCCGGCACATTCCCAGTCAGGCACACCCCGGAAACGGTTCAGTTTCAGCATCAGGGCGACTCGAGCTTTGCCCTCGGCAGCAGATGCCGCAGATGACTGCCGCGAACGTGCGCTCCAGGCCATCAGCGCAAAATCGCCCGATTCAAATTCTGGATGCATCCAATCAATTCTACAACTACTTAGACCAATTGCAAGCGCCTGAGACTCTCCTGGACTGCCTGAGGGATAGGGAAATGGCCCTGAAGAGCTGCGCCGAGGCCCGGCGCGTGCCGTACTGGCACCGCCCCAATCCCCAAAATTCGCTCCCGACTGAGCCGTTCCGCAAGGCATTGAAAGAAGTCAAGGTGGCCACAATGACCGATGGCTCAGCAAAAATTATACGCAAAGCGAGACACCCCGGAAAACGATTCGCGATGCAGCAACTATTCAGGGCGGCCGGCAATTAGGAATGATCGGAGGGAGACGACGGCGCGGCACCGGCTGGATGCGAAGAAGACGCAGCGTTTGCGGAAGGCTCGGCGGCAGCCGAAAGGGGCGCCGCGGCGCTGGCAGTGGATTTACGTCGATGCAAATCCTGCACCGAGTTCACTTCGGCTTCGTGGCCGGCCATCGCGCGGATGCCGCGGGCGGCAGCGCTAGCGGCCGAAAGCGTGGTGATGCAGGGAATGTTGTAGCGAATCGCGGCGCGGCGAATCGATTTTTCGTCGTAAAAGGATTCGCGACCAAGCGGTGTATTGATCAGCAGATGAACTTTGCCCGTTTTGACCAGGTCGACAATATTGGGCCTCCCCTCGTTCACTTTGTAGACGGACTCCACTTCGATGCCCGCATTCTTCAGAGCCGCGGCCGTCCCGCGCGTGGCAATAATCTTCAAGCCCGCGGCGATGAGATCCTTTGCGACCGTATGAGCGTCCTTCTTATCGCGGTCACTCACGCTCATGAACACGATTCCCTGCTGGGGCAGCCGCTGGCCGGCCGCGAGTTGCGCCTTCGCAAACGCCATGCCAAAGCTGGACGAAATTCCCATCACCTCGCCGGTGGAACGCATTTCCGGACCGAGCACCGGATCGACCCCCCGGAACTTGTTGAACGGGAAAACCGGTGATTTTACAGCGTAAAAATCGGGCACCGCAAGTTCCTTGATTCCGTCGTGCTCGACAAACGGCAAATTCAGGTCGCGTAGCTTGCGTCCGGTCATCAAGCGCGCGGCCACTTTCGCAAGTGGTACCCCCGTCGCCTTGCTGACGTAAGGTATGGTGCGCGAGGCGCGCGGATTCACCTCGAGAACGTAAACCGTATCGTGCTGGATTGCGTACTGCACGTTCATCAGCCCTACGACATTCAGGGCCTTGGCCAGGCGGCTGGTGTAGTCGCGAATGCGCTCCAGCACCGATGGCTTGAGCGAAACCGTAGGAAGCACGCAAGAGGAATCACCGGAGTGAATGCCGGCTTCTTCGATGTGTTGCATGATGCCAGCGATCAATACGTCTTCACCGTCAGCGAGCGCGTCAACGTCCACTTCAATGGCGTCTTCGAGGAACTGGTCGATCAAAATCGGCCGTTTCGGGTCGCCGATCCCGCCGATTTGCGCCGCCTGAATCACGTATTCCTGCACCGTTTTCAGATCGTAGGCGATCACCATCGAACGGCCCCCCAGGACGTAACTGGGCCGCACCAGAACCGGCAGCCCAATTTCGGAAGCGGCGGCCACGGCCTCTTCTGGGGCCAGCGCCGTCGCGTTGCGCGGGGATGGAATCTGCAGCTCGTCGAGCAACCGGCCGAAGCGGCGGCGGTCCTCGGCAAGATCGATCGACTCGGGATCGGTGCCGACGATTTTCGCGCCGTTCCGCTTGAGTTCGAGCGCCAGGTTGAGCGGCGTCTGCCCGCCGAATTGCACGATCACGCCTTGCGGCTTCTCGCGGTCGAGCACTGCTAGAACGTCTTCGAGCGTGAGCGGCTCAAAATAGAGTCGGTCGGACGGTGTCGTAATCGGTCGACACCGTCTCGGGATTGCAATTCACCATCACCGTTTCGAAACCGTCTTCTTTGAGAGCAAAGGCCGCGTGGCAGCAGCAATAATCGAATTCAATTCCCTGCCCGATGCGATTGGGGCCGCTGCCGAGAATCACGATCTTGGGGCGATCGACTGCGTCCGATTCGTCCTCTTCTTCGTAGGTCGAATACAGATACGGAGTGAAGGACTCGAATTCTGCGGCGCAGGTATCGACGCGTTTGAACACCGGCGTGACGCCGAGTTCGTGGCGGCGCGCGCGCACCGACGCCGATTTTACGTTCCAGAGCTTGGCGATTTCTTCGTCGCTCGCGCCCGAACGCTTGGATTCCAGCAGCAATTCGCGCGAGCACTGGCGCAGCGAAGTGGCGGCAACGCGCTGATCCACCGCGAGCATTGCTTCCAGATGCGCGATGAACCAGGGATCAATCTTGGTGAGATCGCAGACTTCCTGCTGCGCTCATGCCTCGTTCGAGCGCTTCGAACAGCCAGTGCAGGCGGTCCGGCCCGGGAACGTGAAGCTTTTCGCGCAGCAGCGCGGTGGTCACTTCGGCGGGCGGCCGCCAGGCGGTGCTGGGCTCGAGCGCGCGAATCCCCTTGCACAACGCTTCCTGAAACGTGCGGCCGATGGCCATCACTTCGCCCACCGATTTCATTTGCGTGGTAAGCGTCGTATCGCTGCCCGGAAATTTTTCGAATTGCCACTTGGGAATTTTCGCGACCACGTAATCGATGCTGGGCTCGAAGGAGCACGGCGTCTTTCGCGTGATGTCGTTGGGAATTTCGTCCAGGGTCATGCCAATTGCGAGTTTCGCGGCGATCTTGGCGATGGGAAAACCGGTGGCTTTGCTGGCCAGCGCGGAACTGCGCGAAACACGCGGGTTCATTTCGATGACGATCATGCGCCCGGTCTCGGGATCAATTGCGAACTGAATGTTCGAGCCGCCCGTCTCCACCCCGACCGCGCGAATAATCGCGGCCGCTGCGTCGCGCATGCGCTGGTACTCCTTGTCGGTAAGCGTCTGTGCGGGCGCCACGGTGATCGAGTCGCCGGTGTGGATGCCCATGGGATCGAAATTCTCGATCGAGCAGATAACCACGAAGTTGTCCCGGCAATCGCGCATCACTTCAAGCTCGTATTCCTTCCAGCCGATGACCGATTCTTCAATCAGCGCCTGCCGCACAGGGCTGGCGTCGAGCGCACGGGCAATTGCGTCGACGAATTCCTCATGGTTGTACGCAATGGAGCCTCCGGTCCCGCCAAGAGTGAACGACGGGCGGATCACCACCGGATAGCCAAGCTGATCGGCAAACTTGATCGCTTCGGGAATTTCGGTGACCACCGCTGATGCGGGAACTTCCAATCCAACTTTGCGGCAGACATCCTTGAAGAGCAGCCGATCTTCGGCAACGCGGATCGCGTCAAGCGATGCGCCAATCAATTTCACGCCGTATTTTTCGAGGATGCCGGTTTCGGCGAGCTCCACGGCAAGGTTCAGGCCAGTTTGCCCGCCGACAGTAGGAAGCAGCGCGTCAGGCCGCTCGGCGGCAACGATCGCTTCCAGGTACTCCTTCGAGAGCGGCTCGATGTAGGTGCGATTGGCGGTTTCCGGATCGGTCATGATCGTTGCCGGGTTCGAGTTGACCAGCACCACTTCGTACCCCTCGCTGCGAAGCGACTTGCAAGCTTGCGTGCCGGAGTAGTCGAACTCGCAGGCCTGGCCGATGACAATCGGCCCCGACCCGATGATCATGATTTTTTTGATGTCCGTGCGCTTCGGCATTATCCGCGTGGATTCCCGTTTAAATCGCTGACGATGATCCGCTGTCGTAATCGATTTGCCGCACTACATTATGCACGGTTGTAGGTTGCCATCAAATCGAGGAATTGGTCGAAGAGGTAGCGCGCATCGTGGGGGCCGGGCGAGGCCTCGGGGTGATACTGCACACTGAAAAGCGGAAGCGAGCGGTGGCGCATGCCTTCGTTGGTGTGGTCATTTAGGTTGACGTGCGTGATTTCGACTTCGCTTGCTGGAAGCGAATCGGGATCGACGCAGAAACCGTGGTTCTGCGAGGTGATTTCAATTTTCTCGGTGAGCAGATTTTTCACCGGATGATTGGCGCCGTGATGGCCGAACTTGAGCTTGAAGGTACGCCCGCCGAGCGCCAGTCCGCAAAGCTGGTGCCCGAGACAAATCCCGAAAAGGGGCGTGCGGCCGACCAGCTTGCGGATATTCTCTATGGCGAAGGTGGCCGGCTCAGGGTCGCCGGGACCATTCGACAGAAATACGCCGTGGGGTTTCATCGCGAGCACATCTTCGGCGGAGGTTTTCGCCGGGACGACGGTCACCTCGCAGCCATGGTCGACGAACAGGCGAAGAATGTTCTGCTTGATGCCGAAATCGTAGGCGATGACACGATAGCGCTTGTGAGGTTCGCTGCCGGCACGATTTGACGGACGAGCCGTGGTGGCAGCGGAGGAACCGGCCGCAGTTACCGAGATCGGAGCAGCCAAATCAATCGAGCCTCTCGTCCACTGGTATGATTTCAAGGAGCTGACCCGGCTGGCAAGTTCCTGCCCGGCCATGGTGGGCAGAGCGCGCGCCTCGGCGATCAGTTTTTCCGCCGGCGTTCGGTCGGTCGAGACGATACCGCGCAGGGCTCCTAGGTCGCGAAGGTGCCGCACCAACGCCCGAGTATCGATATCCCAGATCACCGGCACATTGTGGCGCTCAAGAAACTGCTGCGCGGACTCGCTCGACCGCCAATTCGATGAAAGCGCGGAGAATTCGCGCACGATCAGCGCCTCGATATAGGGCTTCGGCGATTCCTCGTCTTCACTGTTCGTGCCCACGTTACCGATGTGCGGATAGGTGAGGCACACGATTTGCCCGGAATAGCTGGGATCGGTGAAAACTTCCTGGTACCCGGTGAGACTGGTGTTAAAAACGACTTCGCCTCCACGGCGGGTCTTGGCCCCCCCGGCGCGTCCGCTAAAGACGCGCCCGTCTTCCAGCGCGAGTATCGCGCGAGCTGCAGGGTCCTGCGTCAGGGTTCCTCCTGGGGATGTCACTTCGATGCGGCGCTAACGGTCGAAGAGGTAGTCAGCGAACCGAACTGCGTGACCGGCCAATAGGCAAATACGGCCTTGCCGTAGATGTAATCGCGCGGCACGGTGCCAAACATGCGAGAATCATTCGAGCTGTCGCGATGGTCACCCATCACGAAATATTCCTCGGGGCCAATTGTGCGGGCCCCATAGCTTGACCCGTCGAGATAGCTTGCAGGAACGTAAGGTTCCTGCAATTCCGAGTTGTTCAGATACAAGTGGCCGGAGCGTATCTCAATTGTGTCACCCGGCAGACCGATCACCCGCTTAATGAATGACTTCGAGCGATCCAGGGGATACCAGAAAACGACCACATCGCCGCGCTCAATCGGTTCAAAACGGTACACAAATTTGTTGATGAAAATCCGCTCCTGATCGCTCAGCAGCGGAGCCATGCTGGTGCCTTCCACTTTTACAGGCTGATAAAGAAAGATGATGATCACCAAAGCCAACCCCAGCGCGACCGCAAGATCACGGGTCCAACTGCGAAGCTCGCGCCGCAATTGAGGAACGACGGCTTGTTCGGGCGAATCAGAGGGACCAAGTTGGGTAATGTCAGACATGCGCTCTTTTCCATTTATACCATGTCGGTACACCTACACCAATAGAGTTGCTTAGGCGGAGTGTATACCCTAGAACGATCAATCCTTCCCATTAGACGACCCCAGTTGCATTTCGTTATCTGCTGGCGGCTGGAAATTGCACCTTCGGGACTTCGCGCGAAGCCTCGGAAGCGGCGAAATAGGCGTCATTGCGCTTGAATCCGGACATGCCGGCGACAATGTTGTTGGGGAACAGGGCGATGTAGGTGTTGTAGGCCTGAATGGCGTCGTCATAGCGCTTGCGCTCGACGGAAATTCGATTCTCAGTGCCCGCCAGTTCATCCTGCAGGCGCAAGAAATTTTCGTTGGACTTGAGCTGCGGGTAATTTTCCACGACCGCCAGCAACCGGCCGAGCGCGCCGTCAAGCTGACCGTTTGCCGCGATCTTTCCTCCAGGGGTTTGGGCATTCAGCAATGCCGAGCGCGCTTTGGCGATGTCGCTATAAACCGTTTCTTCGTGGGCGGCAAAACCTTTTACGGTTTCCACAAGATTGGGGATCAGATCGGCACGCCGCTGCAGAACCACGTCGACTTGCGCCCAATCGGACTTCACCGTCTCATTCAGGGTGACCATCTGATTGCGACGGGAGACGTACATGCCGCCAAAAAGGAGCACGACGATTACGACTACGGCAAGAAAGGCAAGGGCCACGATAGCGCCTGACTTCATGAGGGTTGCTCCTGGAAAATTGAACCGCGCGAGCTCCGCATCGCCGCCTACGGCTGCGAAGGATTCTACCATTCCCTCACAGCCGCGATATAGAAGGGCCGACCTTACTAAGCGAGGTTACTTGGCAGTAGGCGCGGGCTCGCCTTTGCCGCTGTAACGCAGGACGAAAAGGCCCCATTGCTTGTCGGTGATGTAGATGTTGCCGCGGGTGTCGACCAGAACGTCCTCGGTCTGCGTCACGAGCTTCGCGGGGATCGGTCCGATGCGCTGGGTCGGCTGCGGAGGAATGAACCAGCCGACTTCTTTCGGCAGGCGCGGATCCTCGATATCAAAGATGCGCAGGCCGGCGTTGAAGTAGGTGAGATAGACAAGATTGGCCTGCTTCTCGACATCCGGCAGATGGTATTCAAGATTGGTGTTGTGCGGGCCGAAGCGGCCGCCTTTGTCGCAGAAATCGGTGTAGGGGGCGTCTTTCGGCGGCACCGGCAGCGGGAACAAAGACATCAGGCGGGGCTTGGTTTCGTCCTTGATATCGATCATGGCGGCGATGTCGAGCGGGCCCGTGCAGGTAGGCGCCATGTTCGTGGTGTCGCCACCGCTTCCTTCGGAATGCACGAATAGCAGAGGCTTCCCTGGAATTTTGAGGACGTCATGGCCCGAGGTCAGCCCGCCCTTAAACGGAGGAGAGTAATTCAACTGGCCGATCATTTTCGGCTTCGAGACGTCGCTGATATCGAGGATGACGACCGAGGGCCCGTAGGCCAGATAAGCTGTGTGGCCGTCGATGATCGGAGGCCCGTGAAAACCGGTGGGGCCGGGAACAGGCGGCTCGCCGTCTTTTTGTCCCGGCATCCACCAGCGGCCGGCTTCCTTCGGGAGCCGGGGATCGCTTACGTCGAGAATTACCAGAATATTGCCTTTGTAGCCGGGCATCACCGCGGAAAGATAGGCGTACTTTCCACCGGGGTAGCCGTTGCGGTGCGTGCCCTCGCTCCCGGTTTTCCAACGGGAAAGCTGCCGGGGATTGACAGGATCGCTGATGTCCCAAAGGATGACGCCTTCTTCGAAGGGCTTGCTAGGATCAGGGTCACCGCCCCAATCCGGACGATCTTTCTGCAGCGCGGTGATCATCAAGTTGTCGTGCATTTCCATCTGGATGGTCCAGGTGTTCTCGGGACCCTTGATAAATTTCACGAGCTTCGGACTGGTAGGATCGGTCACGTCGACGATGCTCCAGCCGTGAAGCCAGAGATGGCCCATGTAGAGATACCAGTGATCGTTCACATGGCGGATGGTCATCTTGAAGGCGCCGTGTCCTTCCAGGTCGCTATAGCCGATAGGCCTCATGTTGCTGGCTTCCCATCCCACGGGCATTTTGTCGGCGAGGACACGCCCGGAAAACGGAAGCATGACTGCCAGCGCGATGGTGGCTACCGCTGCGATGCAACCGGCGGGTTTCAATTCTGGTCGCTGCACTCTGGGCCTCCGGGAAAATTACAAATCACTTGCTGGCGCGCTCGATGTTGTCTGCAAGATAGAGCTAGTCAACCTTGTTGTTCGCCGCCGAACCGACCCGCAGGCGGCCTGGCGAGTCTCGGGAAGAATCGCGCCTGACCATTGGCTCTGATTCCTACGTATACTTTTCAGCGGTTGGCTCGATATAGACCACGTCTGGAAGGGCGATGTCAACTGTCTTCCGCGGGAAACTAAATGGGAACTCGGGGCAGGTCCGCTTCGCAGGAGGGCCGGCAACGAAGTAGATTCATCGTTTTCACGCTCATGACCATCTCTTTATTTTGATTCGCTACTTCAACCAGCACGTGAACCATTCCGAGATGCGGCTTGGATTGAGAGCGGCGCGAACCGATGACCGAGACGCGAATCGATAACGCGTCGCCGGGGCGAACCGGCCTGATCCAGCGAAGTTCGTCAACACCGGGGGAAGCAATAGCGGCGACACTCGAGATGTAGTTATCGGCGTAGAGCCGCATCATCAGGCTAGCGGTGTGCCAACCGCTGGCAATCAAGCCACCGAAGGGGCCGAGCGCGGCTTTTTCGGGATCGGTATGGATGTACTGCGGGTCAAATTTTCTTCCGAAGTCGATAATCTCGGCTTCGCTGACCGAGATCGGGCCGAACTCGTAGGTCGGCCCCACAACGTAGTCTTCGAAATAGCGCTCGTTGATGGGCACCGCGAATCGCGGAGTGCTCATGCGCGGGGGCGCCTTCCATAGAACGCATCATCGAGGAGCGCGCCAATGCCGGCACGGTCAAGCGGCCGCGGGTTCCAGTAGGGCGAACTGGTCGCCAGCTCGGCTGCGCGCTCCAGGCCGGCTTCGGGCATGCCGATTGCCCGTAGGGCCGTGGGCGCGCCGAGCAACTTGGCTAGGTCAAATAGGCCCTGCGCCGCGTTTGCGGTACCGAGTGCTTGCGCCACGCGAGCCATCTCCTCGGGCGCAGCCGGGGTGTTGTAGGCAACCGCATGCGGCAACACGACCGTATGGGTCTCGGCATGCGGCAGATTGAAGCTGCCGCCAAGCGTGTGGCAGAGCTTATGATGCAACGCCATGCCCACTGCTCCGAGGCATAGGCCGCAAAGCCACGCCCCGAAAAGGGCGTCGGAGCGGGCCGTCTTGTCGGTGGGATTCTTCATGATCGGTGGCAGCGCGCGCGCCAGAGTCTGGATGCCCCGCTCCGCCATCATGGAAGTCACCGGGTTCGCATCTTGGGTGTACAGGGCTTCGACGGCGTGCGCAATCGCGTTGATGCCGGAAGTGGCAGAGAGCGCCGGAGGAAGCGTGAGCGTCAGGTCGACGTCGTAGAGGATAACTTCGGGCAGTATTTTTGCGCTGCGTTGCGTCGTCTTTCGGCCTTGCTGTGTTTCGCCAAGGATCGGAGTGGCTTCTGAGCCGGCATATGTGGTTGGAATGACGATCTGTGGCAAGTCGGTACGCAAAGCAATGGCTTTACCGAGTCCGGTCGTCGAGCCTCCACCGATGGCGATGGTGCAATCGGCGTTCGCCTTGCGGACGACTTGCATGGCGCGTTCGGTCACTTCCACCGGCGTGTGCATGGCTGCTTCGGTAAATGCAGCGGCGCATAGATTGCCCAACTGGGCGGCCAAAGACTCAGCCGCGTCTTGCTGCTCGGGCGTCGACAACACGAGAGCGCGCCGGCAGCCCAGGGCGCGCAATTCATCCGGAACTCGCCCGAGCGTTCCGGAGCCAAACACGACTCGAACTGGCAACGCGGTGTAAGTGAACCCTTGTCTCATCAGCGGTACTTGGATGCAACATTCACGGACCGAAACGCAATCCAACAGAGAAGTAAAGTGTTCGGCAAAAGTTGCCGCTCGAGCGGCCAATAAAGACACCAAAGGGGAGATACTATACCGTCATGCGCGGCCAAGGTCGAGCCGCGAAACCGACGGGACCGAAAAGGGGAAACCGGAGAGCTAACGGTTTCAAGGCCGGGGCGTCAGACACACATCCCTTGCGCTAGGCACTGCGGGAGTACCTGGGGGGCCAGCTCTGAACAAGCATCCCACCCGTATTGGCGTGATATCCGATACTCACGGTCTGCTGCGAGACGCGGCGCTAGCAGCGTTGCGCGGCTCTGAATTGATCGTTCACGGCGGAGATATCGGCGGCCAAGAGATTGTCGATGCATTGAGCCGCATCGCCCCGGTTGTGGCGGTCAGGGGGAACACCGACCACGAATCCTGGACAGCCGCGCTGCCGGAGACAGCGGTTGCCCAGGCGGGCCCGGTGCTGATTTATGTGCTCCATGATCTGAAGGCGCTGGACCTCGACGTCAGCGCTGCCGGATTCCAGGTTGTCGTGAGCGGACACTCTCACGAGCCCTCGCGCTCTGAGCGAGATGGGGTCTTGTATGTGAATCCGGGAAGCGCCGGTCCGCGCCGCTTTTGTTTGCCGGTCACGGTAGCCCGCATCGACTTGAGCTACCAACCATGGAAGGTCGAATTTGTTGATCTCAGCGGCTCAGCGGATCGCCGGTAAATTGCGAGTTCCGACCGCTGGAATAGATTCGGGTTATGAGACATCCTGGTCGGAACATCGGAACAGAAAGTCCTTGACTACGGATCACCAGGAATATAATAGGGGTATCAAACGTCACCGAATTTCGCTTCTTCAGCAGCAAGGGGTGGTACAGGTCTACCGGCCGTTTGACTGCGGATCTTAAAGCATAGCGAAGCGCTGAGAGATTAGGCTTACATGAATCTATGGCGATGGATGGTGTGCGTTGTCGCGCTGGGTCCCTTGGTGTACTACGTGCTGGCCACGTACTGCAGCTGGGACTATTTCCGGAAGGTGCGGAAGATGCCGGCGCCCGACGGGTCCTTCGTCCCGGCCGTAAGCATTTTAAAACCAGTTCGCGGAGTTGACCGGGAGGCATACCAGAATTTTGTGAGCTTTTGCCGTTTGGATTATCCCGAGTATGAAATCGTGTTTGCCGTAAGTGACCAGGACGATGAAGTGATTCCGTGGATCGAGAAACTTCAGCGGACCTTCCCAGCACGGGAAATACGGCTGCTCACCGGCGCCGCCCAAGTGGGCGCGAACAGCAAGGTCAACAAGCTCTGCCAGCTCGCCAAAGAGGCGCGGCACGAAATTCTGGTCATCAGCGACAGCGATGCGCGTGTAGAGCCCGACTACTTACGGGAAATGGTTGCGCCTCTGGCAAAACCAGATGTGGGGGTGGTTACCTCCCTTTTCCGGGGCATGACGGGGGGAAGTTTCTTTTCGGTGATCGATGCGCTGGGAGTGCCGGCTGAGTCGGCCCCTGGCGCGCTCGTGGCACGAAAACTCGAAGGGAACATGAAGTTCGCCTTCGGATGGTCGATGGCCACGACAAAGCGGCACCTGGCTGAAATCGGCGGGTTCGAAGCCATTGCCGACCATCACTCGGACGATTTTGAGCTCGGCAATCGGATCGCGGCAAAGGGCTATCGCGTCGAATTGATGCGCAAATGGATTTGGATGGTTTTCCCGCGCGAGACTTTGCGCCAGTTCTTGCAACACGAACTGCGCTGGTCAATCGGACTGCGAAATGTGCGCAAGGTTGGCTATCTGGGACTGGCATTGACCTTTGGCCTGCCTTGGACCGTGCTTGCGGCATTGGCAGCCACCAAGTGGCAAGTGAGCGCCGCATATCTGGCGGCGTATGTGGTGCTGCGACTGGCAATGGCCTGGACCTCGGGCGTATGGGGAGTAGGTGACCCCGTGACGCAGCAGAATTTGTGGCTAGTTCCCCTGCGCGATCTCGTGAATTTCGGAGTGTGGCTCGCGGGTTTTTTCTCCAACACCATCCACTGGCGGGGCCTGGTCTTCCGCGTCAAGCAGGGCCTTTTGATTCCCTTGCCCGAGGTCAAAGACGCGCGGGCCGGGAATTGACCCTGTTCTAAGCATCTTGACATCCTGCCACGGCCATAAGTGGCGGAGATTCCTACGGCAGAGGCGGCGTTTTTTCATCCGCTTGCTTCGGCGGGTTCCTCCCACAGCCGCCTTCGTTCAGCGCAGGAAAACGAAGAGGCTTCGCTTTTGGGCTGCCCGCCCATAGTCCGATTAAGGGGTAGCGATAAATACAAACAGAACCAGAAAAGCAATCGCTTACCCCGCCCTGAACAACGGGGCTAGCGCTCCACAGTCGGTCAATTTTGGGGTAGTCGGTCATTCCCTTCCGTTTGTCGGGCACAGGCGGATAAAGCAGGTGCGAGATGGTGCGTAATTCCTGACTCGATTAGACCATCAGGGCTCTCGGCCATCCCCACCTCAAAGGGACCGGTTGGGCGTCGTGGAGATTCCTTATTTTCGTCCTTTTCCTCTCAACCGAAAACATGTGGACCCGCCGAGCGAAAGAGGCTCGAACGAAGCATCGAGATTTATTGTTGTTTCCGAGGCGCCCAGGACAAGATATCCGGCTGGATCTAAGAGGCGGCCGACTTTAGCGAGAATATTTTTCTTGGTCTCCAGATCAAGATAGATCAGGACATTTCGCATGAAAATCACGTCCATCGGAGGGAGAGCAGGCCAGGGGTCAATCAAATTGATTTCCCGAAACTCCACCATGCGCCGAATTTCTTCCTTGAGCTCCCAGCCATCGTGTTTCTCGAAGTATTTCACCAATAGATGCGCAGGCAGTCCGCGGTTGATCTCAAACTGGTTATAGCGGCCGGTCCGCGCGCGGGCGAGCATTACTGTGGAGATGTCGCTCGCGATCAATTTAACATTCCAGCCGTGGAGCGCAGGGAAATGCTCACGCAATACCATGGCCATGCTATAGGGTTCCTGGCCGGTGGAAGCCGCCGCGCACCATAAGTTTAGCGATCGCTGGGAAATTCGAGAGGCCAGGAGCCGCGGCAAAATCGTTTTCCTGAACATATCGAACACCCGAATTTCCCTGAAGAAAGAGGTCTCATTGGTGGTCATGGCTTCCACGATTTTACGATGGAGGTCAGAGGACGGAACCGAACGCAAACTGCTAACCATTTGCTCCAGCGAGGAAAACCCTTCCTGTCGAGCGAGAGGATCAAGACGCGATTCCACAAGGTATTTCTTACCTGAGTCCAGCACCAAAGCCGACCGGACCCGCACAAGACTGCGGATGTAATCGAAGTCGGCCCCTGTTATCGCCATCGTATCCCTATATTCCGGCGTGCAGCTGTCAGCCACCAACGCGAGTGCGTGTTTCGGTCCGAAGCCTCCACACGCGATCCATGATTTCAGTGCCGAGGTCGTTCAGTGGCAGAATCTGATCCGCTATTCCGGCCTTCACGATAAGACTGGGCATGCCCCACACGACCGAAGTAGCCTCGTCTTGAACCAGAATCTGGCCACCGGCCTGGTGAATTTGCTCGCATCCCCGGAAACCATCCTGACCCATGCCCGTCATAACGATCGCCAGAGCATGAGACCCATACACCTTGGCAACAGAACGGAATAAGACATCAACCGACGGGCGACAGAAGTTCTCCGGTGGATCTTGATGAGTGCGAATGCGGACCACTTCGTTTTCCAACTCAACGATCATGTGGAGAGTCCCTGGGGCAATCCATGCGTCCCCTGGCAAAACCGTCTGATGCCAGCGACCTTCGGCGACACGGATCTTGCATTTAGCGGCGAGCCGCTCTGCCAGTAGTCTGGTAAACATTGGCGGCATGTGCTGAACAATCAAAATCGGAACCGGGAAATCTGCGGGAAATCGGGGCATGAGACGCATGAGAGCGTTCGGGCCCCCGGTCGATACTCCGATCGCCACCACGTCCACACGCTGGGCAGCGCGGCCTACCGCGGTTCCCAGTGAAGCCCCGTCGTGCGATATTCGCGGGAGCGAATTCGGGGTCGACGGCTGGTGAGCAACCTCGGGGCAATGCATCACGATTTTAGAGGCCAGTTCGTCTCCGAGAAGCGGCAACCTATGGTTAGCATTCGTAGCGATATCAGGCTTGGTCACAAAGTCTTTGGCGCCCAACGTAAGAGCGTCGAGCGTCAAGGCAGCCCCTCGGTCGGTTGGCACACTCAGCATGATCACGGCGAGCAGCGGGTACAGCTTGCGAATTGCTGCGAGGGCCTCCAAACCGTCCATCTCAGGCATTTCGACGTCCAGAACCACCACATCAGGATGAAGAAGCGGGATTTTCATAAGAGCGACGCGCCCACTGGGAGCCGAGCCCACGACCTCCAAACCAGAATTGCACGCAAGCGCATTCGCGAGCGATCGACGAATCACCACGGAATCATCCACAATGAGGATGCGTTTCTTGGGCATGACTAGGGTTCGAGAAGACCAAGCAGTTCGAGTTTTTCCCGGACCATCTCTCTTGTGAAGGGTTTCATAATGTATTCATTGGCACCGGCCTCGAGGGCCGTTGAAACCTGTGAAAGTTCCGTGTTGGTCGTAACCATCAGCAGAGGCAGGGAGGCATATCCCGGTTGAGCCCGAACTGCGCGAACGAAAGAAACACCATCCATTACCGGCATGTTCCAGTCGACGAGGACAAGATCAGCCTTCCCCATTCCCTTCAGCCGATCCAGGGCCTCCTGGCCATTGCCAGCCTCGGAGACCTCGAAGCCTAGTTTCTTAAGAAACTCTTTTAAAATCATTCTGATGGTCGATGAGTCATCCACGACGAGTGCATGCATAGAATCTCCTGGTTGTCACTGATCGCACCGGGACGCTCCTGGACAAGGAAGGGCCGAGACCTACCTTCGTCGGCTCTCACAGGTTGCGCGCCGGTTCAAGAACGCGCGCAAAATAGAGCTGGCTGCGATTCGACATTTCGCCTGCCGGGCCGACGCTGCTCACCTCCAGAGCAATCGCGAGCCCCGCATGCGGACGCCATTCCTAGGGTCGCCGACGGTGCTTAAACGCCGCTGGAGGCGCCGTTACCGTTCGCATACTTAAACAAGCCGACCATCTGTTGCAGTTCGGTCGCCATTTTTGCCAATTCTCCAGCAGCGGTCTGGGTGCTTTGTGCACCTTTCGAGGTGCTTCTCGCTGCTTGGGCTACGGAGGTAATGTTCTCTGTGACCTGCGATTCTCCCAATGCCGCCTCCCCCACATTCCGCGCAATTTCTTTGGTCGTGGCGGTCTGTTCTTCGACGGCGCTGGCAATTGTGGTTGATATCTCGTGCATCTGAGTGATGATCCCGCTAATTTCGGAGATGACTTCGATGGCTCCAACGGTACCGGTCCGAATGGCATCGACCTTCTTGCTAATCTGTTCGGTGGCCTTTGCAGTTTCGTTCGCCAACTCCTTGACCTCGTTGGCCACCACTGCAAATCCCTTTCCGGCCATTCCTGCGCGCGCCGCCTCGATCGTGGCATTCAGGGCCAGCAGCTTGGTCTGCTGAGCGATCGAATGAATTAGTTTGACTACTTCGCCGATCTCCGCACTTGATTTCTCCAGATGATCCATCGCGATATTAGCCACTCCCGCTCTCTCCACGGCTTGACCGGCCACACGTGCCGCGCGGGTCGCGTTTTTGGAAATCTCCCCGATACTGGCGGTCATCTCCTCGGTTGCTGCTGCCACCGTTTGCAAATTGCGGGTCACCTCCTCGGCAGCTGCCGCCACAACATTCGCCTGCACGGAGGTTTCTTCTGCGCCGGCCCCCATATCGTGACTAAGTCCGAAAAGTCGGTCCGAGGAACCAGCCACTCCCTGCGTGCTTTTGGCAACGTGTGCCACCAGCGATTCCAGTTTCGTCATAAATGTGTTGAACCACTTCCCCATCTCGCCGAGCTCATCGCCAGTGTTCTGGTTCGCACGTCTGGTCAAATCCCCCTCGCCCTGGGCAATGTCCTTCAGTATCAGGACGGTGTCTCGGAGGGGGCGGGTAATTGACTGCGCCGTGTAGTAGGCGATGCTCAGACAAAGAGCAATGGCCAGAATGGTCATGCCGGTGCTTATGCCTGTGCCGAGCGAAATGGCTCTGGCAGCAGATGCAGAGGAAACCTTCAAGGATTGGCGGATTGCGCCATTGGCCTGTTCTATCGCTGCATTCGAGGTGCTCACCCAGGAGTTCGGGTCCTTCTGCGCGTAGAAGACCTGCAGGTTTGCTACGGTAGCATCGCCAGATTCGACCTTTTGCCGTTCAGCGATCAGTGGATTTGCAAAGTTCTCCGTCCATTGCCTGTCGTTGTTTTCCAGCCGAACCAGGACATTGCGCAAGGTCTCGGTCGAGGTATTCACCACCCCCTTCCTCACGAGATCGGCAAAATCGCTGGCACCTTTGCTCACATTGTCCCGATAGCGCAGGTCGCCGGTGAGCAGATAGTTCAGAAGCGCCTGGCGATCCTGCATCATATCGAGTTGGATGGCTTCGAGATTTTGCACGCTCTCAAGCGCCGTGGCAGCTTGTTCGCTGGCCGTGCGCTCACGCAACACAACGGTTACATTGATAACGAATAACAGGACCAGGATCACCACAATTGATCCAAAGCCCATATATAACTTTCTGCGGATGGTCACAGCGCTACTCCTCCACACCGAGATGTTCGGGGTCATAACCGTTCCTACTGAACCCAAGGCGAATTCCTCTACTGAGGAGTCGCAAAATAGATCTCAACTAGCTCGCTCGATTCTTTTGGCGAGGTTTCGTATTTCCACTGCTTCACTGCGTCTTCAGCTGCATTGGCCAAAATTGCGTTCCCCCCCATGACGCGCGTGCTTTTGACCTTGCCGTCTGGAGTGACTACCGCCGTCAACTTGACCGTCCCGCTCAGCTTGAGTCCTTTGGCAAAGGAGGGATAGACTGGCTGCACCTTAGTGGTTACTTTCCGCTTGGCTTCGTCCTGTGCGGCAATTCCGGGCCTCAATGCAACAGTACCCAGGACGGCGCTCAGCAAGCTGACGTACAAAATTGACTTTTTAAGATCAATAAACATCGAAGTCCTCCCCTAGTGGCAAACGATGGGCCCCACAAGACAAATGTAAAATCGAGCTCATGACGGCGCCCTGCAAGGGACCAGTTCATGTCCAGCTTCGCGTGGGCCGTCACTTGCGAACTGCGTGGGGATCGTCTCGGCAATGGAGTCCAAGATTTTTCGCACGTCCAAGGCAAGAAGGAGCCTGCCGTCGAGTTTGTAAGCCCCGCGAATGAGCTTGCGAGACCTTCCTTGCAAAGTCCCCGGGGGAGACTCAAAGCAATCTTCACCAGCTTCCAGGACATCTCCGACTTGGTCCACCAAAAGGCTCACACAACCATCCTCTGTAAACACGATCAGGGCCACGGGGGGGAGTCGGTTGGGCGCTCGCTGAGTTGCAAGCACCGGCGTATGTCAATCACGGTAACAATTTCCCCGCGAAGATTGATCAACCCTCTCACCGTCGGCGGGGCCAGCGGCACAGGAGTGATTTCCGCGCCGCGGGTTACCTCCTGGACTTTCTCGACTTCGATGCCAAACAGGAGATCGTTGACCAAGAATGATGAGAACTGTTGCGCACCAGCCAGGGTGGACACCTTCGCCTCCACCGGAGACCGTTTGGTTAAGGAGGCCGATGTAGGGCCGGTGCAGATCAGGTCGGGATCCAATATTTCGGTGATACGCCCCTGAATCACTGCCGAGGCCAGCACTCCCTTACGGCTGGGAGGAAAGCGATGACTGATATTCTGCTCAACGGTGTCGAGAATACGGTCAACCACCAGTCCTACATTGCGGCCGCCCCTCGAGTGGATCACCGCCTGAATCGTTTGCGCTGTCAGAGGTGTCGAAGGGACCGACTGGGAGGCATCCCATCTCGAACGTCTCTGCCGCAGTCGCCGCTCGAACAGTAATGTTGAAATTCTCACCAAGGGCAGGACTTCGTCCCGATATTGCACCACCTCTTGGGTCCCTGTTCGTTCGACAGACAAAGCTGGAAACTCTTGGAGGTGTGTAATGTGAGCTAGTGAAAGGGCCATCCGCGCGTCATCAGGCCCTTCGAACAACAATAGTGGCTCAGTTTCTTCAGATCCCTCTGACGCTCGAGGCTCATCTCTTGTCGCCTCTCCTTCGCGCAATTCCGACACCACTCTGGCGTGTACGGCGAGCCCTAGGACATCGAGAATCAGAGCGACCTTGCCATTCCCCATGATCGTTGCCCCGGCCAGTATGGAGATTCCTCTTAACTGTCTGCTCAGGGGTTTCACCACGATTTCCTGAGTATCGTGAATTCCATCGACGACCAGACCGAATTTGCGGCCGTCGGCATGCAAGACAACGATGTTGGTGACCTCATTTCCTCGGGTCGTTTGTATATCGAAGGTTGGAAGTGCGGCTTGGAGTTCCCGCGACTAACCAGATTAAAGGCAAGAGATCTCTTCGCAGTCGATAGACAGGAGCGTCTTGAATCCTCTCGATCTTCTTCCCTACTTCATCTCCTTCCAGCCGCACCATTTCAAGCACGCTAACTTGCGGAATGGCATACCGCTCGAGGCCCGCCACTACAACCAGTGCGGGCATGATCGCCAATGTCAGAGGAATCCTTATCTTGATCGTAGTTCTGCGCCCTGACTGGCTTTGTAAGCTTACCTTGCCACCGATTTTCTCAATGTTGGTCTTCACTACGTCCATGCCAACGCCGCGGCCCGATATGCTGGTAATTCTTTGAGCGGTCGAAAATCCGGGGAGGAAAATCAGATTCAAGGCGTCTGGTTCGCTCAGGAGACGAGCCTGGTCGGCAGAAATAAGACCAAGAGCCACGGCCCGGTGCTTGACCCGAGACAGGTCAATGCCAGCGCCGTCGTCCTAAATTTCAATTTTCACTTCTCCCCCCTCATGGAAGGCTCTCAGCAACACATAGCCTTCGGGAGACTTGCCCGCAAGGGCGCGTTTGTCTGGAGCTTCCAGACCGTGATCGATGGAGTTCCGGACCAAATGCATAAGCGGATCCTTGATGGCTTCAATAAGGGTCTTGTCGATCTCGGTCTCTTTCCCTTCCATCACCAAACGAACCTTCTTGCCTCCTTCCAGGGCCAAATCACGGACCATGCGGGGAAACCTGTTCCACACATTGTCAATGGGCTGCATGCGTGTTTTCATGATTCCTTCTTGCAGCTCCGTGGTGATGAAATTGAGGCGCTGAGAGGCTTTGAGGAGCGCCGAATCCTGGTGGATGGAACCGATTTCGAGCATCTCGTTACGTACCAAAACGAGCTCGCCCACAAGATTCATCAGAATGTCCAATCGCTTGACGTCAACACGGATATTGCTACTCGAGTCAGCGACGGACCTTGATTCCTTCGATTGCGGCGAAGGGTCGAGCCCGCTTTCCACAGGTTCGGTTGGGAGAATTGTTTGCTGACCGACCGTGGCATCCTTAACTACGGTGTCAATCGGCTGGTCTGCCTTGGCAACCGGGGGCCGGGAGGTAGACGGCGCAAGACTGCGTACTTCAGGCGCATCTCTATGGGTGTGCCCATTTTCCTGCAGGCGGGTGAGACTTTCGATGAGCGCAGTGTGATCTGAATTGCTCTCGGTGCCGGTCTTTTCAATGCTCGATAGCACCTGCCGGATGCAATCGACCAGGGCGAGCAATCCGCTGGTGATAGGAGGGTTGATCACAAGCGTTCGGTCGCGCAATCGGGCCAGCAAGCTTTCGCCAGCATGGGCAACTGCCCCAAGCTTCGAGAAGCCCAGAAAACCGGTTGCCCCTTTAATGCTATGGATCGTCCGAAAAATATTGGCCAGGGTCTCTGTCGCTGCGGGATTCTCCTCCAATTCGATCAGGTCACGATCAAGCTGATCGAGATTCTCCTTACTCTCTACAGTGAACTCTTTGATGATTGCTTCCATTTCATCCACGGGATCTCTTTTCCAGCACGCTTTTGTGTCCAACTCGCGGGCCAAGCCAGGCGAACTGCGCAGTCATTTCAGCTCGAGTCTGCAGGCCGGTTACCTTTCGAGCGGGCCAGTAGGGCCTTGACACGCGAGGCCAGCCGGCGGGGCTCGACGGGCTTAAGAATGTAGTCGTTTGCCCCGGCATCCAATGCCCGCGTCTCACTTTCGACGCTGTTCTCGGAGGTGAGCATCAAGACGGAAATGTCGTGTGTCCGAACATCGGCGCGAAGGGCCTTTATCATAGCCATCCCGTCCATCTCGGGCATGTTCATGTCGGTGACGACAATCTGCGGAAGTTCGCGCTTTGCCATCTCCAGACCCACGAGTCCGTTCTTGGCCATCAGAACTTCAAATCCTTCCAGTTCCAGGTAGTACTTCACGACCGATGCGATCGTGTGACTGTCTTCGACAATGAGGACTCGCTCTTTTCTCTTCCCTCCCACTGCTTGACTGGTCTCGACTGCCATCGGGACTTCGCTTTCCAGTTCCGGCCCCTCCTCTGCGCGAATCGCTGGGTGGCTGCGTGCAGCCACATCCCCGGCTTCCTCTTTGGCGGCTGAAGTGTCATCAGGTGCTACAACTTTTAGAATTGCTTCCACCGTAGTCAGGCCCTGGGCGGCCTTCGCAAGTCCGTCTTCGAGCAAGGTGCGCATGCCAGCGGTGCGGGCCGCTCGTCGGATCTCGTGTTCGGGTGCCCGGCGAGTAATGAGTTCGCGCAGTTCATCGTTTACCTGCAGCAACTCATGGACCGCCAAGCGGCCCCTGAAGCCTGACTTTCCGCACTCGCTGCATCCGCGTCCCGCGAGCCACTTCCCTTGGGCCGGCAACCGGTCGATGCCGCCGATCTTTTCCACTGCTGCCGGGCTCGGATCCTGCGGGTCGCGCAAGAGGGACAGGTCCTGCGGACCAAGCGCTGGGCCAGAATTCCGATTAAAGCCGCAGCAACCAGGAAGGGCTCGATTCCTAAATCGAAGAGGCGACTGATGGTCCCCGGGGCATCATTGGTGTGCAGGGTACTCAACAATAAGTGACCTGTCTGGGCGGCTTCCAAGGCAATGCCCGCGGTCTCCTGGTCGCGGATTCCCCCACCAAAATAATGTTGGGATCTTGGCGCAAAATCGATCGCAAACCTCCCGCGAACGTTACGCCCGCCTTGGTGTTGATCTGTACCTGATTGACACCTTCGAGCTGATATTCGATCGGGTCCTCAACGGTGATAATGTTGTTGGTTGGCGACTTGACCCAGTTAAGGTATACAGCGTGGAGCTCTTCCCGCTGCCAGTGGGGCCGGTAACCAGAATCATTCCTTGCGGCCGCAACAATAACGACTGTAGGACACGGACGTTATCGGGCGTAAGGTCCATCTGATTCATGGTCATCTGCGATCGTCGCTGATCGAGCAGACGGATGACGACTTTTTCACCGAACTGGGTGGTAAGGTCGATACCCGCAGATCAATTCTCTTGCCTTCGAACCGCAACTGGCTCCTGCCGTCTTGAGATCGTCGGCGGTCCGAGATATCCATCCCTGAAATTATCTTGATGCGGGATATTGTGGAATCTTGAAGATGCTTTGGAATTTTGAAGACGTCTTGAAGAAGCCCGTCGATGCGCTGACGAACTTGGAGGTACTCTCCCTTTGGCTCGATGTGGATGTCGCTGGCACCCTGCTTAGCTGCGCCGCTCAGAATCAGATTTACGAGCCTTACGACGGGCGCAAGTTTAGTATCTTTCGCTAACTTAGCCGCATCCACAACCTCTTCAGTGTCAACAGCCGCTTCTACCTCACCTTCCGGACGGACGTTGGTGAGCATCTCGTAGGTCTCTTGTCCCTCCATAACGCTGGAGCGAGCCCGGTTGACATATGCAAGGATGGTGGCCTGGCTGGCGACGACCGCGACGACCTCCTTGCTTAGCCGGAACATGACATCTTGGATCGTCGCAAAGTCCAGAGGGTCAGTCATCCAGAGTCGAAGCGAATTGCCCTTCAGACTCAAGGGCACTACCAATTTCTTCCGGCAGAATTCGATAGGCAGAAGGGCGCTGAGTTCGGGCTCAATGTCAGGCACTTCCGAACCTAGGCACTCCAGATGGAGGCCTTTCGCGATGGATGAGGATATAACAATGAGATC
>CAVQZU010000153.1:0-17214 GCA_963718485.1 uncultured Acidobacteriota bacterium
TTATCGAACGCGAGAGGCATGATGGTTAGCAATACGGGCAGCCGACGCTGAAATGAGGTGAAAGCAATGGATTTTTCTGTATAAGGCGAGCGAGAAAAATGTCGCCGTTCCGTCGAGAGTGGGCCTCGGAAAAACGGACAACTTCTGGCAGGCAATAAAAACACATAGTTGAAATGATTTCTGTGGGCGCACCGCTGTCGGGCATTCTCAAACGCGCCTGCGCGACTCAATCTATGTTGAGTTAGGCTGCATGATATCACTGGTCGTGCTTTCGGGTGAAGAAGAACACGACCTCATTGGGAGACCCCAACCTGTTGATCGATGTGGCCTATATGTCTTTTGTTGCGCAGCCATTCTTTCGGAAAACGACGATCATAGGGACGCTAAAGATGCTTTGCTGCGATCCACGAAGCCCCACCGCTGATGAAGTTCAGGTCATTGAGCGAGTAACCCATCTAGCTGCCATTGCAATCCAAACCCAGAATGGCGGAGACAGGTGCGGCATCTTATTCAGGCAAAGGTGTCGTGATGTTGGAGGAAGATTGCCTAGGATGCCGTCTATGATCTATTAGTCTCACTCATGATTTTATAGGCGGGGTCTAAGTCCCAGACGTTCGAAGATCCGTAGCAAGCTAGCGTCAGGTGGACGAAGCATGGCAGCGGGCCATGAGCGTGCTGGGAGCAACTGCCCCCCCAATGCGGTAAGAATTGGACCGGCTCAAGAAATAGATTCTGCAACCCAGCAAAGGAGGTCTAATGACTGGCTCACGTACAGGTCTATCTGCTGTTCTTTTGGTTTTGCTCTCGCTTTCCGCGATCAGGCCTGCGCATGCGGACTTGATCGTATCTCCGGCAAGCGTTGGTAATTGCTGCGACCAATCAGTCTAATTCAAACGAAGCGCCACTAATTCGATCGCGCCCAACGCCGCGTGGGAAACACCACTCCCAGGCTTGTCATGGGTGTCCTTCGGCTCGACAGGAGATGCGCTCGCTTCAGGCTTTGTCGCAATTCCAAACGGCACCGTCGTATCTTTTTTCCAGGTCATCAATCTTCCCGGAACAGCTACTGGTGGAAGTCTCACAGTGATGGCCGATGATTCAGCCGCCGTTCTGCTAAATGGCGTCAGCCTGACCAGCGAAACTCGTTCGATCGGGAACACATATACAACCTGCTCCGATTTTGGTATCGGGTGTGTTCTGCCAACCACGATCAACCTTTCAGCGTCCCTTTTCCACAGCGGGGCGAATACATTAGAGTTCCAAATTGCCCAACGGGGCGGAAGTTCCTTTGGCCTCGATTACTCGGGCTCGGTGAGCGATGTGGTTGATACTGCTGAGCCCGCCTCCGGATTGATGCTCGGGCTCGGACTCTTAATGTTATCGCCTGTGGTTTACCGTCGCGTGCAGTTGTGCATTGACAGCGGCAGCTCTCAAAGGACCAGGCATGGATTCCACGTACAACATCTACATCCGATTGGCTGAGAACCTCCTGGCTCTGGGTCGACAGAGTCAACCGGGCTCGAGCAGCGGATAGTGCGTCGTTCGCCGGCAGAAGCTTCTCCGGGGAGATCAGCACTATTTCCGATGTCAGAGAGTGGACGGCGGTATGGGTGGGGAATCTATAGTAGGAGTGCGTCCGAGATTTAGCATTTGCCATTGCTTCTTTGGATCGCTCCACCGATTTGCCCGAAGACTGGCTCCACGATGAATTTGCGTGTCGCATACCTCGCACCAATGCTGATTTCCAGCTTCGCTCCATGCGCTCGATCCGGCTTGTTCCTCTCGGTACCGGCCCTCGCTTGCAGGGTTTTCCCGGCTGGCCACACTTCTGCTTTCCTGTCGCCACGAATCCTTTTAACTGTTATCGGCCAGATCCTCCCGGTTTCTGTGCCGAGTGGGCTCTTCAACGCCTCCATTAGAGGCACCATCTGTCGTTGTCGCGTCGCTCGACAGCGACGTTGGCCCTCCAAGGTCAGGATGCGTTCGCCAACGTGCAGTCGCGCCTGTAATTCATGTGCATCAAAGGGCTTCGTCAGGTAATCGCCGGCGCCAAATAGGGAGGAAGCTCTTTTTTTGATAGCCCGCCGTCAGTACGAGAATGTAGACATAACGCTTGTCCGAGTGCTCCCGAACGTGTTGGCAAATCAGTATGCCATCTAAACCATCATCTAATCCAAGACCGCCAAACGCGGTGGATTATCACTTTCGATAATTGTTAGCCTTTATTCCGTCTGTAGCGGCCGTCACATCGTAGTCCCATTTAACGAGAGAGCTCTTATAAGATGGAAAGAAACTGGATCGAGGATCGCCTTTTTAGATTTCTCATTTATTAATCACCGTGCCTCATTCAAGGAAATACGAAAGTGCCCTGTGTCAGCGTGGCGAAATCTGAATCGAAGCGAAGACCATTGTCATCGTGCGCGGAGAGATTCGAGCTCAGAAAAGGCCCGTTCAAGTTCTTCCTGCAGGAGCCTGAACTCTACGCTCGTGCTTTCTATGCTTCCCGTGTGAGCTAGCCGTTCGATCTCTCCGGCTGCCTGAGAAACGGCGAGGGCCCCTAGATTGGCTGATGATCCTTTCAGCGTGTGAGCACAACCTTCCAAGCTCTTTGCGTCGTGTAGCACTATGGCGTGACGCATGCCCTCGACAATTCTTGGACAATCCTCCTTGAATAGTTGGGCTAATTCTTGGAACAAGCTGCTATCCCCGTCCAGCCGTTCGAGGGTTGCTTCCAGATCGATGGCATCAGCCGTCGATTTCTTCGAAGGAATATCGGTGGTGGGGGGGCCGGCCTTGCGGCCTCCGATTTCATCCAGCAAAGTCATCAGTTCCTGTGTGCGAATCGGCTTGGTAAGGTAGGCGTCCATTCCAGCGCTGCGGCACCGTTGTTCGTCGCCCTTCATCGCATGGGCAGTCATCGCAACGATTGGGATGTGCCCGCCGGTTAGCTTTTCCTTGTCCCGGATGGCTTGAGTTGCCTCCCAACCGTTCATCTCGGGCATTTGGATATCCATTAAGATAAGGTCGTATGTTCCCTTCTCTAGTTCCTCCAATGCCTTCCTGCCGTTTACGGCCACGCCCACGGTGTGTCCGTATTTCTCCAGTAGCCGCAGCGCGACCAATTGATTGACGGCGTTGTCCTCCACAAGAAGAATACGAAGACGGTTTCGACTCTCTCGCAGCGTATGACGAGTAACCAGCGCAGATGACGTCTTGTTTTCGGGACGCGTTCCAAGAGCGATCAAAATCCCGTCCAGTAGTTCGCCCTGCCGAACAGGTTTTGTCAGATAGGCGGCGACGCCCATTTCGCGACAGCGCAGGGCGTCTCCTCGTTGGCCCGCGGAACTAAGCATCATCACGGTGGCTGTCCTCCAATCTGGGTTTCGCTTGATGATTTCAGCCAATGCGAATCCGTCCATCTCGGGCATTTGGGCGTCGAGGAGAATGAGAGGAAAAGTTCTCTCTATGCCTTTTCCCTCACGCAAAGCGACAATTGCTTTTGCTCCACTTTCCACCGCCGTGGGCGCCATATGCCAGTTCTCCAGCATTCTCATCAAAATTTGTCGATTGGTGGCATTGTCGTCCACAACAAGAACTCGCATATCGCGCAAGGTCATTGGGTCCTTCGGTACGATGGTTCTTGCAGGCACCTTCTGTAACCCGAAGCGAACAATGAAATGGAACCGGCTGCCCTGTCCGGCTTCACTTTCGACCCAAATTCGTCCACCCATCAATTCTAGAAGCCTGGACGAAATCGTCAGACCAAGTCCCGTGCCTCCGTGCTTACGGGTCATTGAGCCATCCGCTTGCTGGAAAGCCTCAAAGATTAAGTTTTGCTTCTCAGCGGGAATTCCAACTCCTGTGTCAGCGACGGTAAAATGGAGATGGATGTCGTCCTGTGCCCTCGATTCCGTCTCTACGTGTAGAACCACTTCACCCTGTTCAGTAAATTTGATAGCGTTACCTAACCAAGTTAATGATAATTTGCCTCAGACGCCCAGGATCTCCCACGAGTGCATCCGGAACATCAGGTGTAATTTCAAAGGCGAGTTCAAGCCCCTTCTGATGGGCGCGAAGGCTCAGCGTTTTCATCGTGTCGCCGAGGCTATCGCCCAAATTGAAGTCGATTGCGTCGATGGCAAGTTTCCCTGCCTCGATCTTGGAATAATCCAGGATATCGTTGATTAAGAGAGCAAGGAATCGGCAGATACCTTGGCTAAATTCAAATAGTTGCGCTGTTCCCGTCCAACTCCGTATCGAGAACGAGTTCGGTCATGCCCATGATGCCATTCATCGGAGTGCGGATCTCATGACTCATGTTCGCCAAGAACTCGCTTTTGGCACGGCTGGCCGCTTCAGCTGCTTGCTTCGCACGCTGCATTTCCTCTTCAGCTCGCTTGCGGATGGAAATCTCCTGGTAGATAGCAAGCGAGCCAGCGGCTTCTCCTTTAACCTTCAAGCCCACGGTGTGGACCTCGACATCCACATAACTCCCGTCTTTCCGTTTGCGACGCGTCACTAAATGGATTAGCATCTGTTCGGGAACGCAGAAACACTACGGGCTTCCGATAGGTCTCCCTCGGTAAACAATGCGGTGATGCCTTTCCCGACGATCTCCTGAGCGCGAAGTATTGGAAGAGTGCTCAAAGGCCGGATTGCATAACTGAACCTTATGGTCTGAATCCAATACCATGATGGCAAGTGGGCTGTTCTCAATTAGGGCGTTAAGATAAGCGGTCCGCTCTTCGACTCTCTTTCAGACCGTCATGCGCTTCCTGTAAGGCGACATCCCGCTGCTGAATTCGGTCGAGCATTTTGTTGAATTGGTCAAGAAGGCCAATTTCGTCGTTTCCTCTCTTGATCGCACGAACGGAATAATTTTCGTGGGCGGAAACTGATGATGCCGTATCGGCCAGCTCCCGGATCGGACCGGAGATGACACGCTGCAATCGGGAAGACAACATGAAAGCGACTGCCAACGAAGCGAGTAATATGAGGAATGCAATCTCCACGAACCGTGTTGTCCGCTCACGAAGGTCAACGAGATTGCCTCGATGAAAATCGTTCCAATGGGTTCGCCATTCAACGTGATCGGCTGGAACAGAACCATATTTCCTCCGACGATCGCAGCGGCGTGGGTCTGCGCCGGAGAGGGAGGAAAGTCGCTCTGCGCCGCATCACGGCTGTACTTCGCGAAGACTATGCCGTCTTTGTTGTAAATGCAGGCATGTATCACATTCTGCTGCGCCTGAAGAGCAGAAAGAATCTCTCGAGCCGATTTCGCGTCGCCAAAACTCAGCGCCGCTGTGCTGTTCGATCCAACCATTCTTGCCGAAGCACTAAGGTCTTGTGCCTTCGTGTCCAGGAACGTAGAACGGTCATACAGCGTGAACACCGCCGACGCCACCAGCAACGCTACACACGACGTAATGATGACAATGCCTTGCAGCTTGTGCTGGATCGACAAATCCCGGTACGACGCATCTTAACCTCCCTTGGAATGCCCTTCGTTGTGTACGATCCTGGCTAATGCGAGCAGCTTTGAACTGAACTTCAAGCCGGCCCGATCCGCCGCGTCGGTGTTGATTGTAAATCGCACATGGCTGTCCTCGAGGGTGAACTCGATCGTTCCGCCCGACGCTGCAAAGCCATTCGTCTCTCCAACGAGCAATACATTCGTTCCTTGCACGCTTTCCAGAATTTCTGGCAGATGGGGGCTTTCTGAGGAGCTCACGAAAGCATTTGGCAGCGTCGAACGTCTGCTCTGTCCTTTAATCGTTGAACCGCGAGATGGCGATCCCCAACTATCTTTCCCTGTAGTTTGTTGTCCAGAACTTGTACCCAACGGGCCCTGCCCAAGAAAGCAGATCGTGAACGAGGATTGAGGACTTGCGAAACTGTTTGAGGGCCAGTCAATAAACTTCGCGAAGTTAAACAGAAAAGCCGCCTTAAGCTCATACTCGTCGGGAGGATTGGCTTGCGCGCCGGCCACAGTTGACGAGGCGAATATGATCATCGCTACGGCCATCACCGCGATGATCCGCTTGTGCGGCGGCGTGTCGGGTCGCAGTCTCCGCAAGCTCTGTCCTGTTTCGTTTAATGGATCCACAAATTCGGACTCTCCCTCAGAATTGCCAGCTCAGCCTGACGTAGGAGCTGCGCTTGACCAGTGTGCTTCTCGCTGCCCATCGAATCTACGAATTCCTCTTGGAGGTCGGTCACGAGAATGGGTCAACGAAGCTCAGGGAGGCGCCTTCGCCAAGGTGCAACGAGAGTCCCGAGTCGACCCTCGTATACGAATGTTCGCTCGATTCGGTGAGGCGCCTGACAAAATATACGGATGTATCCCAGCTGAAGCCGTGCCACAGAACCAAGTGCGATTGAAGCTGGGCCGAATGTCCGGGCTACTTCCCTCCGCCACGCCAACGGACGTCGTATCGTGGTTCGTGGGAGCGAGATGAATATGGATCTGCTCCAATGCATTTTCGGGGCTTAGAGTCCTGCGATGCGTCAGCTGCCAGTTCACAGCGACCTCGATGCCGCGCGTCTCTCCAGGCATGAGATTCTCGAAAGTGAGAGGAAGGACAAGATGCGGCGGCTGCGGAGGAGGTATTGATGGCTCATTTTGTGTATTGATCACTGTCGTTTGTTGTGGCAGGTGGCGAAGCCTATCGAACCGCCGTCTGAGAACCGTAGTTCGGTAGCCTGCTTCGTAGGCAATGCGCCCTTCGTTCCTGCCGTTCGGATTAGCGGTAACACTTAGCACGACAGGAATTTCTCCTGAGTCCGGGAATTCGCTGACGGTTGCACCAGACGGAAGCGTCGGTTTCGCCTGGCGTCCAATCCGCCTTGGAGATGGCCGCCCACAGCGTGTGACGTGGACTTGGTGTTCAGGCCACGTGAACGCGCGCTGTGAAGGCAAAGCCCCGCGTAGCGCTTTGTGTGGCATGGTATGGACTTGTCACTGCGAGGGTGTTCGGTGTCTTCTCCGGTCTGTTGCGCCTTTCACGGCGCGCCAACAAGAGCAACAACCTCTCAAATCAAAGCCTATCCCGTAAGCGGATGCTTTCAGGAGTGTTCTCTTCGACACAGGTTCTTATCAGTCACTGAAAGCGGATGGCGCGATAGAGGCGAGCGACCTATCTGGAACGAGTTAACACTCGCGCGCCAACGACTGAGAGCGCGGGAACCTTAGATAGCAGAGAACGGCCTGCCGCAAGGTGGAAGAGTAGGATAGAATCCATGCGTGACATCGTCCCAGCCCTGCCAGTTTCCGAACGCGATGTACACTCGGCCGTTCGCGATGGCCAGGCCTGCGCGCCAGCTATTTCAAGGAGAGAATACTGCAAGCGAGAAAATCAGTTTGCACGAAATCTTCAGCTGCCGTTTCTGAAGCCTCCCGCGTTAGCCGCGTTGAATTGGACTCATCATTCTCCTTCTTACTCCTTACCGAGGGGAGTACGGGATAAAGACACGCGGTGCGGGCTCTCTTCCCGAACGCTAAATGCAGTGTCTCCCGTAATGGGGTCGTGTATGGGACCAATGTGCTAGAGGCTGATTGTTATGCCTGTTCCAAACAATACATTCTGAAAGGTTATGGGTTACGCTTTGGGCACAGATCTTAGGGCAACCCATCTCCAGGCATCGGGAGGACTCACTTAGTATGGAGCGGCACCTTGGGTTCAGAAAACGTGTTGGCGAGGAGATCGAACTGAAGCCGACAGTCCAAGAGTCGCGAATCACTCACCGCCTGATGTGTGGAGTGTGCCGTTCCAAATAATTGGTGGCTTTGGGTTACTTTTAGAATGTGTCGATCGATGTGTTCCGCGTCGCGGTAGCGATAAATCTGCTGGTTAAACTTCGGCATGCTTATTTGGGAATGAGAAATAACATATTCCCGCAGCGCTTGGAACTGCTTTGGCGTCACGTTCACGCTGTCAGTAGGGCATGTCACCGTTCGATGACCGCAATTGGGGCGGCGATTTCCGCACTTGGCTTGAAGCGGTCTGCGGGCGTCTTACCCTTTAAGCGCGAGATGAGGCCGATCTTGCTGTACTGCGTTGGACTGGACTTGCCCGGTAATACGACACGGTCCATTCGGACGGGACATCGATAAGAAGGATGTCGCTAACCGTCTATTCTTTCGAGCATTGGGTCGCTGGGAAAGTTAGTAGTACCTCACTGGCGTATGCGTTGGACGCGTCGACTGTTACGGAGCCGGCATTGATCCGCGCGGGGATGATGCAAGGGGCGGGACCGCGGATGCCCCCGGTGTATTGCAGGTCCAGGTCCTCCCACGCATAAACCGTGTAGTGTCGCGATTTGAGCAGCGTGAATTCGAAAACACCGTCGCCAATTGTTCGCGCGACAGGATTCGGCGTTCCGTCATCGGCCTTGGCCATAAGGGTGAGGTTGCCTGGCAGCCGGTCATGCTCCCAATTGACACGCACGCGGAGTGGGCGCGTGGGATATCCATCACGGAGCTTGATATTGGTTTTTAGTAGCTGCTGTCCATCTTTCAATCGAATCGTTTCCCCATCGCCTCGGTCGGATGCGCCGGCATAGAATGACCGCGGGAAGGGCGAATTGGGATCAACGCTGTTCATCCGGTTATAGACGATGACATAGTCACCCGGCCCGATGTGATCGAAATCGAAGAAACCGTTCGAACCTTGGACACTCCACAGGCTCAACAGCCCCGGATGCGTATCAGAGTTTTGCCCGGCGCGATAGAGTTCAACGGACGCGAGCCTGAGAGGTTTCCCGTCAGGACCGATAACGGAGCCGCGGATGTGTCCGGTAGGCAGCACATCAACGTCATACTCATAGCAAGCGCCGTTTGGGATTTTAAATGGCGCAAGGCTGCCGGTAAGCGTCTTCTGCGTAAGCAACATTCTTGCGGGTGGGTTTGCAGTGAAGCGATATTTTCCGGCGTGCACGTCGTAGAAGGTATAGATCCCGCCGGTGCCGGTGCTGGTTGAGAAGCGATCGTCGCGCGAACGCAGCTTAAGCGCGATATTTGGAAGAGGATCGTCGGGATCATCGGGCAGAGCTGAAACTGGCTGGGCCGCGCGCCGGAGTATGCCAAAGACAGAAGCAACGCGCTGACCATCGCGCATCGCGCGCAACTGAGGCAGCAGGGCCAGGCCATCGCTGGCGGGGCGGGTGCCATCACAAATCTTGGCAAACATGTGGCCTTCGACGTCCCGCTGCGTGAATACGATGTATTGTTCGCCTTTCTTGAAGCGATAGCCGCAGTCATCATTCCCGCCGCCGGAGAAGACGTCGATATCCCCTGCGTCGAGGCCGGCGAAATGTTCGTTAATGTGGAAATGATAGCGAGTCAGGGGCGTGTTGGGAGTGGCAGAACTCGCAGCAGTGGTGTTCAATTGCGGAGCTTCGGCGTTTAAGTTGTCGGGAGACGCATTGGCATTTGTGGCTTCGGCTGCGGCAGGCGCCGGAGAAGCAACGAACTCTTCGATATCATTGACGGTGCCGAGGAACGCCACAACACCTTTGTGCAGGCCCTGGCATGCTCCCGGTGGCGCTTGGGAGCATATACACGCGCGAGCGCCGGAGGGAATGATCACCCAGATGGCACACAAAATCCAAGCGAACCCATGGTTCTCGATACTTCGATCCAATGCCTGTCTTTCCATAGGTGGTCCTTTCCATATTTCCACTTGGCAGACTGTTATCGTAGAAAGTGAGCGAAGTCGGGACTGTGCTAAATGGAACACGTTCTTTAACGGCAATGAGGTGACGTCATGTGGTGACAGAAGGTGACGGCAGATGCGACAGGGCTCGTTGCTCTAGAATTGGAGTTCTTATCTCGGAGCTTGTTTACAGGTCAGTCATACTTCGGATCTGGGTTCCAAGTGTTTCCATACAATTTGCACAAGGAACCGTCGCGTCAGAGGCGCGGCGAAAATGTCTGGGAATAGACGATTAAACTATAGCTCTGTCAGCCCGTATTTTCTGTGGGGCATCCTACGGGCAGGTGCGGTTAGGCAGACGACACTCAAAACATCTCTTCTATGAAATAAAAGTTGATGTGCGGCGCCCTTGAGCCGATTGGACTTACCTGAACCTTATTGGGAACGACCCATGAATCCGTAGTTCTTTGTGGCACTTCTGGAATCGCGGGAAAGCGTAGCGTTGATAAAGATTGAAAGTGGAGTAACAAAGAGAGAGTCGCTATGTACATTTTGGTTTTGCCAGCCCGTGTGCCGGCAGCATGGGTTATCTTTTGCTTTTCGTGAGGAACATGCTTCTTCGAACAGAACAACAGCCGACAATCGATAACCTGCAAAACTATCCTGCCGAGGTCGTCGCTCAGCTAGGAAAGCTGTTGGTTGAGGGCGTGTCGGCTCGAGAAGACCCCCATCGAAAGAATTTCTTTGATATCGAATCTGTGGATCAAGCCTATTTCATTCATCTTTGTCCGTTAACTGGAAAGGTCATACTGCTCGCAATGTGGCGCCTGCTCGGGCCCGTTTTCGTAGGCCTTGAGAACGTTGCCGAAGTGATCTGATTGAGATTCCAGCAGAACACTTGCCGCTCGCTGAATTACTTGACGAGTCGATCCGCAAGATGATCACAATTTACGTAAGCGTCATCCGAAGGCCGTCTCGAAAAGATGGGGCAGGGTAGAGATGATGGCCTCGGTGGACACTTGTCTAGTGTCCACGAGGCGAGAAGTGGACACTTCCAAGCAAGGAATAAAGCGCCGGCGGCGGCGCTGGACGATCGACGAGAAGGAGGATTCAGAATAGAGCGAGCCCTCAGATTTAACCACGGGTGAAGCAGGCATTCGAGCGATTGGCCTCGCTGAATCAGGTAACACTCGCCCTTATATGTCAGAGGGAACGTCTAAATCTTGGTTCTCCATCGAAGTCCTGAATAGCAGCCACGGTATATATGCCTTCGTTTTCGCACGCCCTGCATCGCAGCGCAAAGGTGTGGAGTCCACCTTCTAAGTTTCCGATCGTTGTAGAGACAGGGATAGGTTGCAGACACCGGGAACACGGTACTCCGCGGTAATGGTTTTGAAGCGGTGTCAATCTCTGAGCCACTGAGCCCTCCAAATTGCTCTTTCCACGTCGCAAAACGCTAGAATGCGGAAGAATCAGTCCCGCGCTGTAACTGCGTCGGCTCACGGGTGCGCTCTGTATCCGACGGAACGATAAAGACCGAGCTCTCGCTGTCGAGAATGAAATATTCACCTGGGAACATTAGCGTCAGTTCATTCCAACGGTTCTTAGCATCTTCCAGGCTCGTTGCGGTCTCGATCCGAACGGGCGGTTTAAAAGGAAGTTTCTGGAAAATTTCATAGCGTCGCATTGGACTCATCACTCTACCCCGCGCGGAGGCCTTACCGGGACACCCGGCTCGCGCTTTCTGCCCTGTCAGAATCCACGGAGTCCCCCGTACTGGGGTCCTGGGGCACGAATATCTTACGAAACGATTTGACAGGTCTGTTCCGAACAGCACATCCAGGGAACTTGCGTTCACTTTGTCGGCACAGGTATTCGAGGCATTCCCCTTGTCAAAGTTCTGTTTGTAAACGGAGGTTACCCCGCGGTCTCGCACCTCTTCGCGGTAGGAATTATGGGAAGCGCAATTGGTGGCGCGTAGCGTTGTGCTTCGGTCTCAGGCCTCAGGGGAAAGAACGCGCTCCAGATCCTGGAGCAAGCTCAATAGATTCGATCTAGACCTCGATCATCCGCGGTTCGCTGCTGAATTCGAACTGGACTAGTCGACAAGAAACTTCTTTTCGCGCCTGTAAGTTCGTGAACGTCGGTGCTCAGCTCACCGCGACGCCCATACGGAGTGGTATCAATACACCATTTACATTGATGCTGTCTCTTAGTCGCCTCCGTAGGTGCGCTCCGGCGAAAATATCTAATACAAAATTCACTGCAAACGTCGGTTCTTCACCAGGCTGCTGGGCGCCCAAAAGTAATGCTGCTTGCCACTGTCCGCAGCGCAGTGTTCGTATTCCCACAGCGTTCTATTGTTGCGGACGTGTCCTGTAGCTAGTGCTTGTTCGTGATGAATCGGGCAGATCGTAGAGTGTCGGATAGTCCACAGTTTGCGAACGAGTGTCAGTATTGCCCGGGTCAAAACAGCGGGTCTCACGGCTTTTCCCTGCAACCAGACATATCGTTGCTGCGACGGTCACAAAATGGAATACGTTCGTTGATGTATTTCAGTCCTAATGCGTATCCGCAATCAGTTCCTGGGGAGCAATCCATGTGGGGGGCCCCTTCAATCGTGCCGTTTATTTGTCCATTGCCCTGTTCTGTCGAAGCTAGATTTTCATTTGTTTGCCCGTCGTACAGAAAATTTAGCTTAAGACCCAATCTGCTGTTATATGAGGATTGAAGTACATAACAGCGGTTATCTGTGACGCTGTAGTGGAAGAACCAACTAATCATGTCGTCTGAATCAGAGTCTGGATTATCCTTTTCAACTTGATCGGCCTGCCTTGCACACCCCCCACGCCGAACTTCTTCGGCAGCACTTAGGGCTGCCTTTGTTCGAGTTATAGTTGATTTAGGGCGCGACGAGCAGCTGGATACAACACAGACGACCAGCACTGCTATGGCGATTATGGGGGTAAACATAGCTTCGTATCTGACAATCTCTCGCGCTACCAAAGTTTGTTTGCAGCCGCCGAAGCCATATCATCCTCGATTCTCAAACACGAACGTTAGAGTGTGACTCACCTTCGGCAAGCGTGTCCGCTCGAGCGTGGCTTCCAGTGACGATCAGCCCCTGGAGACCACGATCGTATCGTAGGGCAGTGGCCGGGGCAGGGCTGTACTGAATGTAACACTTTTCCTCGATTACCTTACGTTAGTCACCCTGAAACCATAGATCAGGGCCTCATATGTCAGGGGGTTATGCCTCATTCGACCGCCCTCACACGTCTCTTGGCGACCGCTTTGCTGGCATAATTGCGGCAGGTCGCCAACACGATCAGCTCAACAAGTCGATATACGGCAAGATTTCGAATGGCAGAACGTGATGCATCGCCTTCAACCCCACCAAGGACACTGCCCTCAAGTACAGTTGCGGAACGTTCCAGCACGGGATAGAGTGGGGCCATCATGGAAATAGACCTTCACAACTACAAAGAACTGGTCGTTGAAATCGTACGGACGTTTAAGGACGTGAAGACAGAATTCGCCGCGTTCAAGCTTTCGGTGTTAGCTCTGGAATCGCAGTGTTCGGACTTGGAACAGCGCCTAGACGCGGCTGTAAAGAATTCTTCTCAGCTTCAGAGGGCGACGCACGAGAAATACGACGTTCTTCTCGAAAGGTTTCTAGAGCAGTGTGGCGAAGGTACTTCAGATTGGATCATTTTGCGTCGGCTTCAAGCATTGAACGCATTAGGGACAGTAAATTGAGTTCGTGCGAACCCGCTTCGAGGGCCCGGTAATCGACTCAGCGGCCACTGACAAGACATAAAGCACACACGGTAACCTAAGAAACCTCTTTACAATCTTGCGCGACCTACCACAACCCAATCATCTCATGGCGGACGGGACTTACGGTGTGGCTGACCTTTCAGATTGCACTTTTCTCGTAGATTGCATGATCCGCGCGAGCAAGCAACTGTCCCAGTGTCCCGCCCGTTTCATAGTCGTCCAGCCCTGAGTAGGGAAGGAAAAGCTTAACCGCACCAATCCCAACTTCCAGAAAACGGTCCAATACCTGTCCTACGCATCCTACCTTGAAGCAAGGCTACAACGTTATCGCTGGGTGTTTGGTAGGGCAGGAGTCACTTGCTCGGTTTCCAGGACTGAGAGCCCATGTCCTAAACGGGACCTTATTCGCTCGAGGTTGGTGTCATCGTTGATATTGCTTACTCAGAGCACTGAAACAGTGACGAAGCATGGCGCGGGGGTATCGTTTGAAGACGATAATTGAGACTGATGTCGTAAGCGTGGACGACGCGAATGGCGTCACTGAAGTCGAGCGATCCCAGCAATTGTCTGAGCGCTATCGCTGCCCGTTCGTCGACCTACGCGAACAGCGGATTGATGCGGGCCTTGTTCGCAGCATCCCGGCCGAATTGATGTTCCGCTACAACTTCGTCCCGCTGGAAGCGCATGACTCGATTCTCACCATCGCTATCGCGGACCCGAGTCAATTGCAGCTTACCGACGAGCTAGCATTGCTCCTTGGTAAGAGGCTTCAGATCAAGGTCGCCACGGCATCCCAGATCGGTGCGCTGTTGAAGCGCACTGAACAGTCCCAACGGGTTCTCGATAATGCCACCGAAGGTTTTTCTCTTCAGGTTGTCGGAGAGGATAAAGACACCGACGAAAATATTTCCATGGAAAAGCTCACGAGTGAAGGCGGAGCGAGTCCCCTTGTGCGCCTCCTCGATACCGTCATCTTCACGGCCCTTGAACGACGAGCAAGCGACATTCACATTGAGACTGGCAACATGGAGGTGCTCGTGAGGTACCGCATCGACGGGATGTTGCAGTTTGCCATGCAACCGCTCGCGAAAGAAATCCATTCAATGCTTCTTTCACGAATCAAGGTGATGAGTGATCTGGACATCGCCGAACGTCGTATTCCCCAAGATGGTCGCTTCCATGTCCGGTATAAAGGCCGACTCATCGACTTTCGCGTTTCCATCATGCCTTCGGTATACGGCGAAGACGCCGTCCTTCGTGTCCTAGACAAGGAGACCCTCAGCGAAACGTTCCGCGATCTCTCTCTTGAGGTAGTCGGCTTCGACCGCAACGAGATGGTTCGGTTTCGGCGATATATCCGCGAGCCGTATGGCATGGTCCTCGTCACTGGCCCTACCGGCTCCGTAAAACTACCACGCTCTACGCGGCTATCAATGAGATCAAGAACGACGAAGACAAAATCATCACGATTGAAGACCCGATGGAATACCAGGTCCGCGGCATCACACAGATTGCTGTAAACGAGAAAAAGGGCCTCACTTTCGCTCGGGGCCTTCGCTCGATCCTGCGTCACGACCCAGACAAGATTATGGTCGGGGAATCCGGGACCAGGAAACCGCACAGATCGCCATTAACTCCGCGCTCACAGGACATCTCGTCTTCACAACCGTCCATGCGAACAATACGACCGACGTAATTGGGCGTTTCATCAACATGGGTGTGGAGCCTTACAATTTCGTCTCCGCCCTCAATTGTATTCTGGCCCAACGGCTCGTTCGTGTGATCTGCGAAAGCTGCAAAAAAAAGGTGTCTTATTCACCCGAGGTGCTGACCGAGTCCGGTCTCGACCCGCGGAATGGATGAGCGTCCCAATGTCATGAGGGCGCGGGATGTCTCGAATGCTCGGGAAGTGGTTATCACGGCCGGTCGGCCATCAGCGAGCTCCTGGATCTTTCCGACCGCATCAGAGAGATGATTATCGATCGACGTCCAACTTCTGAAATTAGGCGGGCAGCCAAGGAAGAGGGCATGTCATTCCTTCGAGAGTCAGCGATTAGGAAGGTGCGTGCCGGCCTAACGACCGTCGCTGAGATCAATAAGGTGACTTTCCTTGGGTGCTGACTGTGGGGTATGGATCGCCACTTCCACATAGTGCCTGAATTGATAGCGCGTCGCAGAGCCTTCGGGAACGGACGGTGCCCTGGACGATTGGTTTTGGTGAGCTCGTCAACCGGGAATGTAGTGGGAGAAAAGAGGCAGACTATCTTGAGCGCAATGGAACAGAGTGGCTTGTCGTGATCGTTCGCCTGCCCATGCAGTCAGTTGGAAGCTGTAGTGTCTGACGCTAGCGATCAGCGGCTGTGCCGAAAAGCCCAGAAGATAAATATGTGTCGCACCGAATAACGATGCAGATGTTCCCCGTCGTATCCGATATATTCCCCATCAGCCTCTGCCAACAATGAGTGACCCGACATTCCGCGCACCCTCGTATTGTGTTTGACGACGGTCAAAAATGCGTCAAGGATAACCCGGGAGTGTCGATGCGCAGGAGAGAGAGAAGACGGCCGGCGCAGTATATTCTCTTGTCAGTGAGATCCAACTTAAAGCCGCCTCGCTACGGGTCCGTTTGGGGAGACAAGCACCCGTCTTCTGATAGGGTGCGACGCACTTCGGTGAGGTGTACGACATTACCGTCGAACGCAGTGAACCTTGCATGCCAAGCACAAGGAAGGTTTCTCGAACGTGCGTCGATTTCAGGTCTTAAGAAATTGCACCAACGCGTCGCGTTCTCCAGAGTCTGCCGAATTGCGTTCAAGATTCATGGTTATCGGGAGGTTTCTGGAAAAAGGCGACTGCTCCTGCTTTCAGCGAACGTTGTTTATTGTTGACAGGGTCCCGGGCACTAAGCACAATGACAGGAGTTGTCAATAGATCGGTCATTGCTCTCAACCGCTCGAGTACTAGAAAGCCGTCTCCCGCAGGCAGCCCGAGATCGAGAATGATCAAATCTAGGGTCTCGCGTCGCGCTGCAGCCACGGCAGCAACGCCATCCATGGCAGTGATGACGGTGTAGCCCTTAGCCTTCAGCTTAGCCGCCAGACCTAACAGCAAATACTCGTCATCATCGACAATCAAAATTTTCTTTGCACTCATCTGAGGCTCTTCCTTTCGAGCAGGTGCGCTTGAATTAATTTATCGATTTGGGCAGTAACTTCGAACATTTGTTTTTCCCAGGGTTGCTCGTTGACCGACAGTTGCAACGTTGTTATGGAAATAGCATGCTGAACGTTTGAGCTGTGTAGATCCTTGCGAAGGCGCTTTGTCATGGCTTCTGCGCCGGTTCTGTCAGCGCACGCGATGATGAAGAAAGTCTCTATGGCATCTGCGTCGGTCATTGGGGGTAATAGCAGGTCCTGCCCGAGAAAAATCGTGCGCTCCAGAACCTTCCGTATCGCTGCTAGCTCAGGCACTGGAATGGCTCCATCGACGATTGGCACGTCAATCGAAAGGAGCGTCACGCAGCCCGCCGCCAAGTTTGTCCGGGTGAAGGTCGCGGCACAAAATTTAGCTAGCGAGAAGGCCGGTAGTGTAAAGTAAAATGTACTGCCACGTCCGACCTGACTGTCTACCCAGATCCGACCACCCTGTTGTGAGATCAGCTGTTTTGATATGAAGAGTCCCAAACCCAGTCCTTTGCGGCTTGTCTGGGCGACGGTTTGTACCTGTGCCAAGCGATCGAAGATCATTGGATAATTGTCCGGGCTAATTCCGCATCCTG
>CAVQZU010000154.1:0-4170 GCA_963718485.1 uncultured Acidobacteriota bacterium
ATGAGAGATAGCCATCCGCGCGCTTTCACCGGCCGTCAACTGCGATGTTCACGGCGATGACCTGTATCGACTGGCTCGGCGCAGGCCTGTGCAAGATCACCCGGCGGTGGCATCCCGTGCAGGTGCACCGCGACAGCCAGGGGTACATCCGGGTCCTCACCGCCAAGCCAAGCCACTGAGCGCCTCGTCCAGCGCGCGTTCGAGAAGATCCGCCAGGCCAGCCACGGCATGCCCGCCGTGATGATCCGCCAGCTCGACTCGCTGGTAAAGATCATGGCCGATACGTCCGGCGCCGGGCAGCGCCAGGTGCTGCTGGACCAGGCCGCCATGATCCAGCGGGCGAGTGAGCGCTCGGTGCCGGAGGGAGCGGACCGGGACGACATCAGGCGCCGGTACGAGGACGTGCTCACCGCCGATGGCCGGCGTCGCGGGCCGCGACAGCGCCATGATCTTTTCGGCATACTTGGGGTCCACATATTCGTTGTACTCCACCATGCCTTCCTCGGCAGGCGTTTCGTCCTGCTCGGTCTTGTCGCCAACGAATTCCTGACCGGTGACCAGGGCGCGGCCTTCGATCACGGCATCGGAAATCTTGCTCGCGAAGAGGCGAATGGCGCGCAGGGCGTCATCGTTGCCCGGAATCACGTGATCCACTTCGTCGGGATCGCAATTGGTGTCGACAATCGCCACCACGGGGATGCCCAGCCGCCGCGCTTCCTTCACCGCGATGGCTTCCTTGTTGGAATCGATCACGAAGAGGATATCCGGCAGACCCGGCATGTCCTTAATGCCCGAGAGGTTCGTGTCCAGGTGCTTGCGCTCGCGCTCGAGCCGAATCATTCCTTCTTCGGCCGTCCCGCGTAACCGCCTTCCACCGATGCCATGGCTTCGAGTTCTTTCAGGCGCTTGATGGATTTTTGCACCGTCAGCATATTGGTGAGCAAGCCGCCCAGCCAGCGCTGATTCACGTAGTACATCTCGCATCGCTTGGCCTCTTCGGCGATGGCTTCCTGCGCCTGGCGCTTGGTGCCCACGAAGAGCACGTTCTTGCCTTGCGCCGCCATTTCCTGTACAAAGCGGGCTGCGTCCTTGAACATTTTCAAGGTTTTTTGCAGGTCGATGATGTAGATACCGTTGCGTTCGCCGAAGATGTATTCTTTCATCTTGGGATTCCAGCGCTTGGTCTGGTGCCCGAAGTGAACGCCTGCTTCGAGCAATTCCTTCATGGATATTGCGGGCAAAATTACCTCCTCTAAAAATATGAGGGAGTGACCCCTCAAATCAAATGCCTTCCAAACCTGTTCCGCATCCAGGCGCGGTCCAAAGCGAAATTTGCGCCATGGAAACGGAACGGAAGGCTGTTGCCAAGTTGAATTGCGAAGCCCGAAAGTAAGAATACGCACCTTACGCTGCAGGCCTCGCGGGGATTTCTAACGTTTGGAGAACTGGAACCGCTTGCGGGCGCCCTTCTGACCATACTTCTTCCGCTCGTGTTGACGCGGGTCGCGTGTCAAAAAGCCGAGCGTCTTCAACCGCCCGCGCAGCTCCGTATTAAACTCCACCAAAGCCCGGGAAATTCCCAGGCGAACCGCGCCCGCCTGGCCGGCAATGCCGCCGCCGTTGGCGAGTATCAGGATATCGAACTTGTCCATGGTTTCAGCGGCCGCGAGCGCCTGCCGCACCATGGCGCGCGAACTTTCCGTGGGAAAGTAGTTTTCAAACTCGCGGTTGTTGACCTTGATTGTGCCCGTGCCGGGCCGCAAAATCACTCGCGCCACCGATCGCTTGCGGCGGCCCGTACCCAAATATTGAACAATCGTTGCTGCCACTACGATCTCTACCTTTTCAAAGTCAACACGGAAGGTTGCTGCGCCGCGTGCGGATGCTTGTCGCCCGCATACACCTTTAATTTCCGGTACATTTGTTTGCCGAGCTTGGTCTTGGGCAGCATGCCCGAAGATGGCGTCCTCGATGATCCGGGCCGGCTGCTCGGCGCGCACGCGCTTCAAGCTCTTCTCCACCAATCCGCCGGGATACCCGGTGTAATGGCGATACATTTTGTCTTCTTCTTTCCGGCCGGCTAACCCGGATCTTACTCGCGTTTATGACGATCACATGATCGCCAGTATCCAAAAACGGGGTAAAAATCGGTTTGGTCTTGCCCATCAGCAGCATGGCCGCCTTGGTGGCAAGCTTGCCTACAACTGCGTCCTGGGCGTCGATGATATGCCACTTGCGCGCAACGCCGTTCTTGGAGGGGAACTCGGTACTCATTTGACACACGTCTCCGATGCTTCGTTTGCGAACTATTTAGCGTAGCCGGATGGAGGGGGGCTTGTCAAATCGGGGTAGTGCCCGGTAGTCCCCGCGCCCCGCTCATGATAGTCTTTATCCTTATGGTGCGCTATCTGATCGTCAGCATATTCAGCGCCGGCGTTCTTTTTGGAACATGCCACGCGCCTGGCAAAGAGCGCTGGCCCATTAAGACCAGCGTCGTTCCCTCCCCCGACTTCAACCAGACTAAATCGGCGCCGCTGTCCGGCATGATGGCGCTGCCAAACCCTCCGGGCGCAAAGAACAACGATCCGGCCTTTCAAGATCATCGGATCCCCGCATTCCCCAATAGCCTGAACCTGAAAGAAGGCGACTTTGTTACCGTCACCGGCTTTCTTTATCTGGTGGCGACGGAAGATAACGATTGCGAGTATCACATTCAAATCACCGACCAGCCACGAACCACCACCAACAAACCTACCGCGAGCGATCTCTGCTTGATTGTGGAAGTGGCGCTGGCCGGACAGCTTTCAGGACCCGGCACTGCAGACGCGCGCGCAAACGGTGCGAGACTTTATCAAGACCAAACTGTTGGCCGGCCAGGAGCCCGGCTCCGCGGGGAATGTCATGCAGCATCCGGTCGCCGTGCAGGTAACCGGGCAGCTCTTTTACGACGATGCGCATCTGAAAAGCGACGGCACACCCGAACTGCGCGGCAAACGCGACATGAAGTCGCACACCCTTTGGGAACTGCATCCGGTGATCGCGATTGCGTTTGCCAAGCCGTAGCAAACCGCTACAACGCAACCTTCATGAGCGCTTCGACGGCGGCCCAATAGATCGGCCCCGCTTGCGGTTTCATCCACGCCTCATAAACCGGAGCGTATTGAGAAGGATTTTCCACCGTTTGCATACGCAGTCCTTTCACTCCTCCGCCGAAGCTTTTCTCGAACAATACGCCACGGTCTCGCGCGCGCAACACCTGCAATTCGATCGAGAACGTCAAGTTGTCGCCCGACGGCGCCGCGCAAGCCGAGCCGGGACGTACCTCGAGCCGCACGATGCCGTCCGCGTCCGCCGGCGACTGCACAAATTGCGCCACCCCTTTGCCCGAAGCGATCGCGAAAGCTTGCAGTGCTTTCACCAGGCTTTCCTCGGGATGCATGCCGCCGACCAGTTGCACTAATTGCCCGCGGCTTTGAAAGCAGGAACTCACCAGTTTGCCCGGCGTCCATCCGGCTTCCACCGCCACCCGCAGCTGCGGCGGTTGCGGAAGCGCCTTCAAGGCCTCTTCATGGCTTCCATGACCCGCCGGCAAAAGTAGTGTAAGACCGAACGCCGTCAAGCCGTCCTTTCCGCGGACGTCTGCTTTGGCCCCGCTCGCGAGTAACAGCCGCACCGTATCCGCACGGCCATGCTGCGCCGCGAGCATCAGCGGCGTGCGCCCGTTCTTATCCACCGCTTCGATGTTCGCGCCCTGCTTAAGCAGTACTTGAACGCGGGCCGTATCCCCCTTGACTGCCTGCGTTAGTATCTCCGGCGAGAGATCCGCGGCAGCGAAGAAGAGCAGTAGAATCGGGATCATTGCACGGGAATCCAAATTTCGAAGACATCGTTCGCCCACGACAGTCTCAAGGGGCCGCTTTCCGGATGTAAGAACTGGCGAATGGGATGGTCTCTCGTCAGAACGACAATATCCAGCCGGCGATAGGGTTCGGCCGACGGGTCGAAGTGCACATATCTATCTAGTAAGCGCCGTTGCTCGGACATAGGCACCTCAAGAAGCCACCACGACCCATCGATGGGTTGCCCGGCGATTCGCATCCGAGCCTCCGGCGAGTAGTCGGTAATTGGCCAGGGAGTGTAGCTCCGGTTTGCCTGGTACTTTGAACCTGT
>CAVQZU010000155.1:0-6700 GCA_963718485.1 uncultured Acidobacteriota bacterium
GACGGGCCACAGCCTCGAGAGTATTTCGCCTCTTGCTGAGAACTACTGGTCATTTTCAACCCTTGATCCTTCTTCCAACCGCCCGCACTCCTGAGCTTCCTTCTGCTCTGGCAGCGGATGAGCATCGAATGGAGGTTCAACACCATGATGAAGGGAAAGACGGACATTCGAAACATCAGATGTCCCATGCTCAAGCACAAAACCACGATCTTGTAGATGTGTCGTCGACCAGAGAGTCTCATATCATACCTCGTGATACAAATAATCTCGTGGCAACTTGCCGGCTCGACATTGCCGACTTGGTCCGTCGCAATGCCGTAGAAGCCGTACGTGTGGCCATTCACGCCAGTATAAGTCGCGCTTGTCAACGTTGTGTTTGTCTGCCATGCACCGAATGGGCCGCCGTTGTCGGAAACATAAATCGTGTAGCTCCCAATGCCGGAACCGACATCTGTGCCGAACCAGCTCACCGAGAAACTGGAATTCTTCTCTGTGGTCGGTAAAGATGCCACCTGACTTGTCGGCGGCGTGTTATCGATCGTGTTGCTCCACACCGCAGTACTCATAGGAGAACTCCCGATGAATAGGATCGTGGCTTGATCGCTGATCTGGGTGCCGCTAGCAACAGTCGAACTCGGTGTCACGCTGAACCCCACGCTGCCGTTGCTGCTCGCAGGCAGGAAACCGACAAGCGGATTCAATGGCGGCTGGCCGGTCGAGGGATCGATGGTCGTGAACGTCCAGACTAGGGTGCGAACAACGGTGTCGAGCTTCAAATCAATGTTGACCAGCATATTCTGCGTCGGACGAAGATCAACGTTCGTAGTGAACTCGTTCAGTCCGACAAGAGGATCAAACGAGTCCGCTGGGATGTTGACCGGGAACGCAGAAGTGCCATTCGGAACCGTGATAGTCAATAACCCGAGCTTCGTCAGATCGAGCGTCATGGACAGCGGTTGCGTCACGATCACCCTCTGGGCCGGTGCCGTCGCACCGGGCTTATTCTCGAACGAAATCAGATACGTGAGCGGTTGGGCTAGGGGTATCCACCTCTGGGAACCAACTCCCGTAGGACCGGTGAGCGAATTGGGGTCGGACGGCTCAACACATCGCAACGGTCCTGCGTGGCAGATAGGTTGTCGATCAGTGGCAGCGTCGAGACAATACGGTATGGCCGGCAAGGGATTGCTTCTCTCAAACGCGCAAGTTGCTGCTGCTCCGACGAAAGCGATTTCGGCGCACAGTTCGGCCGCCTGTGGCGCCCTTACCGCTGTGTATGCACACGTCGCAAGGCCAGTTATTATGAGTTCGGCGCAACCCTGCCCGATCCCTAGCTTTTGGTAAGTTCCGAGATCTGCCAGGCACCCCAAGAATTTGCCTGCGTCAACTGTCGGAATCGGATAGTAGCATGCATCGATTGTGGAGACCAATTGGTCGCATGTAGGCTGCGTAATCGTCACAGCCGTGGTGATGTTGTGCGCAGATCGAGGCCGTGCAGCGCTGGTCGCCGTGGAGTTCTGGGTAGATCCAGCAGCCTGCATCGTCGTCGCTGTCGCTGTGAAGCTCTGAGCGGATTCAGCTGGCAAGAGGCCACCCGCCCAGATCTCGAGGGCCGATCCTTGCGGCGCCAAGCCCGGAGGATTGCCTGAAGTCCCCTGAAACGGCAGACTCAGCGGAAACGAAAGAATACCCCCGGATAAATCAACAGTTCCTTTGTTCTGGACTGTCACATAGAAGACGGCATTCGTAGGGGCATCCGCAACTTCGGGCGGACCCTGACGTACGGCAACTCCCGCCACAGACACTTGTATATTTGGTGCGCCACCTTGTTGGACGGAAAATGCGCTTCCCAAAACGGCAGACGTACCGTCCGTATTCGCCACAACCAGATCACAATTTCCCGGTCTTGCTGTCGTGAGATCGAACGTGGCGCTTAGAAGTCTTCCACCGACGCTTGGGGTCGCATTTGTGCCGACAATCTCTTGTCCTCCACATCTGAGCTTCACCGCGGCGCCCGCGTGAAAACCGCTACCAAAGATCTGCGGCGTTACGGTACCCGCATTTCCGCCCTGGTCTGGCGTAATCCCTCGAACCAGAGTCCCCCCGGGGCTCCGAGGGGAAATTTGGTCAGGAATGCGTCAAAACAAACAGGGCCAGCCCCGGCATAAGGACATGCCGACGTATCGGTGCCGCCAATTGTGAGTTGGTGATTGCCTGGCGTTACCGGGAAGTTCGGGGACGCTGTCGCCCCCGCCACGTAGACATCGCCCACGGCATCCAGAGCTATCGCAGACCCATAATCGATGTAAGGTCCGCCCAAATAGCTCGCGTAGAGCAGCGTTGCTCCGTCCGCGCTCAACCCTGCCAAAAAGGCGTCGCCGTCACCACCGAAGGTAGCCTGGAACGCATCCGCCGTTACCAGAAAACGGCCATTCGCAGTTCCCGTAACGTATGAGTTACCACTTGGATCGACAACTATTCCATTGGTATTACAGCCAGATCCGCAAGTTCCCGGCAACATAGTTGAAAAGACCAGTGCCGACCCACCAGGATTTAACTTTGTAATAAACGTTTCCCTCTTCCCAGCGCCATATAAGCCCTGCGTGATGGGAAAGGCGAATCCAGGGGCTCCGGTTACGTAAACGCTACCTTGGGCGTCTACTGCGATTCCGAATGCTACATCCTGAGCAACATTGCCAAAATCGTGCACATTATTGCCGCCAATGAACGTCGAGTATATAAGCGAGGCGGTACCGCTTTGAGTTGGGTTAAATTTTGCGACGAAAGCGTTGTTGAACTGATTCACAGTTTGGTAAGCGCCCGGGGTCGTTGGAAAATTTGCGCTCCCGGCAGTTCCGCAGATATATGGATTGTTTTGCGAATCCACCGCAATGCCAAATGCTAAGTCGCTGCCGCTCCCGCCAATGAAGGAGGAATAAAGTAGGCTGGCGGAGCCGGGGAGAGCCGGATCTACCACAACCAGGAATGCATTGCTTCCTTGGGTCGAGTTGTTGCCCTTCTGAAACGCGTTGGCGGTAGTTGGGAGACTATTCAACCAGCCCGTGATGTATGCTTTGCCAGCCGCATCGGTGGCCACTCCCGAGCCTTCTCCAGTTTGACCAAAGCAAGCTGAATACTGAAGGGTGTCACCCGTACTGTTGAGCTTTGCCAGGAATGCAGATTGAAAGCAGTAGCCCTGTAGAATATCTGTACTGTGAGGGAACCCTGAGTTTGCGATTCCCGTGACGTATGCTTCGCCTGCGGAGTTCACGGCAATCCCCTGGCCAAAATCTCCTCCGCTGGTCGAACCGAGGAACGTCGCGTAGACAAGGTTGCCCGCTGGATCGTATTTCATCGCGAAAGCCGCGCTGCATTTGGCAGGAACGGGGCATGCCGGTTGAAAGGCGCCGGTGGTTATCGGAAAATCAGCCGATGTAGTCGCACCTGTGACATAGGCATTACCGGCGCTATCCGCAGCCACGCCATTTGCCACATCAACTCCGGAACCGCCAGCGAAAGTCGAATAAAGTAACGCTGGGTCAACGACCAGATCGCCAGACGGCCGCATTTGGGTTTCAAATGTGTACTCCAGCTTTGATAAAAGCTTGAAGTGGCCCTGGAGTTGTTGGGCAGGGTTCGAAGGCACGTAAAACGAAGGAGCGGTCTCTTTGAGGGTTCCGGCTTTTGTCCGAATCTCCAGTATGCCTTTGTTATTCAGGGAAAGCCGGTCAACCCCGGCGTATTTAACACGGATCTGGCTTAAGTCAGCCGACCGATGTACGAGGAATTCCTGCTCCAGGTTGGCTCCGTCCCGAGAATAAACCTTCAAATCGATCCGGTCCCACAGGTCGTGGTAAATCACCCCAGAGCACGAACGAATGCCCGTGCGCCAATGGCTCTTGTCTCCAACAAAGAAGTTGTACTTGGCGTCCCGGCAACCGACCGGTTCCACGGAACTCGGTCGAGTTGCGCCAGCGAATTGCTCTTGAAACGAGAATCGCTTGAACGACGGATCTGAACGCTCTGACGGCTTAGATGCGGCGACAATTCGATCAGACTTTGCGTGAACGACGTCGAAAACGAGAGCGTTATCCGTCAACCAAGCCGTCTGGCCGTGGATTCGAATTTGATAGCGGACGTGAGAGTCGAATTGTCCCCGGTTCTCGATGAAGGCGATTGGCTGTGAAAAGGATGTTGACGAAGTTCTCAATGATCTAGCCTTGTTGTTGACTGGGGCAACTCGATCATGTCTATGGTCCGCAGGCTGGCCCATTTTGTCATCTACAGGCAAAGCTGCAAATGCCGGACGGCTTAAGGATGCCCCGCCGACCAGTGCTAGGAACAGCGCCGCTTCAAAACAGAGTTTAGGTATCACCAAACAACTTGTTTTTTCTGTCATGCTTAACCTTGTGCGAATTGAACTCCACTCAGTAGTAGATCGACAGTATTCCTCAGCCCATGGTCAACGCAATTCGAAGCTGATAAAAAAGTTCTAAAATCCTCTAAAAAACGCTCCATGAACGACGTTTCCAGCCATTGGTATCACTTCGGCCCGTTTCAACTCTGCCCCTCGGAACGCAAATTACTCCGCGAAGGACAACCAGTCGATCTAACGCCGCGGACCTTTGACACGCTAGCTTATCTTGTTCAAAACGCTCCGGCCATCGTCACGTCCGAAGCTTTGATGACCGCCGTCTGGAAAGGGACGGTCGTCGAAGCGGCTAACATCGCGCAGCAGGTATATTACGTCCGCAAAGCTCTCAACGATATTCCACGGAATCGAAAGTACGAATACATCGAGAACGTCGCGGGAAGCGGATACCGGTTTATCGCGAAAGTTGAGGAGCGCCTCGAGCCTGTACGAAACGGCGGTCAGAGCGGGACGGCAACGGCTGCCGCGCCCGCCCTGATCGCCCCGCAGATCTTGGAGACAACGCCAAGTTTGACCGAAACCAGCCGCACCGCCGGAGCTCGACTACGCTGGTGGATTGTGGTCCTGCCCACGGTCGCCGCTGCCGGATTACTAATCATGGCTGCACGCGCCCTCGCACCATTAGATCCGAGGGTCCTCAAATACACCCAGTTGACCGGCGATGGCAAGCAGAAAACCGGCCCATTGTTAACCGACGGGCATCAGATCTTCTATCGGGAATATGAAGGAAACGGCCGAATCATGACAGTCCCTGTTTCCGGCGGCGACCCTGAACCCGTAGCCAACATATCTCCGGGAGCGGCCGAGACCGATATCTCCGCAAACGGAGATCTGCTCCTTTTTATCAGGCCTTCCACCGACGGGTCGCAATTGTGGGTTCACTCCTTAGGAAACGGAACTTCACAATTGATCAGGGCATCCTTGGAGGGTAGCTGGGCTCCGGATGGCAAAACGCTGGCCTTGGCGGACGAAGGAGCGTTGGATATCGACCGTCCGGGAAAGACGCCTGAGCGTATCGCGGTTCGGGGACGGTCGGACAATCCGCAATGGTCGCCGGACGGGCGGAGAATCCGCTTCGCCGTTAGTGAACCCGACACCACTTCTTTGTGGGAAGTCTTGTTCGACGGATCCGGCTTGCATCAAATTCCAGGTTTGTCGAATGTTGCCCAAATCACCCAAAACGGCGTGTGGACCCCCGATGGAAAATACTTCTTCTTCGAAGCTGGAGGACCTCGCTTGGCGGATAACATCTGGGTTTCGAGAGATAACGGCGCGCTACGCGGCTTCTTCAAATCGAAAGCGGTTCCGCTTACCGACGGGCCGGGTTCGTGGAAGTGGCCCTTGCCGGATAAGTTCGCCCCAGGAAGAGTCTTTGCCATTCACCAGATCCCCAAGCCGGAGCTAGTCTCTTTGGACCCCGCTTCGCAAAAGTGGCGACCTTACTGGGACGGCTATCCGGCTTACGAAGTGGATTTCTCGCGCGACGGTCAATGGGCGGCTTTCGTTCGTAATCCCGAAAACACGCTATGGAAAGCGCGGCCGGATGGTACGGAAAAATTACAATTGACGACGCGCGGATTTGAAGTACACCACCCGAATTGGTCTCCGGACGGAAAGCAAATCGCTTTTATGGGCCGCAAACAGGGCGAGCCGTCGCGGGTGTTCATCGTGAGTTCGGATGGCAGAGATGTCAGGGCACCGATGCCCAGCAGTAGCGACCAGGGCGCGCCCACTTGGTCGCCCGACGGCAAGTTGGTCATTTTCGGCGATACGCGCTATGCGAAACCGGCGATTTACATGAACATCCACTCTCTCAATATTGCAACCGGAAAGCTGACTGATGTCCCGAATTCGCGTGGGATGTTGAATGCCCGGTGGTCTCCCGACGGCAAGCGCATCCTGGCGGTCTCCGTCGATTCGTCTACCCTATATAGTCTCTCTTTGCCTGGAACGGAATGGAAACAGTTACTCCGGGAACACTTCATCGACCATGCAACCTGGTCGGCGGATTCCCGGTACATCTACTTCAACGGTAAAATCGACATCGAGCATCCTATGGACTTGTTCCGGCTGGCGATTGCGCCGGGTTCCACTCCGGAGAAGCTGGCGGACTTGAAAGATTTCAGGTGGGCTCCAGATAACTGGTTTGGCATCACGCCTTCCGGGTTGCCACTCGCCCTTCACGATGCCTCTGCCGAAGAGATATTCGCCCTCGACTATGTGCTTCGCTGACTACCGACTGCTCAACTGTGGAGGTGGCCGGAATTG
>CAVQZU010000156.1:0-7281 GCA_963718485.1 uncultured Acidobacteriota bacterium
CTTCGATTGAGGGTAATAAGGTGAAGTCCTGACGCGTGTCATGCCCGAAATGCGAATAAATTCCTTGAAGTCCTTGGCGATGAATTGTGGTCCGTTGTCCGAGATTACTCGCGGCCTAACCCCGGGATACTGCTCTTTGGCCCGTTCCAGAATGATCTCAATGTCGGCCTCCGTCATCTGCTCCCGCAGATCCCAATGAACCGGAAAACGGCTGTAGCCGTCCAGAATGCTGCATAGGTAGTAGAACGTCGCGCAAACATTCAGGTAGGAAACATCGATATGCCAATGCTGATGCGGCTCGGGCGGTTGTTCAAACCCAGTCCCTTTCTTCGAGGGTTTCCCGTTCCACTTGCGCAACAGTCCCATTCGACTCAGTACACGCCACACGCTGGCCGGACTCACCGCCACAATGTCGGCGTCCAGCAGCATAAACGTCAGCCGCCGATAGCCTTCCAACGGATTCTTCAGATGGAACGCAATGATCGCCTGTTTCTCTCAATCCTCCAGCCAAAAGTCCCGGGGAACCCAGCCGTTATGCTCGTTGACCTTGCCGTACCGCTCGCGCCAGCCGTAGAACTTGCTGGCCGTGATGCCGAGCCACCGGATGAACCGCCCGGCGCCGAACCTTGGTTGTGTGACATGCGGCAAGACCGCGACCCCAAGGCGGGTACTCTCGATGATGCTACGAGTCAGGAATATTTAGAGGGCGGCTGACAGGAAGCTGGGAAGCCCGTCGAAGGCCGGGCGTGGCCAGCATTTGAACTCCAGATCTCCCGCGTCCAAGACAGACGCCTGATATTGGCGATGGGCCCAAAGGCTGCATTCTTGTAGTATTTGTAGTGATTGTCTCGGCAGGAGCGGTTGCAACGCCACTATTTGTGGGGCTTTGGTAATATGGTGAATTTTTCGGTCTCCACTGCCAGTCTGGTGCGGGCTTTCCTGGGCATCGCCGACGAAGTTACCGTCGTGCGGTGTTATTCGCGGCTATTCAGTCAGAATGAGGATGATTTCGTCGTAGTAGATTCGTAGTAATTATCCGTTCATAACGGTTCACATCGGGGACGAACGCTTCAACACCGGATCGTGGTAACTGCTTGAGGAATATAGTAAAGTCTAAAACTTTCCGAACGGCTCAGAACAGTCCCTAGGTTTAGGAAACTGCTGCTCTATCCATCTGAGCTACAGCCCCGCGGAATGTATCCCAATGATTTTATATGATTTGCGACGGCAGCTGCCAACATTTGAAATACTCCCAAACACCATTCCTAGGTAAGCGTCCGGTTCCTACCGTTTTTACAAAATCCGAGTAATTCACGAAGATAGTTTTGTGGGCACATATATTCGTGTCCACAAAGAGGAATCGTGGACAAACAAGACCAAGCGCTTCAGGTTCGAGCGCCCAGGAAGAGGCGCCGAACGCTCAAGAGCGACGGGCTATCGTGGAAGAGACGCTTTTGCCGGGCACATCGGTATCGAGAGTAGCGCGACGACATGATGTGAACGCGAACCAGGTGTTCTACTGGCGGAAACTCTACCGCGAAGGCCGACTGGGAGGTCGGACAGGCACGCCACTACTACCAGTAAAGGTTTCGGAGGAACAGCCCGCAGAAGTAGCGCAGGGAGATAGCGTAGCTTGGCGATCGGGAACAATGGAAAGATCATTTGCCGTTGCCATATATATGATATGAGAGGAAGAGGTGCAAATCGATCTCCACGGTTATCGTCCACGTGAAATCATTGACACTGTGTTCTTCGAGAAATCGTTCGCCAAGCGTGGGAAATGGGAGCCACCACATTACGTCTAAAGCCAAATCCGACCCCAACGCGCGAGAAAATCGACTGGTAGGGAGTAGGGGCAGGAGCACTAACAGAGTATCCGATAATCCGAGGCGATACTACACAGGCAAGTCGACTGGGACAGTCGCGATTTCGCACAATGGGCCTTCTGACCCTGATTACTTCCGGCTTGCCCGTCATCCGCCAACGATATCGGAAATGCCACATGTAGGCCCTACGCAGAAGACCGCCATCGTTTGTGCCTTGACTGAGTAAATTCCGCAGAGTGTAATTTTGCTTCCGGGCTCCCGAGACCACGAATGGTCACCACGCCAACGCAGGGAGGACAACTATGACAGTCGATAACTGGACGGGTTCCTGTTCTGCAGTACTCCTGCTTTTCATCGAGTGTGCTGCGACAATATTCGCCGCTCCAATGGCGAGCGCCGCTGCCAGCAATGCGCAAATCACTGTTCTCTATGATGCATTCGGTAAAGCATCCACGATGCAGAAAGACTGGGGCTATGCTGCGCTTGTCGAATACGGCGGGAAACGGATCCTGTTTGACACTGGCAACAACCCTGACATTCTTGCGCAGAACGCGAAGGCGAAGGGCGTTGACTTGACGAATCTGGATTTCGTTGTGATGTCGCACCGACACGGCGACCACATGGGAGGACTGACCTACCTCTTGAAGGTGAACCCTACGGTGAAGATCTACGCGCCTAAAGAGGGGTTCGGAGTTTACGGTGCCGACTTACCGAGCAGTTTTTATCGTAAGGACACATCTCTCTCTGCGGAACAGCGCTACTATGACGGCGGGCCGCCAGATGTCATGCGATTTGGATCGGCTTGGCCCGGAGCTAACTTTCAACTTGTCGACAGGAACACCGAGATTACTCCCGATATCCATCTGATCGCACTGGTGTCCGATAAGCCGGGAACGCTGGAATTGCGTGAGCTGTCGCTCGCCATCAATACGCCCGACGGCATGGTGGTCGTGGTAGGGTGTTCGCATCCCGGCATTGACAAGATCGTCGAAGCGGCCAGCACATTCAGCCCACGAATCCACCTGATCGTTGGCGGCTTTCACCTTGTAGTGGCAAGTGACTCGGACATTGAAAATATCGTTACGGCCCTGCACGATAGATTCAAAGTAGAGTATGTCGCCCCCGGCCACTGCACCGGCGAGCCTGCCTTTACGGCTCTGAAGAAGGCGTTCGTTGATCGATATCTTTACGCTGGACTCGGTACAACATTGGCGCTGACCGCTTCGCAGAAGTAATCGTTGATTCCCGTTATGCCGCTATTGGGTGGATTGTTGGGTTGGCAACACGGAAGTTATCCTGCAACCACATTCGAGAGGTAATCAAAGGGAACCGTCGCGGCACTTGGACGATTAACGCTAGCGCTCCACAACTGAGGAAGAACTATCGTGGAGTGTCTTGCATTTGGTGTAGAGAACCAATTGTTGCCGCAAAGTTCGCAGGCGTCCACGATGGACTCGAATCCCCAGAAACGATTCCGCATGCATTCATAATACGTTGCAAGCTCTGCGAGCGCGAAAACATATATTCCATCGCGGATGTACAAACCTTTTGACGGAGTGCCACGGAAGAGAAGTTCGCAGAAGTCATGGGCGGCCGGTGCGTGAGGCATTAGGCATCCCTTCGGGTAGCATTGCGGGCCTATATTTCACTCCACAATAATTCGGCCTGCCCACTCCACGATCGAGACAAAAATCGCGGGACTGCCGAATTTTGCTCCCCATTGATTCAAGTCTGTTTGTGTGACCCCACGGGCCCGGGAGCATGCACCACAGGAAAAAATCGGAATATGCTTTGTCACAACTTTTTCGAGTGTTTCGCTCAGCGGCGGCCAGGCGACCGGGAAAATCGTATCTACCATGGACTTTCGCATTAGAGACGTAGCATCCGAGAGGAGATAGATTTGTACTTCGTGGCCAGCTTCCGCGAGCGCGAGGCCATGGAGAAACGGAAACGAGGCTCTTGTTGGGTCATCGGGACCCCATGCGCCTTTCATCATGATCTTCAGAGGTTTCTTGGATTGCTGTGCCTTTGGTCCCAACGCCAGAAAAGGTAACCCCGCGAGCTGAGCTAAAAAGGTCCGTCGGGCCATATTTCTCTCTCCTGAGTGGCATCCCTTGAAAGGAAAATGCTGGAAGTATACATGCTACTGAGCCTCCCGGCTCACCGTCGAGGCGGCTCGATGGCGATGGTCAGGCCTTCGTCTCGGAGCGCTTTCACTTCGTCGGCGGGAACGAGCCTCGGAGGTTCCCACGGCCTTTTCGTTTTAAAATCCATCCCGTGCCCGTGCCTGTCCTCACCATAGGGACCGCCGATGGCTTCACGCACCCGCACGCGGGCTTCAGACGGCACAATTCTGGCGATGGCGATTTTCGCCGCCCTTGGGCTGACACTTCTGTTTCCCGGTAGCGACGAATATTTGTCGCGACCGTTTGTGTTCAATTTCATTTTCTATTGATGGGAACAAACTTTTGAATCCGTTTTCCGGTCTCGACTTCGCCGGTGTAAATGTTCCCATGGGAATCCGCAGCGATGCCATCGATGTAATGGAACTGTCCGGCCATGCGGCCGTTATCTCCGATCGAGCCGACTGTGGTGCCCTCCTTGCGATTGACGATCCAGACCTTATTGTTTGCCATGTCCGCAATGAAAACGAACTTCTGCTCCGGAGCAGGCGAGAAGGCAAGATTCAGGACGGTTCCGCAGGAAGCGAATTTTAGACTGCCAATTCCACATTCCGGACCGCGGGCCGGTGTCGAGGGATGCACGAAGAATTCCGTCACAAACTTACCCTGCTTCGTAAATACCTGGACTCTATCGCTGCCGCGTTCGCAGACGTAGACCAATCCGTCCGCCGAGATGTGGATGCAGTGGAGGACCGCAAGCCCCTTGATGTCTGGAGGAGGCCCCGATCTCCAGTCGTAGGGCGGCACAGGATCATTGTCGATCTCATTCAATGGCATCCCATGGCCGCCCCATCCGCGCTTGAATGCGCCGGTGTCCATGTCATAGACGAGGACGCGCTTGTTCACGACCTCGCCCTCGGCGATGTATATCTCATGGGCACTCTCGTCCAAATCAAAGCCTGCCACTCCGCTCATGAGAGTGTCAGTTTGCTGGTTATTATCTTTCAAACGCTCTTGGGTTTGCCCCGGCACCGGGCTGGGTCCGCGATGACCAAAATCCCAGAGTAGCTTCCCGTCACTCGAGTATTTGAAGATTGTGTCTCCTCGTCCCATTCCGGATAGCCAAACGTTCCCCTCTTTGTCCACCATAATGGTTTGTCCGGGCAAGGTTTCTGGGCCTCCGAAGCCCGGGCCTCCCCAACCCCTGAGAAAGTTGCCATCTGTGTCGAATTCGAGCACTCCGGGTCCCGCGATGCAGCAATCCGTGCGCGGAGGTGTTGTCGATGCGCCGTTCTCATCCGGCATGATCTGCCGCGAACGATTAAGCACCCAAACGTGATCGTCCTTATCCACAGTCAAGGTCGGGACCTGTTGCATGATCCATTTATTCGGCAGCGGCTTAGGCCAAAAGGGGTCCACTTTATAGACGGGTACATCTTGCGCTCGTGCCCTCGGGCAGGCAACCGACGACCAAAGGCAGCAAAGGCCGATCGCTGCGGCACTTGCTTTGGGATATCTCTTCCAAATTTGCATGGAATGCTTCCTCCTAGGTGGTCGGGACTTGGCAGTTACGCGCGCCGGCGCCCAGTTCTCACCACTCCAGATATCAGCTCGAAATTTTCGTTTTGGCCCGCCAAGTTCGTCAGCATGCTACATCCGTGAAGGTCCAGCTGCGACAGAATTCTCGTTGCATCTCCAGCGAGACCTCGCCCAAGACGATTCCTTGTCATCATGTTCTTTACACCGGAGCGATCTTGAGCTTTGATCCGCTGTTTGAGCGCTCCAGATCGCCGCGAAAGTCGTCCGCTAATCTAGCTCCTAACCGTCCGAATCTGCGATCGGGACTTACGAAATCGAAAACGGCGGCCGTTCTCAGTTTCGAATCTGAAATCGAGTCCCCTCTTCGGCTTGCTAGTGTTTTGATTGTTCCTGCTGGCCAAGCGCCACTTCAATCGTTGAAACTGCCAACAGGGTCACGAACGCAATTCTGATTGAACGAGACGCAGCAAGCCGTTTTGTCTTGGAAGATTGATTTGTTGTCCCGCGAACTATACAACACAAAGGCATCCGATAACTGCAACGCCTGAGTAACCTTACCGTCGATTTGGAATAATGCTTTAGTTCCGATACTTCGGTAGGCTGCGCGGCGCGTGTCAACGACGTTGAGACAGGTGCTCACGAAATTTAGTGAGTTTTTCGTGTCTTGCCCAGTTTCCACAAGAAAATTTCGCGCTAGGAACGCCTAGGAACGACGATCGTCCACTCGGTCGACCCACAGCATCCCCGCTTTTGTCACTCCTCAGACACATTTCGCTTTTCCAAAGTAGGCAGCGGTTTCGGAGTGGGAACCGGCTTGTTGATCCAGACCTCGCTGGGAAGCTGAGGTGGTTTGGGAGCGCTTCGTACGAAACGCTCCGGGTGACGTTGGTAAGCCACATCGAGCACCTCTTGACGTTGCCGCAGGATGTTTTCAGCTTGACCATAGTGAACCATCGCGGGCGTCAGCAAGCCCACGCCAGAGTGACGGTGCTCCTGGTTGTACCACCGGAAAAATCTCTGACAGAAAGCACGACTGTCCTGGATGCACCCGATGCAGTGCGAATATTACGCGCTCGAGGGCCTGTCGGCATTGTTGGGTACGATCGAGCAGATCCGCGCGGCCGTGAACGCCAACCTCGAGCTCGAAGGCATCTTGCGCACGATGTTCGATCCGCGAAACAATCTTTCCAACGAGGTGAGCGCACAGCTGATCATGCATTTCGGCGACAAGGGGTTCCTGCACGATCATTCCGCGAAACGTCCGGCTGGCGGAGGCGCCGTCCTTCGGCCGCCCCGTGTTGTTTCACTACAAGGACTCGCGGGGCGCGCTCGCGTATCTGGCGCTCGCTGGCGAGATGATCCGGCGTGAGGAGGAGGAGCAGGCGGCTGCCGCTGCCGGCACCGACTCCGCAGCTCCGCAGGAAATGGCTGCCGCGTCAACGGCGCCGCCCGCCGCGGCTGACAGCGCCGAAACCCCTCCATCCTGAAGGCGCAAACGTGCCCGATGGCATCCTCCTCGCTACGATCCGCCGCCTGAAGGCTGGGAAAACCGACGCTCGGGCGCGGCCTCGCCGACCTGCTGGGGCAGGACGTCCTGCGACCCGCCGTGCCGGCCGGCTCGCTCGCCGCCGAGTCTGCGCTAGCGGCGCAAGAGGAGCTGGCGCGGGTGCTGCTCGACCTGCTGCAGCGTGGCCGCTACCAGCCGCGCGTGGACATGCGGCCCGAGACCCTCCAGGACCTGGCGGACTCGATCAAGGTGCAGGGCGTCGTGCAGCCCATCGTGGTCAGACCGC
>CAVQZU010000157.1:0-12516 GCA_963718485.1 uncultured Acidobacteriota bacterium
CTATTTCTGCCGGCTTTCGCCGCCGCAACGCTAGTGGTTCCCGTGCCAGGAAGGGATCGAGCACCGTGTCACCGACGAAACTGAACATACGTATCAGGCGCTCCGCAAAATCAACAGGGTAGGGGGCCGGGTGATGGCGAGTGGAAGCGCCCGTCAGGCCCGACCAGATTTGCTGAAACCACTCTTTGTGGTTTTCGCTGGAAATCACGCTTAGAACTCGCGTTGGAATGTCTGGAGCGCGATACCCGCCGGGTTTGCGTTCCATGAGAATGAATTCGACATCGTTCTTAATGACCGAATTCGGCTCGTAGGGCTTGCCGAGAAAGCTGGAGCCATTCTCCACTTCGTAAGCAGCATTCGAGATCTTGTGCCAGATTATGGGTGCTAGGTTGTCGAATCCGATCTTTCGGCAATGTTCCTGAATTGAGGCATGGAGAGGCACAACAGTGTGCCTCCCGTTATTCTTTCGCCTCGAAAGACACACGTCTCCGACAACGCAAATCAAGCGGCCGCCTGGAACGAGAGCTCGAAAGCAGTGGGACCAAACCTTGTCCAGTTCTTCGAGGAACTCGTCGTATTCCTCGATATGGCCCATTTGCCCCTTTGAGTCGCGATATTCCTTAAGAGTCCAGTAGGGGGGCGACGTAACAACCAGCTCAACTGAGCCTGGCGTCAACCCGCTCATTTCGCGCGCATCACCCAGGTTCAAACTATGTCGCGTTGGAATTTTCCGAACGGATTCCTCGATGAGCTTGATTAGATGCTTGTCTTTGGCAATGCGCGGAATGTCTGTTTGAGGGTCCTTCAGGGGCAGAATCCCTTGGGGAACGAACTGAGAAAGGTCGTCCGAACCCTCATGAGAGTAGTCCGCCCGTCCGCGATCTTTTTCAGTTTAAGCGCTACGCTCATGAAGGATCAGTGATTGATTGTAAGGTTAAAGAGTCTCGTATAGGATCGCATTTGCTTCCGTTGCGTCAAGCACGATCTCTGTCTAACCAATTCCAACAGCGCGCACTAGAGAGGCTCTATGCCCGATCCGGACCAAACAATCGACTACGGTGAAGAACCAGTACAGCCAATCGAGCCAGGTACGACCGCTCTCGAGAAAAATACAGTAAGGAAATGCGGCAGATCGTCTCACAGAAGATTGATCTCCCCATATCCACTCTACCCGAAATGATTAAGGAGCAAATCGACCTGAATCCGGATTTCCAGAGGCGCGACCGGTGGGATGTCGAGAAGCAGTCCCGCTTTATTGAATCCATCATCATGAATGTGCCGATTCCTCCGGTGTTTCTGGGCGAAGACCAGTATGGCAAGTACGTTGTTCTCGACGGGAGGCAGCGCCTCACAGCCATCAAGGATTTTCTGAGCAATATCTTTAAACTTACCGGCCTGAAAGTCTGGGAGGATCTTAACGGTCAAAACTACGCCGAGCTGCAAAAGAAAAAACTCGCTGCGGCAATCACGCGGCGCTTCGTGCCCGCGGTCGTCATTCTCAAGGAATCCTCTTCTCAGGTGAAATATGACGTGTTTGATCGGTTGAACACGGGCGGTGTCATTGCAGAGCCGATGGAAATCCGAAACGCCGTTTTCCAAGGGGGCTTTAACAAACTCATCAGGGAACTTGCGGAACTCCCGAATTTCGCCGCCTGTGGGGCATTCCGCCTGAGCCGGGAGAGCTTGAGAAAAACCGCCTCTACAGAGACATGAGCGACGTAGAGCTCGTCCTTCGCTTTTTTGCGCTTTCTCAATACGATCGTATGGACATGAAGTTTAAAGACTATCTGGGCGATTATATGGATAAGCGCAACAAGGAATATGCGCAGGACCAGGCGCTCGCCGCTGCAGATCGCGCTCATTTCCAACGAGCGGTCGAGAACTGTTGGATAGTGTTTGGTGAGTCGGCCTTTCGCAAAAGCGCTGACGCCAAGAAATCTGCCCCTCTAGCAGACGCCGTCATGATCTCGCTTTCCGAGTATCCATCCGAAGTAATCACCCAGAAGGCTGCCAACATCCGGACTGCTATAGAAACTCTCCTGACGGGCAACGAGGAGAGCCATAAAGAATTTCAGAAGGCTTTCGGGACGGGGACGAACGGGAAGGGTGGATCCGCGCACGAATTGAGTTGGCAAAAGCAGCTGTGAGAGCCGCCATCGAGCAGTGACTGGCGAAATCCATGCAGAATGCCCTGCCCAATTTCAAAGCCTCGCTGGACAAAGTCAGAGCAATTGCTGACGACATTGACGTTCATGTGCAAGATGCCCTAAAGGATGCCGCTATCCAGGCGCGCCAGACGACGCTGTGTGCGCAACCGTGATTCTCAGCGGCTTCTTAGAGTCATTTCTTCGAGAGATTGCCGAAGAAATGATTTCCGATATCTGCGGCAGGGGAATCCCTTTCGATCAGCTTCCGTCCAAAGTGCGTATTACCCATTACTGGGATGGCGCGCAGCACCTTCGAGAGCTGGCGGGGGAGGAGAAGGGCAGCAACCCTATCGTTATGGCTCAAGCTTCTGAAGCGGCCCGCCGACTGGCATCAGTCGCCGGCGCACAAATGCCCTACGAGATCTTGTGGGAAGCGTTTGCCAATACACAGGCCAATCCAGGGTCAAAGGAAATTGGCGCTTACCTGAAGCGTTTCCACATCATGGAGCCGATACCGACTTTGGCGAATGCAATGAACATGTCAGAGAACACGCTAGCGTTACTTTTGAACAGCTTCATGGAAATCCGCAATGAGTGCGCGCACACGGGCTCCGCCAAGAACGTGCCTACGACTTCGGATGTTCGCGGCTACTGCAAGCTAATAGAGGATATTGGGGTCGGCATCGTTGCGCTATTTCAAGGCGTACTTTCTGCACCGCCATATTCAGTACCAATAGCCCCAACGCCCGCCGCAGCAACGATAGCGCCGCCTGCTGCCCCGCAGCCCTAGGAGGGCTCCTATATCTCGGTGAAACTCGGAAAGGTTGCCCTATAGCCGGCATCAGGCGATCAGCTTGCAGGCGCCGCTGCATTCGTTAAGGGCAAGGAGATTATCCTTCCACTTCCCGTCTGCATGGGTGCGAAGATACGGAGCCTTTATCCCGTCGCCGCTAACGACGCCGACGTAGACCTTCTTCCCGGTGGTACGGTCGATGGTATAGAACGCATCCTGGTTGGAATCAATGCGCCGGATGGCTTCCTCGCGGGTCATCCGCCAGTTGTTCGCCGTGTTGCCGATATGCGTGATGTGCTCATGGCCGTTCATCCGGTCCGGCTTGTTGACGCAGGTGACCTCGAACTCGTTCATGACGGTTCTCCTTCCGCCGCGACGGGGGCGGCCAGATGGCTTACGGTCTTGAGTTCACCTTCGGTCAGCGTCAGACCGAGCTTGTACTTGAGGTAGGCTTTGGTGGCGCTGCGAGCCTGGCGGTTCGAAACCACGGAATTTGCCACGATGCAAACGTTGTCCCAGTCCTTGTTTTTCTTGGTCCAGTCGACGGACTCAAGAGCGCCGAGGCGCTCCTGCCAATTGTCCGGAACCTCTTTCATAAGGTCACCGCCGGCGGCGCCCAGTGCCCGCATCACGACCGAGTGCGCTGAGATGTTCTCCTGCCGGAACTCGATCGCGCGCAGGTCGCCCTTTTTGACCTTCATCCAGAGGGGAATGTGTTTGGACACTTCGTCCCAGTAGGTGACGGCCGTGGCGACCATGGAGGGAATCGTCTGTTCGTCATCCGAGATGTTGCTGAGAAGCTCCCGGTTCGCGTCATAGATCGAGGATAGGGTAAACAGTTTCGCCGACCGGGCAGGCAGGGAGACGGAATCCTTCTCGACCAGCCCCTGGAACGCTGCAACCTTTTCGCAGACATCGATAGTCGCGATCGAAAGCGGATCGCGCTTGTCGTAGAGAATGTCGAGCGATTTGGAGGTCTTGACCACAAACCGGTTGAGGTCGGAGAACATCTGCTGCACGCGGTCGCGGCTTTCGTACGGAAACAGAAGCACCGAAATCGATTCATCGCCGAGCGCTGGATTTTGGTCAAGTGCCTGGGCGATGGCCGCGCACCGGTGCTGGCCGTCGTTGATGACGAAATTGGCCTTCTCGAAGTCCATTTCGAGCATGCCAAGCCCTTCATCGCCGTCGACCGGTTTGAATTTCACTTCGCACTGATACGAAGCCGTAATCGAAGAAAATAGGTAGCCGTCTTCGTTCTCAGTGATGTAACGGGCGATTTCCGGGATGCGCTTGCGGTTGAGGACGCGCTGCTCACGGTCTTCGGGCCGGAACTCGATCCAGTCCTGGAACGTGAACATCTTGGGGATGGAGCTGAGATTCATGAGGCATGCGAAGTAGGTCCGCTGCCCCATCATTCCTTTCATTGCAGGAAATTGCACTTTCATGAGTTATCCGCAGCTCTATGGATTTGCGGTGTAGAGCGCCGGGGCGCTCAGCCGACAGGAGAGCTGGTCGGCGTATTCTAAAGGAGCTCTTGACGTATTGTCAAGGAGCTCCTATAAAAATATCAAGGAGCTCTGAGCGAGAGCTCGTGGTTCCCGGGCGGGAATGATAATGGCGGACTTGGCGGATGGCATCATCGACTACGCGCAATGGCAGCGGCCTGCCGGTACGGTAGACAAATAGCCCGTTTTCCCAAACCATGCCACTGCCCTCTGAACGGGTGCCATCTTCCGCCTTAAGCGGCAGCTCTTTTTCTACGAGCTGCTCAAGGTAGTCTTCCACAGACAACCTTTTAGCTGAAGCTAGGGCTTCCAGTGCGGCGGCGGTTTCGGGCTTTAGATCCAAGGTTATGAACTACTTTCTCCAGCTTACCCCCTTAGTTTAAGTGACGTATCGCTCGCTGTCACGCGGAAATGCATTTATGCGAGTAACTTGCGAAGTTTCCTGCTCCTTGACCGCAGCAGGAGCGCAGGGAATCGGGCTATCTGCTGATGCTGTGACCATCTGCCCGCGTGTGTTCATGTACTTGGTTTCGTGCGGATGCCGGCTTGATCTCACGCGCTGAGGATATGGATTCACGGCTCGGTTCCATCGCAGATCGGTGCGACACGTCGCGAGTAGAGTTGCTCGGTAAGCCGGCCTTTGTCGTTTGTGTAGATTTGCGCATCGTAGCGTCCGCGTGATACCGCCACATACGCCAAGCGCCGATTCACGAGTTTTTCTCCCGCCTGCTCCGTGTCCACATGCACTAGCACGCGGTCGGCGGTTTGTCCCTGGCTGCTGTGGCTCGTGACAGCATAGCCGTAGTCGAGATGCGGATTCTCTTTGATGTTGAATGCAACGGCCGGCCTGAGTCGAGGCGTAGTTGCAGGTTGCCGCTATCATCGATCTTTTCGATGGTGCCTAGCTCGCGGTTCGCAATGTGTCGCTCTCGATTTGGCGCGGTGAACTGCATGCGGTCGCCTTGACTGAATCCGCGTTCTGTCTCGCGGTAGAGCGTAACGCCGTGCAACCGGCGCGGATCGTAACTCACTCGCTCGCCATTCTCGCGTTTCACCGTCACAAGGTTTTCTTTCTCGTTCGCGTGCTCGACGCGGGCATACTCTCCCGCCTCCATGCCGTGCGTCTTGCTGCCTCTCGTGTAGCGCACAACGTCGCCCTCTTCGTATTGCGCGGCCCACTGCCGGTCCGCTCCCGTGATCTCCTGCCGCGCAACGAGCACGCGCTGTTTATGTTCGTGCATGTCCACCTGGCCTCGCGTTTGCATTTCTCGGTGGATAACCTGATTGATTGCTCTGCGCGATTCGTTGTCGGGCGAAACCACTAGCGTGCCTTCGGGCTTCGCTGCGTACTCGCGTGCGATTTCCTTTAGCCGCTCGTCGCGGTCTGGGATTTCATGCACGCGGCCCTGTCTATCGAGTCGTTCGATTGCTTCTCGCACATTGCCACGCGAGAGTTGCTCCACCACTTCTTTGAGTGCCGGGTCTTTCTGCCGCACGATCTCATCAAGCCGCGCCGTCTCGATCCCCGCTTCTTGGAGCTGCTGATACGGTCGTGCCCGCTTCGACCGCTTCATGCTGGCGCGTGTCACCTACCAGCAACACGCGGTCGTTTTCCTTTAGCCGATGCAGGAACTCATTCATCTGCTTCGTGCTTGCGAGACTCGATTCGTCGAGAACGTAGAGACGTTTTTGTCCGTCGTGCGGCTCTTCGCTCCGCGTCAGATGCCGCTGCAACGTGCTCGATTCGATTCCTGCTTCTCCGAGTTTTTGCGCCGCGCGTGATGTCGGCGCGAAGCCTTCCACCTTATAGCCCTCTCGCTCGGCGGCTTCCCGGATCGCGGCTAAAGAAGTAGTTTTCCCCGCGCCGGCGACGCCTTCAAGCGCCGTCACCTGGTCGCGGCTCGACAGGATTTGCTCGACCGCCGTCGCGCTGGCTCTCGCTCAAATGCGAGTGGTCTTGCTCGATCTTTCGGCGCGTCTCGAAACTCGCGATTGGTTCGTGTTGGTTCTGCCCCGCGCGCATCGCTTGGATTGTGTCGCGCTCGTGGTCGATCATCTCGTTTGTGGTGAACGCACGGCCCGGCGACGCATTGCTCGTCTCGATGAACTCGCCCGCTTCGCACGCGTTTCTCGAACTCGGCTTTAACCTCCGCAACAGTGGCGTCACCCATTGAACGTTTCAGTGCATCCCCCAGCAGCTCGCGCTCTTCGGCCACGGCTTCACGCTCCAGATTTTTCTCTCGCGAGTAGGCGAGCGCCTGGCCGATGGCTTTCTCTCCGGGTTCTTCCTTTAGCTGCTCTCTTCGCTCCTGTGCCGCTTCGACCACCCGCTCGGGTTGATTGCCGAACTCGCGCGGCCATTGCCTTGTGCCGTCTTGCATCTCTTCGTGTGAGAAGTCGAGCTTTCCTTCTCGTGTCTGGTGCGCGGCGATCTGCGCCGCGCCTGCTCCTCGCTGGTTTTCCTTTGCGAGATGTTCCTCGATCTGCTGGCGGCGCGGACTCGATGCCTCCAGATACTCTTTGCTGTAGCCTTTGATTTCCGGCTGGCTGCTCTCGCCGCGCTCGATTTCGTAGCCAAGTTCTTTCAACCGATGGGCCAGTTCCGAGCGATACACTGCCGTCGCATACTGCTGGGTCTTGTAGAGTTCCCGTGGCTGTAGCGCGTGTGCCTCCCCGTCGTCGGTCTCGGTAAGATTGAAAAAGACGGCGTGCGTGTGCAATTGCGGTGCCGCGTACCCGTCCACCGGCCTGGCGCTGTCGTGCTCGAACTTCGCCGCTACCCACTTGCCGGTCGTCTCTGCCGGAAGATTCCCGCCGATGCGGGCCTGAACATATCGCTCTAGCTCGTCAAGTGCGACGCCAACGCTTTCTCGATGCGCTTCTCGGACACGCTCATCTCCGCCTACCAGGGCGGTCAACGATACGCTCTTCGGGCGCTGAAAACGTCGCGTCCCATCCTGCGCGGTGTTCCATCGCGCTTACTTTTTCGCCGCGCCTGTTCATGTACTCTCTGGCGGCTTGGCGGCGGATTAGTTGTTCGCCAGTGATCGGGTGTTGCCCTTCGGAGAGCCGCTGGAAATGCTCTTCGCGAACCTCGCCGCGCAGCCCCCATTGCTCGGCGAGTTTCCGTGCCATTCGCCCGCGAATCGCTCGCCTTCCGTGTAGTAGTTCTCGCGGGCGTTGCCAAACTCTTCCGCGTGATACGACTGTGCCTGACCTGCGCTCAGATGGTTTGGAGATGGTCAGCATGTGTTGACCTACTCGAAGAAGTCCCTTTGCTTGCGTGCTGGCTCTCGTTGGATTTTCTGGTCCTCACTTTGTTGCTGTTCATTGGGTACGAGTTTCTGCCCCGAAGCTCCGTTCCCCGACGGCTTGCCTGCTCCTGCCGCGGCCGCCGCAACCTTCGGCGGTTCCTCGGGTGGCTGCTGCTGCCGGGCGCTCGATGTATTGCGGCTCTTTGCTCTCAAGCTCGATGTACGGGAGACTCATCCGCGCCACGAGATTTCCGCACTTGAGATAACCGTGCATCTTTTCAAGGCCGCTGATCTCGCTTGCCATCACCAGCGGCCTGATCTCGCGTTCGAGGTTATAGCCCTTCGATTTGCGCGATTGTGGGAACTGCTCATTTGTGCGGCTCTCTCGTATCCTCTCGATCTCTTGTTCTCCTATCGTGTCGCTAATCCATTTCGCTGCGTGCGGCTCGCTCGTGCACAGGAAGATTTTCGTCGAGGGCTGCGACATCATCGCCTCCGCTTCATGCCCATAACGCACTTCCAACTGGCTGCGTCCCTGAAAACCCAGCACCACCGGATTGTTGGATTTGCGGTTCTCCGTAATCGCCGTGTGCAACTGCGGCAGCCGCTGCAAGGTCGCTAGTTCGTCCAGAATGAACCACACCGGACGCGGACTCATGCGGCCCTGATTCATCAAGCGCAGCACGAGCATGTCCAGCCACAAACTGATGAGCGGCGCGAGGCGCTTCCGCGTGTCCGGCGTGCTGGTGAGGAACAGCCAGCCGCGCCGCTCCTTCGACCATTCGAGCGTGCTCCAACGCTGCTTCGTCTCCGCTTCACTCGGCAGCAGCTTCATGGCGTCCGCTACCATGCTCAACGAACCAAGCACGCCGTTGCGCTGTGGCGGCGATTCCCGGTCGATCATCGCCGCGTACTCTGTCCCTTTCACTCTCCGGTCGATCTCTTCCGGGTGCGACATCCACCACACCAACTCTTGCGGCGTCGGATGAAACCCGAGCAAGTGCGCGAAGATTTTTCGCGGGGCTTCCACGAAGAACGAATTCTCGTTGTGCCGGTCGGGAAACAGCGACGCGGCCAATGTGAGAGCGTCGGCCCCTTGCCGCAGCTCGTCCCCCGGAGTCCAGTAGGGCATCCGCTGGTCTAGCGGATTAAGGATGAGATCGCCGCGCGACGGAGTAAGAAAGTAGGGCACGTAGTCGGCGGGCGTCGCGGGATCGTACACGATGGCCGTCTCACCGCGCTCCTCGATCTGCAACAAGATTTGGCGGATAAGCGCACTCTTGCCTTTGCCCGAATCGCCCATAACCAGAATGTGGCTCGATTCAATCTCGCGCGGCAGGCGCAGCCAAGACTTCCTGCGGAGCACTTTTTGCGTGAAGCTCTGCTGCTGCAAGAAGCCGATACCGTCTGAACGGTTGCGGCGATTAAACGCACGCACCGTCACAAGCTCCGGGCCTTTCAGCCGACGTCCATGTTTGCGTATTCTCTTGCGCGCCGAGTCCATCGGGATCGCCACGACTAGACCCACCAGCAACACACCCAAGCCGCCCCACAGCGCCGGTTTCGCCAGATCGGTGAGCGTCTGGTCCTGGTATATCCAGTGGCCCAGGAATTCATGCAACTTCGCATTGTCATACCGTGCGCGCTGCCATTCGAGCTTCAAGTCACCTATCTTGATGGCCTCTTCGGTCAGCGTGAACGTGCTCTCGCCCTTCTCCGTCACGAACGGTTCTACTTCGTTGTCGAGCGCTAGTCGCGTACCCTTCCGCGTCACCACCATCAACAGCGTGTACCAGCCATCCGCCCGAAACGCTCCTGCTACTGGCGTCCCCGCGTAAGTCAGTAGGTAGTGCCGTTGAAGCGGCGTCCACACCCGCATGTAACGGTAGACCACGATGGCGAACACACTGAGCAGAGCAACGCAGAACGCTCCGATAATCCATACAGCCCGGTCACTCGGAAATTCTCCTGCATCGTCCTCTCGACCCCATTTCTGTTTCATGGCACACCCCCTGTTGCTGCTTGGGCGAGGCGCTGTCGCGACTTGCTCAACTTGTTCTGGTCCGCCCGCTCGATGAGCTGCTGCATCTCTTCTGCGGTCAGCGTTCGCCCTTGGGATACGGCGAAGTGGATGTTTAGTAGGATAGTTCGCAGCGCCAAAACTTCGGCCAGGACGGTTTGCTCGCCTGCATTCGGCTTGGTCGCCTTGAGCAGAACATCACGCGCCCACTCGCTGATCGTCTGCTCACCAGCAAGGGCTTCAAACTGCGCATATTCCTCGTCAGTGACTTTGGTGCTGATGGATTTGGTTCGAAGTGCGGGCACGGAATTCACCCCATAAAATCAACAAGTTCCCATACGGGAACCATAAGTTACTGCGCGGCGCCTTGAGGAAGTCGATTCGCGGCAAGCCACTGGATTTTCAGCAAGTTCCCATACAGCAACCTTGGTTGCTGAGCGGCACCCGTTTGGGGGTGTGTCGGAATCGCGGTCGATGCGGTGGGATGGCAAGATCTACTGGACCCAGAAGGGTGCCGACAATGCTGGGCAGGGCCGCATCTTTCGCGCGGGCATCAGCATCCCGGTTGGGGAAGCACCTGCAACGAGGACAGATATCGAACTGTTGTTCGCCAGGATCTTCCCGAACCGATCGATCTCGATCTCGATCCCAGCAACAGAATGTTGTATTGGACCGACGAGGCGACCCTCCACGGGGCAATACGGTCAATCGCGCTTCAATGGACATTCCGCCGAACTCACATACCGAATCGGAAATCTTGATCACGCACCTCATGGAAGGAATAGGTTTGGCTCTCGACCGGAAGGGTAAGCGCATGTTCGTAACCGATCTAGCTGGATCCGTATACAGCGCAAATCTTGATGGAACTAACCCCAAGATGCTGTTAGCTGCACAAGGCAATCTGACCGGTATCGCCTATCTGGAGTAATCGCTGAACTGCTCGGTATGACTGGTGGTTGTTTCGAGCCAGGCGAGCCGCTGGTCCATTTGGAATCTTGCTACCCACTTTGACGAATAGGAAAGGAACATCATGTTTTCATATCAACCTGTAAATGACCACCGGACCTCGAGAACGTCGTGGACGGTCTGCTACTAGAGGCCGGGCTTCAACGCAAAGATTTTGGCGGCCAAGTACGTTTGCGGGCATGGACCCTATTCGCCCGACTCACCTGAAGGTAGGTTGCGCTTAAGCGGCCGTCAGTGGTGCGAACGCCATCGCCTCCGCGATTATCTGGAAGCATCGAACAGGCGAAAGCCAAGATATCCATATCGACTACGAAAAGCCTATGTGACCCAGAGTCCCTGGCAAGATTTGTTTGCCGGCTGCACCCTAGTCAACGGCACACCCAGATGACGGGTGGCAATGTTGGGGAACTCGGCTCGCATATTCTTCCGACTCGGGACGGCCGGTTCGTCATCCTAACCTCTCTCTATGCTACGACGAGCGCGAGCATCGGCGACCACCACCGGCGCAACAGACACAACGGCCGCTCCGCCAGGCGCTCGAATACCGACAGCACCGTGGCAGCGACATCGACAACGGCCGCGACTGCCACACCGGCCGCGACGCCGACGGCCACCGATACGGCCGCGACGGCATCTGCAGCCGCCAGTCCGACTGACGCGTCCCCGACCACTGCCGCCGGGATCCTGGCGCAGCTCAACGCGACCCTGGCAAAGCTCAAGGGCAACGGCAACAAGTCGATCGAGCTGGATTCGGCCAACGCGGCGAGCGGTACGGACCATACCGCACAATACTGCCAGTTCCTGGCGCATCGCGCAATATCGGCTACACGACCGACCTGACGCACGCGGCGATGCAGCACGCCCGCGAAGTAGCCAACTGAGCTGGCCTGTCTTGCATTCTTATCCTAACTTAATGTGGATTCTATAGTAGGCGTCCTTTAGGTCGATCTTACTAAGGTAGGTGGCTCTAGTAACTCTGTCCATGATCTTAGTGATTAGAGGTAGCGGGTAGCGGTTCTTAATAGTGATGGCATTAAGGCCTTGATAGTCAGTACACATCCACAGACCTCCATCTTTTTTAGGTGCGAAGAGAATTAGGGCACTAGTAGGGCTCTTGGACTCTCAAATGAACCCCTTTCTTAGGCTATCTTCCAGCCATTCCCTTAGGGTTTCGAGCTCTCGAGGCAATAGGGGGTAGATTGGTCCATAAGGAGATTCTTTTCTAGGTTGTAGTTCTATAGCTAGATCGATATCGCAATGGGGCGCTAGTTTCTCAGCGTTCTGTGTTAGGAAGACGTTAGGGTAGTTTTTCCTTAGACTATTAGGAAGCTTGTCGATTACGGAGCTAATGTCTAAAGGGATTAGGTGGTTGATGTCGACAAGAGTGTAGACAATAGCGTCTTAGCCCGCTTGTGGAATCGCTAATATGATTCAAGTCGAATGTCTGACTTATCTAGCTTATATTGCCACTAGCTATTCTCACGCGGTTCTAAAGACCTTAAGCTCATTGAGAGTCGCATGCCCATGATGGCGATGACGCGCTTTCCGCCGGGCGGTCCTCCAGGTGATCTCGGTAGTGATTCCCGCGCTGCTCTTCGACAACCTGACGCTCAGCGCCCCGCGGGCGACGTCCCAAACCTACCGTTCACAAAGCATCCGTTCTTCGACAAATGAATGTTGCCTACTCTGCGCGCAAGGCTTCCATCGCATATAATCGAGCCGCCCGCCGCGCCAACAGAATAGCCGGCCCGTCACGGCGATTCCGGCAAACAACATCGGTATAAAGAGAGGCCGCCGGTTAGCGCGGGTTTTGTAAGGATCATGACAA
>CAVQZU010000158.1:0-12486 GCA_963718485.1 uncultured Acidobacteriota bacterium
CGGCAACAGCTCATGGTACGATGGAGTTTCGGGCCGCCGGACAGATACTTGATCTAGCATGCCAACACCATCTACAAAAATGCGCTGGGCGCCGATCTCGGTCGCCGCCTCGACAAGAAGACTATCCCCCGACCGCAGTTCCTCATCGAATACCTGCGGGCTCGCAAAGATGATTTGTAGTTTCTTTTCTCTCTGCAGCTTGTCAAAATCCCAGCCGAAATTGGTAGCGTCCCGAACGAGTTTGTCAGGGCTCGCTTCAAAAACTACGATCAGGCCAGGCTCGTTAAATTCGACGATTCCGCGATAAATTGTCTCAATACCCATTAGGGTCTTTCCGCTTCCGGTCACGCCCTGCATCAAAATGACATTTCCCCTCGGAATTCCGCCCAACAAAATGTCATCCAGGCCTTGGATGCCAGTCCTGATCAAATTCCTTACCGTCATTTGGCACTTCCTTTCAAGATGTTGTCCATGTTGTCCGAATCACATTTCTCGGGCTGCTCTTGGGTGCCTTGCTTCAATATCTTTGCCAAACTCGGCGACCAGCACGATTTCCGGCCAGACTCAAAAGGTTGTTGGAAGCAGCTCTGGATCGAACGGTTCGGGGAGACGACGACTTTATGGAAACCCGCTTCCCTAGATGGACGAGAGGAATCGATTAGCTTTCGGAATTCCAGCCTGTCGAGCACACTACGACTTCTTACCCTTTCACAACCTGGGAGGTGAGTGATTTCGTCGGCGCACAAAGGCATCATTCCGTGGAGAGAGCGAAAAGCTAATAGATCCCCTTCTATCAACAGCGAAATGGCCGTAGATTCTAAGTCGCCTTGTATCGGGAGTTCGATAGGATTCCCCTGTTCACTCAACGGACGCCGAGATTACTTGTCGAACAAGACGACTCTGGCCCCAAGAACTGTCGTATGGGTGTGTGGCATCCCGAGGCAACTGTCATCTGTTCGTTCATTTCCAAAACCATTATTAACAAGCGTCTTCTCGGACATGCTCGATCCCTGACAGCGCAATCCTCGACAAATCACTTTTCTCCCGTTAAGCGTATTAGGCCGAACCTCACAGCAACTGTTCCCTTCAACACACATTCTTATGAGTTAACTTTCCCCGTATCGTGACATCATGGACCGGAAGCGGTCGGAGCAAGAATTAATCGCAGCGAAGGAAGCTGCCAAGGCGGGCCGCCAGGCGAAAAGCGAGTTTCTTGCGAACATCAGCCATGAAGTTCCCCCCTCTGAAGGGATCGGAGCTTCTCTGCGAGACAGGCCCCGCCGTTCCGGATATCGTACGGGGAGATCCAACCGGCTGCGCCAAGTCGTAGTCAATGGACATTACGGGACGTGAAGGTTTCAATAGTGGACGATAACCGTACGAACCGGCGGATTCTTGAGGGAATGCTGAAGCGCTGGGAGATGAAGTCGACATCAGTGGAGGGCGGCGAAGAGGCACTTGTGAGATTGTCCTCAGCCCAAAATGAAGGCGAACCATATGCGCTGGTCCTGACGGACATGCACATGCCAAAAATGGACGGCTTTGCTCTAATTGAACAAATCCGACAACGACCGGGAATTATCCACCGCCCCAGTGATGATGCTTACTTCGGCGGGCCATCGAGGTGACGGAGCTCGATGCCTGGAGTTGGGTGTAGCAGCGTATGGTGCCAGAGAGCAAAAGGGCGCTATCCCTCTAGTCACTCGATACTCTTTGCAGGATGCTCGGGATCCAGCGACCTGTTTGCGAGTTCTTGTGGCGGAAGACAATCCCGTAAACCAGTTGCTAGCGACCCGGCTACTTGAGAAACGAGGGCATCGTGTCGTGATGACCGCGAACGGGCGAGAGGCCCTGGCGGCACTCGAGAAAGAAAGCTTCGACCTCGTCTTGATGGACGTGCAGATGCCAGAGATGGGCGGACTTGAAGCGACGACTGTGCTTCGTGAAAGAGAGAAGAGAAAAGGCGATGGAATACACCAGCCTGTAATCGCCTTGACCGCACACGCCATGAAAGGCGACCAGGAGCGTTGCCAAGTGGCGGGCATGGATGGCTATCTGGCGAAGCCAATTCGACCTCAGGAGCTCGGGGGTGATCCTGGAAACTTATGTAGCACACCAGATTTCCGCGACGAATACGCCGGAAATCATTGAAGCAAGTAAACCATAAAGAGGGTGGCGCTCTCCGAGCGCACTCTCATTCAAAGGCATTGGAGGTAAATTTGCTATGATCGGAGTTGTGAAAGTTATTAGAAACACCAACATTGGCAGGCGGTCTGATCGAAATGGGCCACTCTGTGAGCTGTTTTTCAAATGGGGAGGGGAAAGCCTCGGAGCTAAATATGATTGACCCGGTCGTGGAAAGGAAAGAGTTGCTCGCAAGTTTGGATAATAATACGCAGTTGCTGAAGGAAGTCATCGGCGTATTTCTCGCCGACTACCCGGGTAAGCTCGCTGAATTGCGGGCTGCAGTAGCGACACGCAATTCGGATCAGGTCGCCAGCGGTTCGCACGCCTTGCGTGGCTCCATCAGTATTTTTGGGGCGAAGAACGCTGTCGAAGCTGCGCAAAAACTTGAGTCTATGGGAGGGCAAGGGAAACTAGAAGGCATGGAAGAAGCGTTTTCTGTGCTCGAGCGTGAGTTGGCGCTTGTTACGTCCGCCCTCGATCAGATTGCGAAATCTTTCTGACCGGCATTCTCTTCATTCATGCGGCTGCTCTTTCACTTCTCTCCAGACAAAGCAAATATACACCCGGGTCGTTCCCCCCTAATTTGAACAGTCTGTAGGTGCGCTGCCATCCGGCCTGAGCAGGAGACAGGGCCAGATCAGAAACGCACGGCAGGGGAAGCCCTCGATCCCATGAAACGGTATGCAAGCAACGGCTTTTGCGAAAGATGCAGCGTCGTTATCCGAGGTCGATTGGCTCGCTGATTGGAGCGACGTTTGAGGAATGTCGGTGTTAGTTTCCAACGATTTGTGGACCCAGTTAGATCAGCGACGTCAGTTTGCACGGGTCTTCGAGGCTCGTTGTTTGATGCTACGATCCCCGCATTTCAAACCGCTGTAATCCTCGAAGTAAGCCGTATTTCTTCGCCGAATAAGTCTGGCGCAGAAGTCGGCTAAGTTCGCTGCACTGAACACAAATCGGCACAAATACTGATGCGATTGCGGCTTTTGCGAATTGACGACGCACAACCGCAAAAGATAAGAGTCACGCAAGCCCGAATGCAATTGCGGGAGCTAGATCCCGAGTTGCGCTACGGACGATTTGGAAGGGGCTGTTGCTCGACCGGGCAGCGGCCCCTATTTCTCGTGAGCGGTTCTAGAAAATCGGGTTGGCGAGAATACGAGAAACAAATGTGCCCTAAGCAAGTCGTGAAAATCCAATGGCGGGAGACTGCATCACCGACGCGAAGGGTTGGGTTGACGGTTTCATCGTATGAGGGGGAACTATTAATTTGTCAGCGGGATGAAGGGGTGGGGGATTGTCAGGGGTAGGATTGTGAAAGTAGTTGATCGAAGAAAGGATATCATTCCTCCAAAAAAGCGCACGACAATGCACACCTTCGACGCTCAGGTGTTCCTCGATTCGGCTGGCATAGCGAGGACAATTGCGCAATACCGAAGGTCACAGACGATCTACTCTCAAGGGGATCCCGGCAAGACTGTGATGTACATTCAACAAGGCGGTGTGAAACTCTCGGTCGTCAGCACCGGTGGCAAAGAGGCAATTGTGGGACTTCTCGGGCCAGGTGATTTCTTCGGTGAAGGGTGCCTGGCCGGTCTCCCCTTTCGGATGGGGACGGCGACCGCGATTACATCGACCACTGTACTCGTCATTGAAAAGAAAGAGATGATTCGCACCCTTCATAAAGAACATAAACTTTCCGACCGCTTCATCGCCTATTTGCTAACCAGGAATATCCGAGTCGAGGAGGACTTAGTTGATCAGCTGTTTAACTCCGTTGAGAAACGACTGGCACGGACTCTGCTGTTGCTCGCACGCTATGGCAACGAGGACCGACCGCAAAAGTTGCTTCCGAAGATCTCTCAGGAAACGCTGGCTGAAATGGTGGGTACAACGCGGCCCCGAGTCAGCGTATTCATGAATAAGTTCAGGAAACTCGGTTTCATTCACTACAATGGGGGGCTTCAGGTCCACGACTCTCTTCTGAGTGTCATTCTGCACGAATAATATTAGCTGCTCCTTTCGGACACATACGTAGTGGGACAGGGCTTCAAAGATCTCTGTTCCCCGCCCAAGCGGACGCGTACTCAAATTTTACATTTACCGCGTTAGTATCTGCCCGGAAGCTATGCGACTCGACGGTCGGTACATCGCGGAATATCTGGCATTTTGAATGCCAGCCAAGAATCAGAGAAGCCAAGGATTTTTTGCGAGCTGCCGTAATCCTAGCGCCTCGAGGGGGACCACTTCAAAACCCGCCAATGGAGGATGGGTCAAAACCGGCCAACGGGATGCGGCCCGGAACAGAGTTATTTTCATCCCGTTTTTCTCCTGCTCGGGCAAGTCCGTTTTCGTGCGCCAGCTATGTGGCCCGCATTCAGGATGTGGCCGTGATGGCGCAGGCGGTCAAAGCAGGGCGGTGACCGCGGCGCTGTCACCAAATAGTTTACCCCAGTTTTCAACGGGATGGTTCGAGGTCAGCAGAATGCTCGCCCGTTCGCGAGGACGCATCACGATCTCCACGGGTTCCTCTGCCGCTGTGGGCCCAAACTGATTTAATTTACGCATCCCTATAATAGAACATCGATATTGAGTAGTGGAGTTCCATCGACGGAAACTTCAGTGATTCCTCAAGTGACTCGGCTGTTGTATTCATGGATGTGGACCATTTAAAAAGAGTCAACGACAAGAAAGGCACCCAGTGGATGAAGCATGCCTTGAGCGGGCGGTGAGATTGTCGAGTTATGTTCGCGAGGGATGTATGGCTTTGTGAGTTCCTGATGGCGCCGCCAAGGTCGGCGAATATCAAATGTGCGCGGATGAACCGCGCCGAAATAAACGATTGTTCAGATGTGGTCGGTTATCTGTTCTGTGAACTTTTTAGAAGAGCAACTTACCTATTTTAGGGGTTCTACGAACACCACCCGGTGTCCCAGTCGGGTTAGGTATTTTTCAAGCCTCCGTTCCGGCCTCCACCATTGGCGGTTTCCTCCGATAGCGATCAACGAGCGGGGAGTCAAGAACTCAGTCAGAGCGCGCTTCTCATTTCGGCAAAGCAAAATCTGAACAGTGACTTCGTCAGGGTCGATTCCGGCCTGAAATACAAGAAGCGCCCGCCGTTGTCGGAGAAAGTTCGTCGACACCAGGGGCTCCTCAAGAGCCAAGCGAAAAGGAACCTCTTGAGTAGCTACCAGCCGGATTTGGATTCCCAAGGATTTGGCCAGATCGCAAGCGGCCTTCAAAGCGCTCACCGTACCGTCGTCAGTGGTATGGATGACGGTCACGATGACATGTGCATCGAAAGGGGCCACGAACGCGTCGTCGTGCCCCGCATTATGCTCGTCAAGTCCCTGAGCGTATAACGTGGTATGCATGCTTGACACCCTCCCACTGGGCCCCTTAAAAAGGTATAAACAAAGCCTAAGGGTTTCATAAAGAGAGACGGCGTCGCCCCGTCGTTTCTTGTCACTTTGATTCTTCCCTCCGGGAAACGCTCATCGCGGAATGTTCGAAATCGGTGGCGGAGAAAACTGTAGACTCAATCGGATATTCTTGACTCAGGAGAGGCATATGGCTTTAGATCCAGCAGCCCCCAGTTCATTCCCGTGCACGATCGCTCCCTGGTTGTCGGTTCGCAATGGTGCGCAAGCTGTCGACTTTTACAAATCTGCGTTCGGAGCAACTGAGGTTTTCCGCCTTGAAGATCCCGGCGGAAGGGTGGTGGCAAGACTTTCCGTTGATGGCGCAGAATTTTGGTTGAGTGACGAGTCTCCAGAGCATGGTAATTTCAGCCCTCAATCCCTCGGTGGCGGCTCAGTTCGCATGATCTTTACTGTTGCGGATCCAGATGCGGTCTTCCTGAGGGCGCTGAAGGCTGGTGCGTCAATGGTTTCCCCTGTGAAGGAAGAACACGGCTGGCGAGTCGGGCGCGTGGCCGATCCTTTCGGGCATCACTGGGAGATTGGTCGTCAGCTGGTCGCCTAGAGACCGCATCCGTGTGTGGTAGTATGCCTGGCCTTCCTGTGTGCAAGGGGAGTGGCGTTGGATCTTGCAGGAGTTGCTCTCATGCCGAAGCCGACCAATGATGAGCTCGTGAAGCGTCACAAACAACTTCGGGAAACGGTCATCGCCACGTGCTCGAAGTCGGCAGCGGACAAAATTATCGTGCTCAAGAAGCCAACGGCGAACGAGATCGCGGCGATCATCGCGAACGAGTTCAAGAATTCAACGATTTATTGAAGCAGGACTGCTGTGAAACTCCACGACTCGCGGCGATGCCGGAGACCGCGTGTTACGAATCGCATTGCTATCATCCATCATTCCAATGCGATTTGTACCATTTGCTCACAAACCCACCAGGCCGCACCTTTTCACAAGCTCCGACCTCCCGATTCATTTGTCCCGGTTCATACACGTTACTCGGGCACCAAGCGAATTGCGCCAGTGCTCCGGAAACACAAAATGGTTTGACATGGTTGGCATGCACTCCGCCTCGGACCTGCGACAAACCTTTGCGCTCTGGGGGTGCTGGCGGGTGCGGTACAAAGGATTATGCGGCACTCGAATTTCAACACAACGATGGCCTTCTACCTGAAGATGTCGGGTGAAGATTCTGTTGCAGCCATGGACGATTTGGCAGCAAAATGACAGTTCGTCAAATCGAACGAGGCAGCTAAGTTGCAGAAGCAGTGGAGGGGTAGGAAAGCGGCTGACTCCGGCGGTCTTGAAAACCGTTAGGCCTGAAAGGGTCTCGTGGGTTCGAATCCCACCCCCTCCGCCATCAAAAACCCAATAAAAACCTTAGTACTATTGTGGCCTCACTCTTTTTGTACGAGGATTGTACATCGTGAGGCGCGATGACTGACAAGAAAGAGTCTCCTCTTCTCTGGACCCGCGACGACATTCTGTTCGACGGTACCGAAGTAACTGCGGCCAAACCAATCCGCGAGGCGCTTGCTGACCGGGCTGTGCGCAAAAGTCAACCGGCTGTCCAGGCTTCTCAGGCTCGCCGGCAGCCCGGCGATACCCGCGATTACACCGTGCAAGAACTCGCTGCCGAATGGCACCTGAGCTCAGACAAGATCAGGGAGCTGTTTCGAGAGGAGCCTGGTGTCGTCAAATTGCGGGATGAAAATGCGGCTAAGAAACGCAAGCGCAACTACGTTTCGCTGAGGATACCGGTTGAGGTTGCGGCACGGGTCAAGAAGAGGATTTCTTAAATGCTGCAAATATACAGACGGCACAATCCCGCAAAGTGCCACTCTGCGGATACTGCCCGGTGTGACGATAAGAGGCGCGGCTGCCCCATATGGGCCCGGGGTTCGTTGGAGAATGGGCGCTACATTCGGCAGCCTCTAAAGACACGCGACTGGACGCGAGCAACGGACCTTTGTCGCGAACTTGAGGCGACCGGCAAATTGCCCGTTAAGGTTGCCGCTGGCGAGACACGAACAACGATCGAAGCCTGGCGAGACCAATTCATCAATAATGCCAAAGCAGAAAACCTGAGCCATGAGACCATACGGAAATATCAGGTGCTGTTTGGGCAGCTCCTAGTCTTCACCAAAGATCGGGGAATCCGCTTTGTGAACGAACTGGATCTTCCAGCACTCCAAGATTTCAGAAATTCATGGAAGGACAAGCCTCTGTCGAAGAGCAAGAAACAAGAACGCCTGCGAACCATTTTCAAGTTCGCCGTCGCTCACAAGTGGATCGGGGAGAATCCTGCGTTGTTACTTGGCCGGATCAGAGTTGAGCCCACTCAGCAACTCCCGTTCACCGACGAAGAAATGACTGCTATTTTCAACGCGGCTAAGGGCGCTGGACCCAGAATTTATACGTTCATCCTGCTGATGCGGTTCGCCGGGCTTCGGATCTCCGACTGCTGCATGCTGCGGGTTGATAGCCTGCAAGGAAATCATCTCGTCCTTCGGACGGAGAAAACTTCGGTGCCGGTGAAAGTTCTTTTGCCTGAGATTGTCGCTGAGTCACTTCGCACGATTCAGAAAGAAACTCCGAAATATTTCTTTTGGAATGGGCGCACCGGGCTCAAGAGCACTACTAATTTATGGCGTGATTACAAAGTGAAACCTGTGTTCGAAAAAGCAAAAATCGAAAATGCTCACCCACACAGATTTCGGCACACCTTCGCCGTCAACTTACTTCGGCAGGGAATATCTACGGCGACTGTTGCAAGCCTTTTGGGCAATTCGGAGGCGATAGTCACGAAACACTACAGCGCGTGGGTCGCAGCCCGCCAACAGGGATTAGATGAAGCCGTGATCAAGGCAAACGGATTTCATGATCTCACGCCGATTGGGGCGTCATGACGCTGAGGAGATGCCACGGCGGCTTGCCGAGCTTCGCTTCCGGCGTGCACATGAAACGAGCGGCCTTGCCAAATCGCAGGAGCTGATCGTCGGTCATTCTTGCTCAGACGGGCGCGCAACTGGTCGAGATCGATCGGCGCGTGAAAGGCGAGATGGGACATGTCGCTCATGGATCGGGGATGTACAATACATGAGATGTGCTTTCGACGAAGACCAATCGTGTGGGGCGTTGCTCTGACCGTGGGCCTCGCTATCGTACTTGGGCATGACCAGAAGCACGTTGAAACGCGCCAACACCAAGACGAACCAGTCTCAACCATCGAAGACTCATTCTCGACCGCCACCTCTACCAAAATAAGTGCTGATGTGTACCTCCCGACAAATGACGTTGAGGGCCACTTCTCGGACTCAGATTCTATCGAGTAAATGAATCCGCCCGCACCAAAAACCCTGCCGGCGCTTTGCAAAGCGCATCCCGCTGAACGCTAAGTTCCTCGCGCATCTACGCAGCTGTGGTGCCTGCAAGGCGGTCGTTGCGCAGCTGGAGCGGGAGTCGCAGAAGGATCGGGGGACGGTCCTGAGCTCGACCGCAAAACACTGAATTGCTTCTGCGATTGGCCCAGGGGATACGCCTACCGTTAATGACGGAAGTCGGGATATTTCTGCTTAAGCCACTCCTCCGACACTTCTTGAGTCTTCATCTGAACGAGCTGCACCTCAAACACCTTGCCGCAGCGGTCGCAAGTAATTGGCCCAGATCCTCCGGATCGCATCAAACTGCATTTTTTCTTTGTCATGTGCCGCTGGGACGATGACGGACTGGCAGTGTGGGCAGGGAGTGACGTTCAGTATCATGGCGAGCGGATGTACGATGATTCTAGCAGAGACGCCGTCTTACTCGAGATCCAGACTACATTAAAACTCATCCAGGACTAGTCGCTTGCCCCGATAGTGATTCCGCCCCTCCGCTAGTACAAATGTGACGGGCGGTTAATCGGATACTTCTCGCTTTCTGTCAATCAAAGACAGATGGTGAACTGGAGAAAAAAGAATGGACCAGAGGATTCTTTGGCTAAGGGTGTGGCTGTCGACGGTGGCACTTTTCATCGCATTGGCTGCATGTCCCCGTAATCTACAAGCCCAAGGGCTTGAAGTTAGCGGCGGATGGGCTCATGTAACGGGTGATTTTGGCCTCGATGGGTTTGATTTAGGTGCCGCATGGTGGGTTGCGCCAAGAGTTTCAATCGCTGCCGAATACGACGGTGTGTATGACACCACACGGGTAGGGACGTTTGAGTTCACGAGCGTCGGCGCTATCGCCTCAAAGAGCCATTTGCAGGATTTCTTAATTGGCCCGCGTTTCTACTTCGCACAGAGAAAAATGGGCAAGTACAGCATTCGCCCGTTTGGCGAGGCTCAATTTGGAGTGTCGCACTTGAAATCAACAATACAGGAAGGAATCCAGCCTTCGGTAACAAACTCCGACAGCGCGTTTTCGTGGATGCTCGGAGGAGGTGCGGACTACCAGCTGAGCTCGCATTGGGTTGCTCGAGGCAACTTGGACCTCCTCCGCACGCATTTGAACGAGGCAGGTCAGAGCCGTCTCCGTCTTGTGCTCGGGGTAGCGTACACATTTGGAAGCACGCGATGATAGCGCAGCCCGGTTTTGGTACCACCTCGAACGAACCCCAATATCTTACCGGGCCAACCTTCCGGCTAGATGTCGGGGAAGGAATCAAAGCTCAGGCTGATGGCTTCGTTACGTCAGGCTGTGCTTCGATTGTGACATCAACCTGAGCACCCGGCTTGAGCTTCACGGTATCGCCGTTTTGATCTTCCAAAGCATTTTCGACACGGATTTCACGATAAAGGTGATCTGCGCCTTCGACTGATATCTGGGCTTTTTCGGGTTCCTCGACGGCGGGTATGGCGGGAATGATTCTCTCGACGGTCCCAGGCAAAGTGATCGAAGGCTTTTCCAGGGAATGCTCTGATGACTTGTCCGGTTTAGATTTGTCCGTCATAAACGCACCTTTCCTTGGTCGGGGGCTGGTCCGGTGGCTTTTTAAGCACTGCACGTTCGATGGTCGGCATTATACACGCTACCACCTATAGGCAAACTGCCCCTTCATACTGACACTACTCGCGCAATGGACCATCGCCTCCGCATCGATTCTCTCGTCCTTGGAGGGCCCGACCCGTGCCCACACGCACCGTTCTTCTGGTTGATGACTTTGCGAGCGTTCGCATAATTTTACGTGAAATGTTTGAACGAGCTGGATTCATCGTTTGCGCGGAGGCGGAGAATGGAGCCGAAGCAATCGTACTGGCGGAAATGCATAAGCCTGATCTAATTATCCTGGATCACTCGATGCCCGTAATGGGCGGATTGGAGACCGCACCGACACTGCGGCCTATCCTTCCGACCACTGCCATTATCCTGTTCACTTTGTACGCGGATAGCGTATTACCGGGAGATGCCGCTGCATGCGGGATCAGCACAGTGGTGGCGAAAGGAGATCTCGATACGCTGATGACCGCGGCCCAGTTGCATTTGGAACCGCCAGAGTCACGAAAAGGCGCAGCTGGAGCTGCGTTCTGAAACACAAAAGCCAGGAAAATCTTCTCGTGTTTTAGGGCTTGTTTAAGGCACGTGCGTTTCGATCCCAACGATGATTCCATCTCCAGTCCGAATAACGGTCAGCTTCTCGGGGGTGATTCTATAGACCCTGCTACCCTGCGTCACGACCAATTGAGGTTTCTCCCCGGGCAACAAGCAATCCGCAACCCAGACATTTCCGTGCTGGTCCATGCTGACCGGCGGGGCGGCGCACGGCGTTACGTGTAAAGCTCCGCTGTATCCCTCAGGAACCTGAATCGCGATTTCGTGAGGGAGGGGAGCCATGGCGCACGAGAATAGCGCAATCGTAACGAACAGCGGAAGGCATTGGCGAACAATACTCAAGGAAGTTGAAGACATAGCGGAACCGATTGTACTCGGGGAATAGGCAGTCTGCACAAACTAATCCCGATAGAAAAGTTGGTGACGCTGATAAACGGAAGACTTCTTGCAGTGCGGGCATTCTACGCTCAGTCCATCACTTGGAAACTCCGGCTTGTGCACAGTGCCCGTAAAGGGATCACGCTGTGATGGTGGTCTGTCAACTACATCACTGTGTGGGAATTCTGATTTGCATTTAGCGCACGTCAATACCCATCGCGGGTTGCCTTTCATGTCGTTTTTCCCTCGTCATAACCATACGAGGGCACCACGTGCGAAACAATACAGTAGGATCCCGGACTGTCTGAGCTCGATCGCAGCTGAGGGTCTCGATCTCCGCAAAACTCATCTGTTGGGGACTCCGGATTTCAGGTCCGTGGCGTGTCTACATTCCGCTTGACAATATCCATATTTCCGCGATAATCGAAATATGATTCTACCCCTGCTCCCAACAAGACACGGAGGGGTTACAGATGTTGCTTCAATTCCTTTACGCGGAGTGCTGCACGCGGAACAAGGCCGTAAAGCCACACGACGTTGTTCAAATATGCAAGTAGGAGGCAATATGAGCGCGATAAAAGATGCTGTGAAAGAGAAATACGGACAGGCTGCTTTGCGAGTCACAACCGGGGGGAGTAGTTGTTGCGGAGCCAGGGCATCGAACGGATTAAATTGCGATCCAATCACGTCAAATCTTTACGATGCTCCGCAAGCGAATGAAATACCCGCCGAAGCCATGCTTGCTTCGCTAGGCTGCGGCAATCCCACCGCGTTGGCGAAATTGAATCCTGGCGATGTGGTCCTCGACTTGGGTTCCGGTGGCGGTATCGACGTTCTATTGTCTGGCGAAGCGCGTCGGGCCTACGGGCAGGGCGTACGGCCTCGATATGACGGATGAAATGCTGGCGCTGGCGAACGAAATATAGGTAGAAATCCGGGCTCCATAACGTTGAGTTCTTGAAGGGTGAA
>CAVQZU010000159.1:0-4534 GCA_963718485.1 uncultured Acidobacteriota bacterium
CGCCTGGGAAGTCTAGTAAGTCATCTCAGGTCCAGATACAACCAAAGTGACCTGCGTCGCTAGGTTCCCTCTGCCGCACTCCTCGGGCCTTCCAGTCAATTCGACATCCGCAACTGCAAATTCCTCTCTCGCCGGCGCACCGTATCGACCGCGCCCAACATCACCAAGCCCTCGGCCGAGACCATGGTTCCCGCTATCCACGCCCTCGCCGCCATCGCCGGAATTTGAGGTGACGCTCAGCCGGCTCCGACCGACTCCCGTCCCCGAAAGCCGGGCCATCGGTCACCGGATTGATCAACGCAGCATGCCGATCAAAACGCGGTGCCAATAGGGGAAACGCGTTATCGGGCGAGATGCCCTAGCCGGCACACGCTGCAGCGGGCACCTTCGAAACCTCTGAGGCGCGGCGAACAGAGAACGCATCACTAGGCGACGGGAAGGAGGGCTTCGGCCAGTTCGGCGGAGAAATCGTCGAGTTCTTTGATACGTTCAGCGGTGGCGGCCAGCTTCTCTTTTTTGGATACGAAGTAATAGCCGTCGCCCTGGAACGTTTGACTCCGAAGTTTCCACCGACAAGATACGTGGGATGGCCGTAGATGCTAAAACCGCCTGATCCCTGGGGTGCCAGAAGCGCGGCGCAGTTGCCTTTCCGCACGCCGATGTCGCCTCATATTTTCGGGGGCCACGAGTTCGAGGCCGTAGGTGCTCAGACGTCGAGCAGATTGGCCTGTTGCGAGGTGATCTCCATGGCTGGACCCTCGTCGTTGGCAGCAATGCCGACCACCGTCACCGGGCGAAAGGAAAAGGCAGTAGCGGGACAACTCGCAGTACAGACACGGCGCAAGGCACGCGCCCGCCGACAGCAGTTATGCCGGCGCTAAAGCGCCGGCCCCTACTGACCAGCGCTCACAAATCAAATGAGGGGTTCTAGCAACCTGTGCAGATCCGGCACGAGAAATCTCCTTGTGCTATACTGCGCCTTATTTCGTTGTACCATATCTCAATTAGAATGAAGCCGAAAACGGGTTCGATCGTCGTATTTTAACGCTGCCCAAGTTCAGAAGATGCCTTGGTGCCTTGCGCAAAGGGCATGGGAAAGGCGAGCTACTCGTAAGGTGCGAGGGTTGTGACGGCTGTCCAGTACATCGTTCTCGGCGTTGCCGCTATTCCGGCTGTCTACTACTTCCTCGCGCTGTACAGCACCGTACAATTCTTCTCCGCGGCGAGAAACAAATCCGAACAAGCGGGCGAGTTTACCCCACCGGTCGGTTGCCTGAAGCCGGTTCGAGGGCTCGATGTAGAGGCCTACGAGAATTTCGCGGTTTTTGCCGGCAGGACTATCCCGAATACGAGATCGTTTTCTGTGTCGATGAGAATGATCCCGCTGTTGCGGTCATCAAGAAGCTGATCAGCGACTTCCCCGGCCGGAACATTCGCGTTTTGTATGGCTCCGGCCGGGCGGCCATGAATGATAAGGTGGCGCGGCTCGTTCGCCTGGTGGATGAGGCGCGCTACGACCTGCTGGTGATTGCGGATGCCGATGTGCGCGTCGAGCCCAGCTATTTGCGTGCGGTTGTCGAGCCGTTTCGCGATCCAAAGGTGGGTGGGGCCACCTGCCTGTACGTTTCCACCAAGGAAACTACCTTCATCCAGAAGCTCCATGCCATTGGCATGAGCTCTGACTTCTTTGCCGGGATCATGGTGGCCTGGAAATTGGACGGCGTGAAATTTACGTTTGGGCAGACGATTGTCGCCACGCGGGAGAGCCTCGCGAGCTTTGGCGGATATCAGGTGATTGAGAACCGGCCGGCGGATGATCTACTTGTGGGCCGGCTTATCGCCGGGCAAGGATACGAAGTGAAGCTGCTTCCCCACACGGTGGAAGCGGTGGCCGATTTCGAATCGCTCGGCGACCTGCTCTACAAGCGCGTGCGCTGGATGACCGTGATGCGCGGGATGCGGCCGTGGGGACACTTTGGGTTGATTTTCACTTGGGGACTGCCGTGGGCTCTGGTGGCGATCGCCGTTCACCCGACGGCCGCGATCATGGCTGTTTATCTGGGTGCATACCTAGCGTTGCGACTGGCCATGACATGGCTAATCGGTGTGCGAGGCATGAAGGAGAAAGGCCTATGGGAGCAAAATGCCCCTGATCCCGTTGTGGGATGCGACCGCATTCCTGATCTGGCTGGTCAGCTTTGGACGCAGAACGATCCGGTGGCGCGGCATTGATTATTACATTCACAAGGGAATGCTCGTTCCTGTTGTGGCCAGTCCCGCGACGAATGCTTCGGATTAAGCACTTCCCCGTCCCGGCGCGCTTTTGCCGGGACCGGTGCTCCTCGCGTTCGATCTCGATTGGACTCCATCCGCAGACGAAGATTTGCTTAAGCGCGATGAAATCTAAGGTCGCGGTAGCCGGCGCCGGGATTTATGGAGCGTCCATAGCGATTCAGCTCGCTGAGCAAGGTCACGACGTACACCTTTTCGATCCCCTTGGCATTCTGCGTGCCGCATCGGCGATCAATCAGTATCGGGTGCATTCGGGCTATCACTACCCGCGCAGCCCGGAAACGATCCTTGAAATCATCGAAGCGCACTCTGAATTTCTGCACATGTTCGCGCCGGCGATTGTCTCCGGCACTCGCCATTACTATGCGATTCCACGGCAGTACTCGCTGACCTCTCCCGAGCTATTCGAGAAAGTCATGAATGAGCACAACCTGCCTTTGCGACAGTGCCAACCGCCCTGGATGGATTTTGGATTCATCGACAAGTGCTACGAGGTGGACGAACACGTCTACGATCCGGACCTGTTGCGGGAATTGATCACCTCACGCCTTCAGGCGCTTGGCATTCCCTTTGAACGACACGAATTTTCGCCCGCCATGCGCGGAGGTTATGACTTCGTGGTGTGGGCAACGTACGGGCTAAGGTTACAGCCGCGGCATTTTCGAAGGAGCCAAATATCAGGTGGCCGAGAAATCCTGATCGAGCTGCCGTTCACGCTTCGAGGCGTTTCATTGATCGTGCTGGATGGCCCGTTTACGGCGTTCGATCCGTATGGCAACTCCGAGCGGTTTCTTTTCGGCTCCGCAAAGCATACGAACCACTGGACTACCGCAGACAGCGGGGAAACCCTGCCCGCTGAATATGCTGCCCTTCTAAACGGATGCGATTTCGTTCCCTGTGCTGCGACCCATTTCGAGGCAATGCGCAAAGACGCGGCGCTGACGGTGCCTTTGGCGAGGGACGCGGTCTATTGCGGCTCGCGTTTTACGCTGCGGGTCGTCGAGAACAATTGCGAAAGAAGACCGCAGGACGCTATGGTGAGAAGGCTCTCCGGGGGAACTGCATGTGTTCTCGGGCAAAGTGGTGAGCGCGGTGAAGGCCGCTCGGCTCGTGTGCGAGCGCGTTGCCAAAAATGGATGAAAAACCTGGATACGCGATCCTCGGAAGCGGCTACTGGGCTGGGAGAATGCGCGCGATTCTCGCCGACGCGCACCCGGTGGCGTGCCTTCGGGGCGCACGGCGCCGGGCGCTGGAAACTTCCTCTCAATACCGATCCCGTTTATCGGAGTCGTTTGCGGCCAGCGGCGCGCAGATTGCGTGGCTATGCGTTCCACCAGGTGCGCATATTCCGGTAATGACCCAGGCGGCGCTGGAGGCTGGCCTGAACGTCGTTGTCGAGAAACCTTGGCTGAACTCCGAGGCCGAAACAAAGCCACTGCTGGAGCTCGCCAGCCGCAAAAGCTTGGTCTGCGGCGTTCACTATCAATACTGTTTGCTCGAGGCTGTTGAGGCTTGGCAGCGCGATCTTAATCGAGGCGCTGGGTTCGAATTCGGCGGACGCTTCACGATCAGCCGTCCCGACCGCGTGGGGATCGATCCGATCGAAAACCTCGGCTCCCACCTTATTTCGATCCGGAATTATGCGGTGCCGCTTGCCCGTTTGGGTGAGATTAAATGTGGTCACGAAATGGCTGATGAGCGCAGGGTCTGGCTTGCAAGAACCGGAGATCAGATCGCATCGATTGATTTTCTTCAAAATCGCGAGCCGATCATTCAGCGTTTCATTGAAGGAGTAGAAAGCGCCATGGGTGGCGCGGCGTTTCCTTTTGGGCTCGATTTTGCGCTGTGGGTTGCGCGGGGCGTGGGCGCGCTGAAATTGAAACCTGACGCCGCATGTCTCTAGGGAACGACCCGGAGCAAGATTCTCCGCCGTGTTGCGCTCAAGACGTGCATACATAAGTCTTTGAGCAAAGAGCCGAGCAGAGGAACTCGCTCGCCGTCCGTAGTGTGGTGACCGTTAGGCGACACTCCATTGCGCTGCGTATTTCTTGCACCGTTTCGGTGCTAGATTTTTCCGACGAGGTGATTGGGGGATGGATGCAGAGCGACGCCGGGCGCCCCGATATCGGTTGGTGGCGGAGGCCGAAATTGTGGAGTGGCGCTCTGGAGGAAGGATAGCGGCTCGCACCTCGGAGGTGAGCTTGTTTGGCTGCTTTCTGAATTCTCAGCATTCGTTTCCGGA
>CAVQZU010000160.1:0-10006 GCA_963718485.1 uncultured Acidobacteriota bacterium
TTGGCGAGGACCAGTGCCGCGCGGTTTAAAGCAATGCGGCTGATCACTTTCTGAATACCGGACACTCGCAGTACATCCCCTCCGCCGAGGAATACGGCGTAAGGTCTGATTCCGCTCACATACGAAATCATCGCGAATCCACCGCCCCAGAGGCTGAAGAGCACGTCGGCATTGATTTTTTTACATATTCTCCGCAACTGTGGTGCGTACTTCAAATAGCGCCATTGGGAAATATCGCTTCCGCGAATCAAATGGACCCCGGTCAGGGTGTCATGCAGCTTGGCGATCGACCCGGAATTCAGATCCTCGCGTCCCCGCAGATAGTTACCCTCCATCTCGGATTCGAAATCGATGGCGTGAACCTCATGACCGAGTTCGTTGAGGCGGAGTGCCGCCTCTCGCGACCATGAAACGCTCAGGCTAACTAACATTGCTATTCGCAAGAGGCCCCCACTTCCAGTTCGCTGCACCATGCTTCTCGAAGCGCTTCTTCCAGTGAAACCGAGGGCTTGAATCCAATGATGCGCGCGGCTTGCTCATAGCTGCCATAGAGGGAGCGTATGCGCGAGGCGGGCACCAGGAACGGATCGAATTCGAGCCGAATCGGAATAGGTGAATTAGCCACCAGCATTTCCGCAACCGTGCGGATAGAATGAGTCTTCCCGGAGCATAGGTTGAAGATTTCCATGCGAACGTGCTGGCGCATCAAACGCACATAGGCGTCCACGACGTCCGACACCGCAATGAAATCCCGGTGGCTTTCGAAATCGCCCACTTTCATCGTCGGCTGCGAAGAGGCCAGGGCTTTCTTGGCCCGCGACAGCATGGCCCCGACGACGAGGCTGGCAGGGACACCGGCCCCAACAATATTAAAAGGGCGAGCGACGACCAGGTCGAGGTTGAACTGGCGGCCATAGTCCATGGCAATCAGAGTGGCAGAATATTTACTGATCCCGTATGGTCCAACCGGTTGGCAATGACTTGATTCGGTCACCGGCAACGCAGACGACTCAAGAAGTCCATACTCGGCCGACGAACCGACCAGCAACAGTCTGGCTGCCGGCGCATGGGCCCGCACGGCGTCAAGCAAGTGAATGGTTCCCTGAATATTTGCCTCATAGAGCGCGGCGGGGGCCACGGCGTTGCCCGAAAGGCCCGCGAGGTGAAAGATCCAGTCGGGGCGGAATATTTTGATTGCCTGGGCAACTGTCGGCCGGTCCGTTATGTCGGCCTGAAAATAAGCATCGACGGACGCCTTGGAGGCCGCGGCGGCGCGTCTGCCAAGGCCGGCGATTTCGATTCCGGTTTCCTGTCGGAGGCGTGAAACGAGATGGACCCCGCAAAATCCCCCGACCCCCGTGACCAGGGCTTTCATGCGCGCGCCGGAACCGGCCGGACCAAGAACTGTGACGGATTTTTTGAGAAATCATCGCTCGCTTGTTGGTAATCATCGAATCGACCGATATCCTTCCAATAGCAGTCGGTTTGGTAGCAATGGACCGGGTGACCGGCACGGTGCATCGCCAACATGAGCTCGGGCATGTCGAACTTGCCACTGGAGGGGAGGAATTCAAGGCACCTTCTGGACAGCATGTTGATTCCCATGCTCACCGAATAGGGAATCGTTGGTTTTTCGATATAGTTGCTCAAAGTACTCTGTGAATCCGTTTGAATGACTCCATAGTCGATAAGAACTTCCCTTTTGGAGAGGCCGATCGTGCCTATGGAATTCTGACGGAGGTGAAATGCAAACATCTCCCGATAATCAAGCGTGGTAAGCAGATCGGCATTCATGACCAGAAAATTGTCGTCGAGATCCGCGATCATTCGCAGCGAACCCGCCGTGCCGAGCGGCTCCTGTTCCTGAACAGATTCGATGGTTACTCCCCAGCGCTCACCATTGCCAATCGAAGCCATCAGCAGGGGAGCCATGTGTCCCAAGGTCAGCACGATCCGGGAAAAACCCGCCGCCGCGAGTTGTTGAATGACAATTTCCAGGATGGGAGTATCTCCCAGAGGCAAGAGCGGCTTGGGAATCGTCATCGTAAAGGGCTTGAGCCGCGTGCCCTTTCCGCCCGCAAGAATCACCGCCGACACCTTCTTTGCTGGACGTAAATAGTGGTTGCCCATGTGTCTTACCTTAGGATTCCCATCGAGAATGTGATCTTCATCGAAGGCCCATTCCGGAGGGAGAAAGTCAATCCGCTCACCATCGTCTGTGCAGAGGAGAAAAAGAACACAGACCTCACGCCGACCGTTTCCGAGCTTCGGCAACGAGCTCCTGGGTTCCCCAGGACTGCTGACCGACACCCTTGCCAGCCGAGTCAAGCGAATTGACAACGGCCGCAAACATTGCCAGAGCGGTACGGATGGGCCGCTTCACAGACCAGGAATGCAGCGCCCAATTATAAAAAAGCCCGGATTTCACCGCATAGTCTACGCGCACCAAATCGAAAGACGAAGACAACAATCCCATCAAATGATCTTTCGTATAATGGCGCTTATGATCAGGGTTCGTGTTTTGAACGAACTCCCCGTTGGGAGTGGTCATCAGGAACACGCCCCCCGGCTTAAGAACCCGGGACACCTCGCGCACAAAGGCAGCGTCTTTCTCGACATGCTCGAGAACTTCAATTGCCACAATGCAATCGAACTGTTCATTGCCAAACGACGATCGTGTCATGTCGTCAAGTTCCACCGCGGTGATATTGCTCCTGCGAGCCCGTAGTTGCGAGACGATTTCGCTGTTGATACCCAGATGCAATTGCTGCTGGACATCGGTTTCTCTGGGCAAATCAGAAACGGTTACATCGGCCGGCACGCCGATGGTGTAGTGCGATTTCCTGCCTCCTACGTCGAGGATGCTCGGCCGGCCCTGGATGCCCGCGGCTATCTTGAGGAGTCTTCTGCGCACGGTCGGATACAAGACAGGAAGGAAATTCTGTAGGCACAGGTAACGCCATTCAAACGAGGTCATAGGTCTTGCCAGGTTCCCCTGGTGCGCCTGCTGTTCCAATGTCGGTGGCATCGGTTCCTCGATTAAGCCTCTACTCTGGCCAGCGTTGATATCCTTGGCGAAAAGCAAGCCACCATCCGGAGAGCGTCTCCACAACGCCGTTCGCATCGGAAGCTCAGGCTATCGAACCAAGCTCTGGCGGAGCCGATAGCGCAGAAACTCACCGAAGGTTGGGTTATCGAACTCCGACCCCTCCGGGATGGAAACGATTTTGCGGCGCGGCAATTCTCCCCCCGTGTCGAGGTTTTTTATGGCCTCGGCTTGGAGCTGCGCAATGCGCATCACCCCTTTCCAGGACAAGGTCATGAAACTGTCTCCCTTTTCCACGGCGATGCGCTCCTGCGCGACGACATCCCCGGTATCAACGCCGGCATCGAGCAGGAATACCGTGCAACCCACGTCTTCCGGCTTCTGGTTGTAAATCGCCCAAAAGGCGGAATGCGAGCCGCGATATTCGGGGGTAATGCCAGGATGGCCGCCGAGCACGATTCCTTTCTGAGGCAGCTCGCGGACCTTTTTACCCACCCAATAGGGCGTGTGCACGACGAAGATGTCTGCGCGGCACGCTTTCAACCAGGCTATGGTTTCTGGTCTTGAATAGTCATCGGTGCGATGGATGCGGTCCTCGAGAGGCTTCAAGGTCTCCCGGAGCTCGCGCTCGTTAAAGAGGCGCTCGTAGACAGCTCGATCCTGCCGCCTGTTGAAAGCCAGATAGACCAAGCGAGCGAGCGAGCGGGAAGCGGTGCGCCACAATCCCTTCTTTTTTGCGCTCTTCCACAAGTAGCGGACCGGCAATCCCGCCGTCCGTTGATCGGCGATACAGATTCCGGCGATTTCGACTCCGCTGCGAATAAGCGTACTGCAGGTATTCACATGGGTCAGCTTGGGACCGCACAGAATTACGACGCGGTTCTTAGGAGTGTTGGAGAGCATGGCGAACATAGATTCGATAGAGCGGAAACAGGGATGTTTTCAACATCGTCTTGGCCTGGTAGCGAAGCAGCATCCCGCTCCAACCGTTGAATTCCGCAAGTTTTTGTATATCTGCCAAAGGCGCGTCGGTTCTGGGGCACACCCGGCCGAGAATCCAGCAGTCACCCTGCCGACGAGGGCTCAAAACGGGGGCGGAGGTGAAAAGGAACTTTAGTCCCGCTTCGTGTGCGGATTGAAAGACGCGGCGCGAGACATCCCCGCCCGGCACCGATGCCGCCAGGCAAGGCGACCCTAACAAGTTGGATAACAGGTCGCAGCTGGTGCGCCACTCGCGAATCATCTGCTCGAAAGGAATGCCCTTAAAAATGTCGGGATGTGTGTGCGAATGGCTTCCAATCACATGGCCGCAGCTGCGCAGATAGCCAATGGCCCGAGCGTCCAGGAAGGTGCGGGTTCCAATCAGGCTGGTGGTAATGAAAAAATGGCCTTTCCATCCCCGCCGGTTGAGTTCCTCTGCTGCCTGCAGGGCGCCTCTGCCGCCATCATCAAAGGTGATCAGGACCTGCTTTTCGGCCTTGCGAAAATCAACTTCGGGAACCGATCTCGGCGAAAAGCCGCTGTTCGCAATGCCTTCCAGGTGGCTTACAAAATTCTTCCGAGTCTGCTTGTAAGGCAAGGCCGAAGGCCGCTGAAAGCCGGACTCGGCGGGGGTATCGGCGACATCGTGGTACAAGAAGGTGGCCAATTTTGCTGGGGATCGCATTTTGGAATTACGCTTTGCCCGGCACGGTGTCGTAAATCTCGCACAGTTGCTGCATGACTGCGGAGGGGCTAAAAGCCTCATTCACTCTTCGCTTAAACCGAGCACCAAATGAACGACGCTGTTCGGGCGATCGCAGAAGGGAGACCAAGGCAGCCTCCAGTGGTTCAACTTCGGAGGGCGGCACCAGGATTCCCACTCCCCCGTTCTGCAGAATGTCAGGGCACTGTCCGACCGATGTAGCGATAGAAGGCAGCCCCGCGGCGCCATATTCCAGAAGGGACATGGGAAATCCTTCCGATGAGGAACTGAGGACTCCTATGTCGCAGTCTTTCAGAATTGCTGCCACGTCGTGCCGCTCTCCCAATATCGACGTGTTCCGTTCAAGACCCAGCAGTGCGATCTCTCGTTCCACGAGCTTCTGGTAGGCCTGATCGTTGGTCTTGCCGGCGAGCAACAAGTGGGCCTGCGGGATGCTCTTGATCACGCGCGACATTGCCCGCACCAGAGTCAAATGATCTTTTTCTGGACGGAAATTGGCGAGGCAAACGATCCTCTGGCCTTTGGTTCCGGGTAGACCGGAGTCCGCAATGCCGCCCCCGTCTAAAGACACCAGGTTCGGGATATACCAAACAGATTTGGACGGCAGGGCGAGTCTTCGCACCGACCAATCCGCCATTTCTTTGTTGACGGTTATGATGCCAGAGATGCCAGCGGTGGCCAGGCGATAATGATAGGCCTTCTGATCGTCCAAGGCGTAACGCCCATAATGGGCGTGCCAGAAGATTTTGACGTCCAGGCCTACGGTAGCTAGCCGGGCAATGAACAGAGCCGAGCTGTGCGCATGTATGATTCGGATCTCATTTGCGTCAATGAATCTGCGAAGACGAACGATCGCCGTGTAGTCGAATCGCGACCGTCGCTGCAGTCGAAGCCTCATCACATCGGCAGCAACGGAGCGGTCCAAGGGACCATCGGCTCGTGTGGTGCATAGATAGGGAACATACTTGTCCCGAGGCAAATGATTCACAAGGTTGACCGCGACACGTTCGGCTCCCGCCGCGGACAACGTGTCGATGATATGCATCGCCCCTGTGGGGCGCATTTTTGAAGCAGTCATTCGAGTTCCCGGTACGAATTGGGTTTTGAAATGGGAAAAGCCCGAGCCTTGGCGTTCGCCTGCTGCCCGCAAGCTCCCGCCCCTTAACTCCCAGGGGCATCGTTGAGGATTGCAGCTGCGAAGTGATCTCATTGCACGAGGGTTGCCGCCAGCAAGTCTTTTGTTTTCTTAGATGAAGCCGGGAGGGACCGGAAAATATCTTCTCTGCGACCAAGTGCTTATGGCTCGGGAAGAGAAATCATTTTCCGCTCTAGGGACGGGCACGTCTGAGGCCACAGCCGGGCGGCTGGGTACCGAGCTGCCAAGGGTTTCACCTGCATTGGGGAATTCGCAACGGTTTGAAGGTCTGTAGCGGTCGCGCAGCGATTCTTGAACTAGTTTTGAGCCGGCCCCAGCAGATAAACCAAGTATCCCGAATTCCCGAGCCGTTTCCAACCATGGTCGGGAATTCCGGGCGGCATGCCGGTTACCACGAAAGCAACGGCGCCGGTCTGGGCGATCCGCTCGAGAGCCGACAACCGCTCTGACGGACTTGCTGACCAGAAGCGATCCTCATCCCCCGTGGGCACCTCGGCAATAATTCTCAACTTCGCCAGCCGGGCCCAATCGTAATTGTGCGTGGCAGTGAACGCTGCCGGGCGAATCCAGGCCACTTTGTCACCAGGCCTAATACCCGCGTTGTGGAGTTCGGTTGCCACCACCCACGCCGGATTGGAGTTTGGATTTCGCAACGAAAGCAATTCCTTCGGGCTTTCAGAAGTCGCTTGGCCCATGACCGAAGCTGCCTGCGTAGCAATCGCAAAAAGAGCCAGGGCCACCAGAGCCATTGCCGCAATCCGCGGAGTCCCCGGAGTATCGGATAGGCGGACCGCCACAAAAAGCGTCATCCACAAAATAACCAGGAACGCCGAGATCATACGGAGTTCCACGTGGACCAAGGCATACATCCCTAATGCGGCCACGACGGGAACCAGGAGCATCCAATATCCAGCAAAGTCCAGGACGCTTCTGTTGCGGCTCCAGCCCAGCAAGAACAGAAAAAGGCAAATCACCACCACGCAGCCTTGTTCGTGGAAAACCACTTTTTCATACACCAGAGAGTTCTGGACCAACTGCCGGGCAAGGCTCCTAACATCGCGAACCACATGGATTCCGTCGTTCCAAAACGCGGGATCGTACCAAATCGAGTAGGTGGCAATCTGCGGCCCGTCAAAACTGTACACCGGAGGATCTGCTAGCAGCAGCTTCGTCGGATGGGTGGGCGCCCCGTTTTGAGGGCGATCTCCGTGCCAGTGATATCGCGGGAGTCCGTTCACATACCAGGCGTAGTTTAGTTTTGCGCTGTCACCCCAGCTGAGCCGCCCCTGCAGATGCGAAAGCGACACAACGAACGGTCCAGCTACCAGCGCCATTGCGGCTAGCGCCAACGGTATTCGCGTCGCAGTCTTTCGAATCGTTCCGCCGGCCAAGCACACTGCGCCGAGAAATACCAAGCCGACGGGCAGAACCGGGGCCTTGGCAAGAAATCCCAGGCCCAGGATTGCACCTAACAAGGCGTAATCGCGGAACCTCGAAAGGCCACTAAAAATGCCTAATACTATCCCGGCTGCCAGGTAGATGAACATCGCGACGGTCATATCAGGACTCACCACCTCAATCGGAGTCAGCTGAAGCGATATCCAAACGAATAAGGAGTAACCAGCGGCGCGAATCCCCCATTCGGGAATCAGCATCCGCTCGTCGATCGACAATCTAGCCGCCCGCTCGCGCTGGTAACGTATCAACCGGGACAAGAAAAATTCAAATGCCGCCGCCGAACCCAGAAAAATGACAAAATTCACAAAATGCACGAGCGGGAATTCCCAATAGGCCGAGGGTCTCAACAACTGAATGGCGATGCTCAATAGCAAGGGATAGAGCGGACTCCAGTAGGCGTTGACGCCGTGCAGCCAATCGTGGCCGACGAATTTGCTGGCCACATCCAGATAGGATATTCCGTCGGTGTTCATCGCGAAGCGGCTAACCCAACCATCGATTGCTCCAAACAAAACCACGGAAAGCCAAAAAATATTGGTCAGCCAGCCATAAGGGCGTTGGCGGACCAGCAAACCCTTCTTGCCAATCGTGTCCTCCGTCTCACTCCACAGTCGGGGAACGACCGCCTGCGCATCGACAGCGGCGGTTTTCGATAGGGAAGGTTGCCCGTTCATCGTGTCACTCCTACAAACGCCTGTCCGAGCCGGCGCCGCAAAAATCTCTCAAAGCTCCAGTAGAAGGAGCCCACCAGGAATCCCAGCCCGTAGGAGAGATGAAATATGGCAAAGGTGATCGGGAGATAGGGGAAAAGTCGCCAACCATACCGGCGCGCCGACCCCCAAGCCGCCACCGTGCAGCTGGTGACGTAGCTGGCCAGGAGAGCACCCCACAGCAGGAGGACCTTCCTCGAGAAAGCCTGAAATCCGGAGATTGCGGCGCACATCGCGGCCATTGCCAGAATCAGGTTGGCGGCCACAAAAACACCAGGAATCAAATGGCGCCAAGACCCGGGAATTCTGTGTTTACGAATGACGCGCACCTTCCAGAAGCCATACTGAAAATATTGCCGAAAAAGGCTGGACAGCGTGGTGCGCGGCCGATACCAGGAAACGATTTCCGACGACTGCCAAATCTTGCCGCCGGCACGAATGATTCGCAGATTGAGCTCATCATCCTGATTCCGGACTAGCGCTTCATCGAATAGCCCCACCTTCAGCAGAGTTTCTGCGCGCCAACAGCCATAGGTCACCGTGTCGACATAGCCGCTGTAGTTGTCATCATGGAACTTGGCGCCGCCGGTGGAAAATCGGCTGTGGTAAGCCGCGCGGATGGCGCTCGGCAGCAATCCGTCTGCTTTGGTCCGCGCGGGCCCGCCCACATTATCAGCACCGGTCTTCTCGAGTGTTTCCACGCACTGCTGGACATAGTCGGTCGCGTACTCGGTATGGGCATCCATGCGGATGATGATCTCGCCACGAGAGCTGCGGATAGCTGCATTGAGGCCTGTGGATACGATTCGAGAGGGATTGTCTATGACTTTGACGTTCGCATACTTTGCTTCCAATGCGGCCAGCGTTTCCCGCGTACCGTCGTCGCTACTTCCGTCGGCCACGATAATTTCCGAATCGAAGCCCGATAAATCCTGCGCGACCAGAGAATCGATAAAGGCCCGAATGTGCTTTGATTCGTTGCGGCAGGCTACAATGATGGAGATCCTCTTCGGAAGGAGTTGATCTCCTGAAGATTGTACGGGCGCTTGCGAATTGTGCAGTGGGGGCATGAAATCAGGAAACTCGAACGTAGTCACGATGCTTCGCATTGGGAAGATGCGGCAAAGCCGGCACCAGGTGTATGGGCACAGTGAAGTCGTCACCGAACGCTTTGGACATTTCCTGTTCCACCGCACGGCGATGCTCGTCGCGGAACGAATCGCCGACTACCAGAAACAGGTCGAGCTGATTATCAGGTTTTTGAACAAAACGATAACGCCGAATTACGTTCAATCCCGCGAGCGGTTTGAATATGTAACTGGGCAGATGGCCGTTGATCCTCCGGCCATTCGGCAGTGCAATCGGTTCCCCGCAACGGCCCTGAATCGACTCGAGCATGGGATGCGGGCGGCCAGCAGGAGCAGTCCCCCGGTTTGAGTACCACCTGGTCGCCAATCGCGTAACGAATCAGCGGGAACGCCCGAAGCATCATGTCGGTGACCAGAGCATCGCCCTGCTGGGCGCCACGATCCCGCAGCTGGAGCCAAGTGGCTTCCGGCGTGAGGTGCAACGATCCGTGCGGACATTCAAACGCGTTTAAACCGCCCTCGGCACTTCCATAAAAGTCGCCGCAGGGAGCGCCAGTAATCTCGGTAATCAGCTTTCGTTGATAGCCGTACAGCGGCTCGGCGGTGAGGATATTTGCCTTGAGACCCAGGTCCCTCAGATCCCAACCTCGATCCTGAATGAGAAAACAGAATCCGTATATGGCCGATGGATAGCCCATGAAATAAACAGGCCGATGTTTTCGGATGCTGCGCAGATGCAACTTCAGCTTGTTCGTTGCTATTTCGAAAGCCGAGACCCGCACCCAATTGAATACCATGTCTCTGAACCAGGTTTGCACACGCGCCCGGCGATTCCAGTGAAGA